>JAYKIG010000036.1:0-36546 GCA_035286045.1 Cyanobacteriota bacterium | reverse complement strand
AGGGGGTGTGGAGCGCCCGGAAGGGAGCCGGCAGGGAGCTCTCGGCAATCGCGCGCTCGCGGGCCATGAACTCTTCCACCGCCGCGGGGCTGCCGACCACAGCCGTCGGACGGAAGAACAGCGTGGTGCCAAAGACCGGTCCGAATTCCGCCGCTCGCTCAGCGATGAACCCGTCCGGATCGCGCAGATAGGCCAGCGACTCCCGCAGCCCGATCAGAACTCCCTTCCGGCACGGCAGGGGCCGAAGCGCTGCGGTGGCGGTCATCGGGGAGGAAACGACGGCGTTGCGCCAAACCTAAAGGACGCTCGGATCAGATGTCGTTGAAGATCAGAGTGGCCCTGCCTGGGATGGCGTTGGCACTTGAGGGAGGCCTCTGCCGGAGGCCTGTGGACAGCCCTGACTGCGTGGTCGGAGGTGTGAGGGCTGAGATGAATCTCAAGGAGTCGCTGTGCGTCTGGTCTCCTGCACCGTCCGATGAAGGCCGGCCTCTCCTCAAGGGCTGGGGCATGCAGAGTCTTGGTTCCTGTGGCCGTCTCTACCGATGGGAGCTGGGAAAGATGTTCCTCACCCTAAATAGAATTGGATCACACTTGCGCGTCGGCTTCCCTTGTCGCGATTCTCGGCTTCTCAGCATGGTTGCTCGGCTTGGTGGCGTGAACGCTGGCCGTGGGCGGCAGGCCTGGAGATGGGTGCGACCTGGCAGGCAAGCGGTGGTGAGATGTTCACTCGCGCCATGTTTATGGCAATTTGCTGCGGATGATTAGATGCGTAACTTTGTACGCAGTCTATGCGGATGATGTCTGATGTTTGGGGCAAGATAGATGCTTGACCTGATCATCGAAGCTTGCCGCTAAACATTATCGCTCCGTGTTTCTTTGCGTTTTCATGATCACATGCAATCGTGCCGTATCCTCCACGAAGCGAGGCGGCCATGGAGCTGTACTTTTTGTTTTGAGGTTGAGGTAATCGCCATTCACAGATGCATACGGCTCCCTTTTCATCCCACCCTCCCTCAAACACTGCAAGCGGAGACGGAGTTGAAATTCCTAGATCATCACTGATGTCTACACTTACTCCTGCAGTGGTGTGGCTGGAACCATCTCCAAGATAATCAGCCCTGATGAGCATTGTGCAGGTCTTGTGATATCGGGCCAGGGAAACGCTTCTGTATGTGATCCATGGCACGTAACCCATGCGCAAGCACTTTGCATATGCTCCCTTTGAACACGTCAACTTGATGTCACCATTACCCTCCTTATAGGCTAGAGCCCATCTTTTGCCTTCACGATCCGGGAGGCAAAACGGCCTTCTGTCTCCGCTTTTGTCAATAATCTCAAGGTGCATCAGCCATTGCCCTGGACCTGTTGGCGTTGCTTTGTCACGTCGAACGTCAGCAAGTTTCAGGCAAAGAAAGTTTCTCTTGTCCTGTAGAGGATACCGATACAAACCTGGCTCGGGAGGTGTATTAATATCAGTGGGCAAACTTGATGGCAAGCTCTTTGCACATTCTTCCGTCAGCTCTCTGTTGGATCCAGCTGCCACGACCTGGACGATGCCATGTGCTGACAAAATATACGCCAGAAAAAAAGCCCTTAATACAAGGGCTAAAAGAGCTTTGCTGATAATACCAAGGCTGAAAATCATCAATGGATATCAACTAATTTGTCTTTGACTCCGGGCTGGCATGGATCACTGTGGGTGCGGCTTCGGGGTTGATGCCATGCAGGTCAGGTCCATTCCAAGCCCTCTTGGCTTGTCCTGGAGCAACAACCAACCCGATTGCCAAGGCAATCACAAAAGAAAGTGTTTTCATGCAAAAATTAATAACCATTTAATGATAAACAAGTTGAAGTGATTTTCGCGAGTTCTGTAACATTTTGTGACATGACGGAGAGAGTTGCGGGCCTGCCACTGACAGGACGCTGCCCTTTGTGCTCTCTAGATCAGAAGTGAGCGTCCTGACATGGGTGCTGCTGATCTCCACTGCTGCCATCTTCTGCGTCTGGATGTCAGAAGGCGCCGTTTTCAAGGCAAGCCGAAAGCATTTCAATAAAGTTCTCTCTAGTTTAGCCACGTTCTGAAGTGGAAACTTTTGTCCCTAATGTCAGCAAGGAAAAAGTCGCCCTTTTTGAGGGACAACACATGCAAGACTTCATATTGATTCCTGGTGATCTTGACATGGTGGCATTCGCCTCTGCCTGCCGCTCCCGGAAAATCATTATATCCCCTCCTGAACTTGTGCCCATGGTTTATCCTTCTCAGTCAGGAGCCATTCCTCAGCGAGCGAGGACTCGCTTCATCGAAGTTGGCTTTTGGCGGAATCAATTCCCGGACGTGGTACCGGCAGAACAACGCTGAGACTTTTTTCTAGATGCATGCACGAATCCAGGCGAATTCTTCCATCTGGATCAACGATCGCGTCAAAGGGATGTTCCATTGTTGTTTATTTTCCTCTTAGCTCTTGCTTCACTTGAGCCCCGATCCTGTCGCTTTGCCCTTCGCGGTCGTCGACGGGACTCGGCGCTGCCAGCCCCCCGACGCCTTGGCGGCCCTGCCACGGCATGGGCCTCCGGGCCAGGCGATGCTCCGCTGCCGTGAGTCGGCGTCCCGTGGCAGTCGCCAGGCCTGCCCTCGCCAGTTCTGAGGCCGCTGTGACAGGCTTTGCCCACGCTCCCGCCCCCCCGCGATGAACGCCGCCACGACCAGTCCCGCCGCCCCGCCCGCCAGCGCAGGGTCCGAGGCCCGTGCGGCGCTCGACCCCCGCTTCGACACCGTCATCCACCGCCGCCCCACCCGCAGCGTGCGTGTCGGCGATGTCTGGATCGGCAGCCAGCACCCGGTGGTGGTGCAGTCGATGATCAACGAAGACACCCTGGATGTGGTCGGAGCCACCGCGGGCATCCGCCGCCTCCATGAGGCCGGCTGCGAGATCGTGCGGCTCACCGTGCCCTCCCTCGCTCATGCCAAGGCCGTAAAGGAGATCCGCCAGCGGCTGGAGGCCACCTACAGGCCCGTGCCCCTGGTGGCCGATGTGCACCACAACGGCATGAAGATTGCCCTGGAGGTGGCCCAGCATGTGGACAAGGTGCGCATCAACCCAGGGCTGTTCGTGTTCGACAAGCCCGATCCCAACCGCACTGAATTCACCCCGGAGGAGATCGCCGCCATCGGGGATCGCATCCAGGCCACCTTTGAACCCCTGGTGAGCCTGCTCAAGGAGCAGGACAAGGCCCTGCGCATCGGCGTGAACCACGGCTCGCTTGCCGAGCGCATGCTGTTCACCTACGGCGACACACCCCTGGGCATGGTGGAAAGCGCCCTGGAATTCATCCGGATCTGCGACCGGCTGGATTTCCACAACATCGTGGTGTCGATGAAGGCCTCGCGGGCGCCCGTGATGATGGCCGCCTACCGGATGATGGCCGCCCGCATGGATGCCGAAGGGTTTCCCTACCCCCTCCACCTGGGGGTGACGGAAGCCGGCGATGGCGACTACGGCCGCATCAAGAGCACCGCCGGCATCGCTCCCCTGCTGGCCGAGGGGATCGGCGACACCATCCGGGTGTCGCTCACCGAGGCGCCGGAGAAGGAAATCCCCGTTTGCTATTCGATCCTCCAGGCCCTGGGCCTGAGGAAAACCATGGTGGAATATGTGGCCTGCCCCAGCTGCGGCCGCACCCTCTTCAACCTGGAGGAGGTGCTGCACAAGGTGCGCAGCGCCACGGCCCACCTCACGGGGCTGGACATCGCCGTGATGGGCTGCATCGTGAACGGTCCGGGCGAAATGGCCGATGCCGATTACGGCTATGTGGGCAAGACCCCCGGCACGATCTCCCTCTATCGGGGGAGGGAGGAAATCCGAAGGGTTCCCGAAAACGAAGGGGTGGAGGCCCTGATCGCCCTCATCCAGGAGGACGGCCGCTGGGTTGACCCCTGAAATCTGTTCGAGAGGGACATTTCGGCGCTACGTTGATCCCACGATCTGTTTCCTTAGGGGCCAAGCCGGAATGCTGAGCAGTCGCACCACCTTTGTGGTGCTCGTTGGTCTCGGTGCCTGTGCCACCACTGCCGTTCTGGCGCGGGAGATGGCGATGGCGCCCAATCCAAGCCTTGCCATCACCGACAGCCCGAAGGAGGTGATGGATCAGGCCTGGCAGATTGTGTTCCGCGACTATCTGGATACGACGGGGAAGTACACCCCGGATCGCTGGCGCACCCTTCGCAGAGACCTGCTCTCCAAGAGCTATGGCAGCTCCAAGGAGGCCTATGAGGCCATCCGGGGCATGCTGGGCACCCTGGACGATCCCTACACCCGCTTCCTCGATCCGCGGGAATTCAAGGAGATGCAGATCGACACCTCCGGTGAACTCTCCGGGGTGGGGATTCAGCTGAGCCTGGACAAGGAAACCAAGGAGCTGGTGGTGGTGTCGCCCATCGATGGCTCTCCCGCCTCCCGGGCGGGCGTGCAGCCGAAGGACGTGATCGTGACGATCGATGGCAAGACCACCAAGGGAATGAGCACGGAGGAAGCTGTGAAGCTGATCCGGGGCAAGGCGGGCACCACCGTGAAGCTCACCCTTCGCCGCAAGGGAGCCTTGATCGATGTTCCCCTGATGCGGGAGCTCATCGAGCTTCATGCGGTGGAGCACCAGCTGAACACCACGCCCGAGGGGGTGAAGGTGGGCTACATCCAGCTCAAGCAGTTCAATGCCAATGCCTCCAAGGACATGCAGGCGGCCTTGAAAGACCTTGAAGCGAAGGGCGTGGAGGGCTATGTGCTGGATCTGCGCAGCAATCCAGGCGGGCTGCTCGTGGCCAGCATCGAGATTGCCCGCCAACTTCTCAATGAGGGCGTCATTGTTTCCACCAAGACCCGGGACGGCATTCAGGATGTCAAGAAGGCCACCGGTCGCGCTCTCACCACCAAGCCCATCGTGGTGCTGGTAAATGAGGGTTCGGCCAGCGCCAGCGAGATCCTCTCCGGGGCCCTGCAGGACAACAAGCGCGCCGTTCTGGTGGGTCAGAAAACCTTCGGGAAAGGCCTGGTGCAATCCGTGCGGGGGCTCTCCGATGGATCGGGCATGACTGTGACCATCGCCAAATACCTCACCCCCAGCAATCGGGATATCCATAAACACGGCATCGATCCGGATGTGAGCGTCAAACTCACCGAGAAGGAGCTCAAAACCCTCAAACTGGAAGATCTGGGCACCCGCCGCGATGGCCAATACCGGGCTGCCGAAAGCAGCTTGATGAAAGCGCTCAGGAAGGTCTCCGATGTCAACAAGGCCTACGTTCCTGGATCCACCAATCTGCCGGCAGCCCTCAGCACCCAGTAAACCGGCCCTTCAGAGGAAACGTGCAAACCCCGTCTTCCGGTGCCCTGGCCCGCTACCGGCTGTTCTGGCAACACAAGCCCTGGTGGTGTCAGCCCTGGTCGATCCTGCTCACAGGATCCCTGGGAATCGGTGTTGCCCTCCTGGCCCAGCGGCTCCTGCCCCTCCCCTGGTGGCTTGTGGCTCCTGTGCCCCTGGCCATTCTGGGGTGGTGGCTTCTCTTTCTGGTGTTGGTGCCTCTGAGCGCTCCTGAGGACTGAGTCCCCGTCCGATCCCGCCTGAGCCGGCTAAGACCCATGAACCGGGCCAGCAAGGAGAGGGGGAACGCCATGGTGGATAAGGAGATCCGGCTGAGCGCCTCCGGGGTCAGCCTGATGGCCACCCTGCAGGGGCCCCCATCGGCCCGTGGGGTGGTGGTGTTTGCCCACGGCAGCGGCAGCAGTCGCTTCAGTCCCCGTAACCGACAGGTGGCCGAAGGACTCCATGCCGCTGGGCTGGCCACCGTTCTCCTCGATCTTCTGACCCCGGAGGAAGAGGCCGAGGATCGCCTCACCACCCAGTGGCGCTTCAACATCCCCCTCCTGGGCCAGCGGCTCACGGGCGCTGTGGATGGGCTGCGCACGGAAGAGAGCGGGATGGCCTCCATGCCCGTGGGATTGTTCGGGGCCAGCACGGGGGCTGCAGCGGCCTTGATGACCGCGTCCGAGCGGCCCGATACCATCCGGGCCCTGGTGAGCAGCGGGGGCAGGCCCGACCTGGCGCTTCAGGTTCTCCCCAGGGTGCGGTGCCCCACCCTGCTGATCGTCGGGGAGCTGGACCGGGAGGTGATGGCCCTCAACAGGCAGGCCATCAAGGGGCTGAGCGTTCCCCATCGGCTGGCCATCATTTCAGGGGCCACCCATCTCTTCGCAGAGCCCGGCGCCCTGGAGGCGGTGACGGCGCTGGCGAAAGACTGGTTTCGTGACCATCTGATGCCAGCCCCCATGGCTCTCCATCCGCCCCTGTGGCGATCACGCCAGGAGGCCGGTGCGGCGCTGGCCGATCGCCTCCGGGCCCGGGAGTGGCCCAAGGGGCAGACGGTTCTTTTGGCCCTGCCCAGGGGAGGGGTGCCCGTGGGGGCGGAAGTGGCTCGCCGACTGGGCTTGCCGTTGGCCACCTGGTCCGTTCGGAAGGTGGCCGATCCCTCCTGGCCTGAACTGGCCATCGGAGCCGTTGCCGCTGGTGGGGTTGTGGTGTGGCGCAATGGTGAACAGCGGGCCAGGGAAGAGGGTTGGTTGCAGAGGGAGGAGCGGGAACTGGCGCGGCGGCAGGCGCTCTTCGGGGATCCCGAGCCCCAGCACCTCCAGGGGCGCCATCTGGTGGTGATCGATGACGGCATCGCGACGGGCATGACGGTTCGGGCTGCCCTCCGCTCTCTCCAGCAGCTTCAGCCGGCATCGCTCACCCTGGCGGTGCCCGTTGTGGATCGGGAGGTGGCCGAAGACCTGGCCCCTCTGGTGAGCCGTCTGGAGGCCCTGGCCCTGGTGGAGGATCTTCGCGCCGTCGGGCAGTGGTATGAAGATTTCAATCAACTGTCTGATGGGGAAGTGATTGCCCTGCTGGGAGAGAACAGGCCGTTTTCTCTTTGAGCGGCGTTCACATTGACTGGGATTGCTCCAACAGACCCAGCGATCTGTCGACCTTTGACCACCGCCCCCCCCCGTCGTCACCCTGTCAGCCAGCGGCTGAAGCCCTTGGGGTTAGGTGAGTTTATGGGGGTGCGTGTAGAACCTCAGGATTGCTTCCTTGTGCCAGATCAGCAGGGGATAGGTTATCTTGAGTGCAAAGTTGACCCATTCATCAATGCCTCTCACTGGTCTGGATTTACTGAACAAGGTCAAGGAACTTGGCGACGCCTCCAAATCCGAACTCGTTCGTAGCTGTGGCTACCTCAGCTCGAAAAAAGACGGCACGGAGCGCCTGAACTTCACGGCGTTCTATGAGGCTCTTCTGGAGGCCAAAGGGGTCAACCTTGGCGATCCTCCCGGTGGAAAAGGCAAGGCGGGCCGCAAGCTGAGTTATGTGGCTACCGTCCAGGGCAACGGCAATCTGCTGATCGGTAAGGCCTACACCGGTCTGCTGGACCTCAAACCAGGAGATGAGTTTGAGATCAAACTGGGTCGCAAGCAGATCCGGCTTGTGCCTGCTGGCGCCAGCGAAGACGAGGAGTGAAGCTCCAGCCCCTACCAATGGGGTGATGCTGAGTCTGAGGAGCGTTGAATTAAAGCTCTAGATCCTTGAACACCGTGGTGCTGTTGAGTTCCCTGTAGCTCGACTCGGCCATGGAATCCACCTGGAACTCTGTCCAAGTGGACAGATTTTCCTCCACGCCCATCCGCAACGGCCATTCAATCCGCTGCCGTCGATAGGTGAGGCCCACGCAGGTCAGGGCGAGGTCATCGGCCATCAGCGACCACAGCACATGCACATCCCCGTGTTCGTAGGGGTAGGGCGTGGCCTGGGGAGGGCGGTCGGGCAGATAACCGGGGAGGGTTTCGATTCTCCGGCGATTTTCCCAGGAGAAATAGCGCCCATTATCTGTTGGATAAAACCAGCAGGTTTCGTTGGCGGCATCCTGCAGTGCGTAGCAATCGAGGCACTGAATCGAATCGATCGCCATCTGCAGGCCTGGACCGGAAGCGTGATCCTCTGCCATCCCGCTCACCTGATAGACCCCAAGCCAGAGGCTCCTGGGTTCGATCAGCGGCACCAGTGCATCACAGATCAGGGAAGCCGGGCGATCCCCTGGAAGGGGTTGCTCCCCGCTGGACTTCACTGCACCGGCCTCGAGCAGGGCAGGAAGGCTTTCGGCCACCCCATCAGGAACCCGGAAAAGGCGGAGCTGGGTGCCGCTGCGCATCCCCAGACGCTGGGCCTCCACAAGATCGCTCCATTGACAGGATTCTCTGGGAAGCACGTCCTCCCGGGACAGAACAAAAACAAGGGAATGCTGCATGGTGGGGGTCAAGGCTTCATCAGGGTGCCCTGGGGCAGGGAGCTCAACCAGGCGCGGGTTCTCTCCACATCCTTGCCATAGCGAGGATCCACCGTGGCGAGGGTGCGGTACAGCTCCATGGCTTCCAGGGCCGCGGCCCTGGCCTCCCGGGGGCGGTTGCGCTGCTGCTGAACCACGGACAGGGTTTCCAAAGCCTGGGCTAGATCATCCCGATAGCCCCCCACCTCCACCATCAGAGTTTCCGCCGGTCCGGAGCGGGCCAGCAACCGGAGCAGGTCGATGGATTGCTCCAGGGGGGCCTGGGCCTCGTCGGCCCTGCCCATCCGGGCGTAGGCCAGTCCCAGTCGGCTGAGGGCCTTCGCCCAGTCGCCGATCAGCCGGGGTTGGCTTCGGGCCATCTGCCGCAGGAGCGCTTCGGCTTCCTGGGCCGGACCGAGGGCCTGGGCCCAGTTGCCCAGCAGGTCGGCCACCTGGCTCACATTCACCAGGGAAGCCGCCAAGCCGTTCTGCAAGCCGGGGTTCCGGGGATCCAGCTCGACCAGGCGCCGGCCCTGGGCCACGGCCAGATCCAGATCACGCAGGGCCTCCTGCGGGCGGTTGATTGCCACCAGCAAGCTGGCACGGAGATTCAGAACATCCACCTGTTCGGCCTGCAGGGCCGGATCCTGAGGTGACAGGGTCTGATGGAGGCGCACCAGCTCGTCGGCCAGGGGTAGGGCTACCTGAGGACGATTGCCCTCAAAGTGGAGCAACACCAGGTTACGGAGAGGACGCTCCATGGCGGCGGAGCCCTGCCTGCCGTTGGCAAAGGCCATGGCCCGGTAGAGCATGAGGGCCTCCTCCGTCGGTGCTACCGCCTCTTCCTTCCTCCCCAGCCGGATCAACACCACCCCCAGGTTGTGCAGGGACGCTGCGAGCTTGGGGCGCTGGCTGGGGTCTTGCCCCACGAGTTGGCGATGAATGGCCACGGAGCGTTGCTGGGCCTGCCAGGCGTCCTCGTACCGCCCCGCGCCGTAAGCCGCACCCGCCTGCTCTTCCGCTGCCCTGGCGGACTCCAGAAGGGAGGCGGCAGGGGCTTCGGCGGCCGAGGGCTCCAGCCATCCGGTGGACGAAGGCCCGAGGCGCCACACCGCCAGGGCGGAGGCTGGCAGCAGACACAAGGCTGCCAGAAGGCCGAACGCAGGCGAACAAAGATGGCGGATCTGCCTCGCGGGCTGCCGATGGGGAGGCCTGGATGACATAGGCGAAACCGGAGACGCTCCAGGGGGAGAGGCCTGGCGCTTCTCCTCTCTAGCCAGGCATGGAGGTGCTGGCGAGGGGGACGGCGCTGCAGCAACCATTGGTGATGAATCTGAGCGGCCGGGCTGGACATGGTCAATCTGGTAGCGATTGCCACCAAATGATGTAAACCAAGATTGCGCATTTCATGGAAGCATGTCTGCCTGGGTTGGGAGGGAATGGTGCTCCTTATGGTCAAAGATCTGCCGTGATCCCCCCAATGGCACCATCACTCCCCCCATCTGCTGCGGCAGCCTGCTGGCAGCAGCAAATCGACGCCATTGAATTGTTGCTGGAGGATCTTGGATCCGTCGATCCCAGCCTTCAGCATCGGGCCTCCTTTCAAAGCTGCTGGCAGGAGCTGGTCCTGTTGAGGCAGGAGTTGGTGAATGTGCTGATCAGCCGTCGCCGCTCCGTTCGCGAAACAACCGCAGCGTCGCGTTTCAACAGGGAGGGGCTTCTGTAGACAGGGAGAAGCCCTCCCCCTGCCATGCCTTACCACCATCTGCTGGTGCCCAGCGACGGCACCGCCCTCTCCCGCCGTGCACTGGATCAGGCCCTGGCCCTGGCGAAGGCCCTCGGCGCCCAACTGACCCTGGTGCACGTGCAGCCTCCCCTTCCGGTGCCCTTGGTGGGCATGGGCGACATGCTGGATCCTGCCACCGTGGAAAGCCTCAGCCAGACAGCTGAAAGGGAGAGCGCCCGGATCTTGCAGGAGGCGCAAGCCGCTGGTCAGGCCGCGGCGGTGACCATCCGCACGGAGGTTGTGAAGCAGGATCTCCCCTATCGGGCGATTGTGGAAGCGGCGAAACGCCACGGCTGCGACCTGATCGTGATGGCCTCCCATGGCCGCAAGGGCCTCTCCGGTCTGCTCATCGGCAGCGAAACCCAGCGGGTCCTGCTTCACGCCCCCGTGCCTGTCATGGTGGTGCGGTAACAGGGTCGGTCTTCACCGCCTTCTATGCCCCAGCACCTGGGCAAGAATGGGGGTGCGTTTGTGCTTCAGGCCCCCAACCTGCCATGACCCGTGAACGTGATCCCTTCCAGATCCCCAGGGCTGGATTGGAAGCTGCCCCCCTCGCTGGTTGGGCCGGACTGCAGGTCACCACCCCCCAGGTTGGTCTGCCCACCCGCCAGCTCGTCACCGAAGCCACCCTGGCCGGGGTGCTGGTGTATGCGGCCTACCAGGCCCTGCTCACCGGTCTGCGGAGCGAAGGGCTGGTGCGGCGCGGAGCGCTGAGCCGCCCTGCCCAGGTGCAACTCATCCTCACCACCGTCTGGGAAGCCATGAAGGAGGGCACGGCCGTGGGCCTGATCCTGAGTCTGGTGCTCCTGGTGTGCCCCTGGCTGGCGCTGCCCCTGACCTTGATGGGAGCTGTTGGCTTGGGCAAGGCCTCCCTCGACCTGTTCCATGCGTTCTGGGATGGCCTCAGTGAGGGGCAGAAGCAACAGCTTCATGCGGCTGCCTACGACGCTGGCGTGAACCTCAATCGCCTCCTGGGTGGAGCCCCTACCGACTCCCTGCCTGATCGCTGAGGCCGCTCTCCATCAGGTCGAGCGACCAGGCCGTCTGGAGGTCGCAGGCGTGGATCCGATAGCCCAGGCGCCTTGCAGCCAGAAGGAATTCCCTGCGGCTTCGGCAGCGGCGCAGGCTGCGGCGGATGGCTCCATCCGACTCGGCGTCGTCCACGAGTCGCTCCAACTCGCTCCAACTCATGGAATCGCGAAGGCAACCTTGGTCAGGCTGACAACGGAATGGGGAGCCGTCCGCTGCACCTGAGGCGGCGTGAGGGAATGCGGACCGGCCCGGGGTCATATCCGGTCACAAACCTGCAGGCAGCCGGTCATCCCTCAGTCATGTCTTGGCGCTGAACTTGTTTCATCCCGCTATCCACGGTGATGACCTTTCTTCCTCTCCTCCCAACCCTCCGCCTGGGCGCGCTCTGCACCAGCGGACTCCTGGCCCTGAGCACAGCGCTGACGACCGCACCGAGCCAGGCCCAGACCTGGGGCCTGCCAACCTATGCCCCCCCGCCAGTCGGCACTCGAGCCCCCTTCCCCGCCCCACGGCCCCAGGCTCCCTACGACCGCTACGCCCCCTACGACCGTTCCAGCCGCTATGGCGATAACACGGTCTACGACAACGATCCCGCGGCCTGGGCCCTGAGCGAGGCCCAGATGGCCCAGCGCTGCAACGTGGGGCGCCTCGTCGGTGGTTTGATCGGCGGTGGGGTGGGCTACGCCACATCCCGCAGGGATGGGCGGAGCTGGGCCGTGCCCCTCGGGGCCCTGCTGGGCTCCCAGATGGGTTGCAATGTGGGCAATGGACGCGGGCCGGTGCCCTGGTGATGGCAAGCTGCTGAGGAGGCTGGGGCTCCAGCTTTCTCAGCAGCTCATGTTGTTTCACATCGTTCACCGCCTCACTTACACCTATTCCGAGCCGGTGTTCCTGGAGCCCATCACCCTCCGGCTCACGCCCCGGCAGGACGCCAGCCAACGGCTTCTCCAGCATCAACTCACCCTGTTTCCCGAGCCGGCTGGGATGAGCCATGTGCGCGAGCCGGACGGAACCGATGCGGTGATCAGCTGGTTCGCGCACACCCACCCGGTGCTGACGATCAGCATGGCAACCCGGGTGGAGACGCTGCGCACCAACCCCTTCGACTGGATCCTCACGGATCCCGGCGTGCAGACCCTCCCCGCCACCTACTCGGCAGCGGAGGCCCAGTCGCTCTCACCCTGCCTGGTCTCCAGCGGCCTGCACCCAGCGGTCGATGCCTGGGCCCGGCAACGGGCGGAGGCGGTGGAGCGCGACACGGCAGCGTTTCTGATGGGACTCGCCGATCACATCCACCACACCTTTCACCATGAGGGCCGGCCCGACGGTGCCCCCTTCTCCCCTTCAGACACCCTGAAGCAACGCCGGGGAGCCTGCCGTGACACGGCCATGCTGTTCGTGGAGGCCTGCCGCAGCCTTGGCCTGGCCGCCCGTTTCGTGAGTGGCTATTCCATGCACCACCCTCCCGAGGTGACGGAGCATGAGCTCCATGCCTGGGCAGAGGTGTACCTGCCTGGGGCCGGTTGGCGCGGCTACGACCCCAGCCTGGGGCTGGCCGTGGGGGATGGCCATGTGGTGCTCGCGGCCGCACCCGACCACCATCTGGCCGCACCGGTGAGCGGGTCCTATCGGGGAACCGGCGTGTCCTCCCGGATGGACTACGGGCTCATGGTGAAGGCGGCGGAATCACAGGCTGACCTGGAGCCATGGGATCCCCCTCTCTCCTGAGCACCCTGCTGCTGCTGCTGGCCGGGGTGCTGATCGCCAGGATCACCGCAGGTCGTCTGGCGCGATGGGCTATCCCGGCCATCGTGCTGGAGCTCCTGGTAGGTGTGGCGCTGGGGAACACCCTCCTGCCCTATTCCGCCATCGCCCCCCTCAGTGGCCTCACGGAACTGGGGGTGCTCACCCTCTTTTTTCAGGTGGGAATGGAAGTGCGGGGGGATCTGCTGGCATCCCGTAGGGGAGCGATCCTCCGAACCGTGGGCCTCAGTGCCCTGGTTCCTCTTCTGGCCTATGCCCCCTTGAAGGCCATCTATGACCTCTCATCGGGCGCCACCCTTCTCATGCTGGCGGCCCTGAGCGCCACGGGCACCGGCGTCACCCTCCGGCTGCTGGCCCAGCGCGGGGCCTTGGGCACCCCGTCCGGCCGGCTCCTGGTGGGCGTGTCCGTGCTCGACGACCTGCCGGCTATCGCCCTGCTCACCCTCGCCACCCTCACGGGAGGCCGCGCCTCCGAGCAGGGAGGTCTGCCCTGGCTCGGCCTCCCCCTCGGCCTGGCAGCAGCGGCCCTGAGCTGGTGGGCCTCGGGGCTGTGGATGGGCCATCGCTCCGAACGTCCCCAGAATCCCCTGGCCCTGCTGATCCTGTTGATCACCTGCGCCTGGGTGGGGGAGGTGAGCGGCCTGAGCTCCCTGCTGGGGGCCCTCTGGGGAGGGGTGCTCCTCTCGCGGCTCAGGGGCACGGAAGGAAACAGCCCAGACCAAGATCCGGTGGTGCAAGGCACCTTTCAGATCCTGACGGACGTGTTTCTGCCCCTGTATTTCATCAGCGTGGGCATGCGGCTGCCCCTGCCGGCCCTGCTCGAGCCCCGTGCCTGGAGCCTCGCCGCTGGCCTCATCGCTCTGGCCCTGCTGAGCAAGGCGGCCTGCGCCCTGGGAATCCGGCAGCAGGATGTGGCCTCCGGGGTGGACCGGGCCGTGGTGGTGTTCGGACTCATCCCCCGGGGATTACCCGGCCTCGTTTTTGCGACGACAGCCCGCCAGGCGGGGGTGATCGACCCTGTGGAATTTTCCGCCGTGGTGCTGATGGTCACCTTCACCACGGTGGTGGGGCTCCTGCTGCTCGATCGTCGGCTGGCCAGGGTGGCGTACGGAGAACCGCAAACCGCCCAGCCCCAATCTCCTTAACATCTGTTCATATTACTTGAACCGATGTCTCGCTCCCTTTCCCGGAAGTTCTCGACGGAACTCCATTCCAGGGCCATCGATGCCTGCACGGACATCGATGAGCTGCGCCGGGTGGCCAAAACCCTGCTCTCCGCCTGGCAACTTCAGGCGGAAATGAGCGAGCAGTACGGCGCCGAACTCCTCGGCCTCAACCGCCCTCCCCAGGCCTGAACAGTCCCGGCTGACCCCATCAGCCCTTGCAATCCCGCAGACGCCTGACGACAGCAGGATTGAACTCAATGCTCCCGGGTGTCGTGAACAGATCCGGATGTTGCTCCCGCAACGAACGGGCTGTCCGATCGAGTCGAACCTGGGCCTCGTCCAATCTCCTGGCGTGGTCGGCCTGCCAGCGGGACTGCCGGCCGCCCTCCTGGCGATGCCATTCCTCCCGGGCCTTGAGATAGTTCTGCCAATCCGCATCCCGGTCCTCAGGGCGAAAGCGGGATTCCTGGTCTTCGTTCCAGCGGGGTGGCGACGAGCGCGGCCCGTATCTTTCCTCCTTCACCCTCGCCAACAGAGCTTCTGAACGTCTGAGCTCGGCAATCTGTGATTCCAGGACCTGGCGCTCTCGCAGACAGCGATCTCGGTTGAACGGTTCCTTCTTCGACGTATCGGGGGCGGAACGATCCTTGGGGCTGATCGCTCCGTGTCCTGGGCTTCGAGCCTCCTGGGGGGGAGGAAGGAGGCGGCGCAGATCAGCACAAGCCGTCAGGGAAAGGAGGACAAGGGGCAACAGCTGCCAGAGCATCCAGGGTTGGGTGGGGAAATGGGGTGCGCAATGCCATTCTCGGCTGGCCACCGGCCCTTGGCGATGACCCTCAGAATTCTGGATGTGGATCTTCTCGCCTTCGAGCGTGGCAGCGCCGTCGCCCGCGAGGGGGTGGTGGACGGGGTGCGGCGCAGCCTGAGCACCGGATTCGTCACCAGCACCCATGATCTGCCCACGGATCTTCTCGATGAGGCCTATGGTCTCCTGGCCGAATTCTTTCACTTATCGGTGGAGGTTAAACGGCAATATCACAGGCCTGAGGCCCATGGACAGACGGGTTATACCGAGCTGTTGGTGGAAACGGCCGCCGGGGAGGACACGGCCGACTGGAAGGAGATGCTCAACTGGGCTTCCCCTCTGCCCAGGGATCACCCCCTGAGGCTCCAATACCCTCTCTTCTACCCGGAAGGGGTCTTGCCCGAGGAGGCCGTGCCTGGAATCAGCGCCGTGCTGTACGGCTTTCATGCGGCGATGGCCGATCTGCAGCGGCGGTTTCTTCGGGTTGTGGCCCTGGCCCTGGGGGCAGATGAGGGCCTGTTTGAGGAAATGGTGTGCGACGGTCCAACCCTCAGCCGGGCCCTCCGCTACCCCCCCATGGCCGAGGCCCCAACGGGCAGCGCCTGCTGGGCTGCCCCCCATGCAGACATCAACCTCATCACCATGCTGCCGCGGGCCACGGCCCCCGGGCTCGAGGTGGCCATCGAGGGCGAGTGGCATCCCCTCACCCCACCCGCCAACCAGGTGATCATCAACACGGGATTGATGCTGGAACGCCTCAGCAATGGCCGCTTCCCCAGTGGCTGGCACCGGGTGATCTCCCCTGCCGAACCCCAGACGGAACGGTTCAGCGTGGTGCAGTTCTGCCATCCACGGCCGAGCACGATTCTCTCCCCCCTGGTCAGCTGCTGCCAGAGTCCGACGCCGCAGCGGTTCATGGCCGTTTCCGCTGCAGATGCCTTGCGGGATGTGCTCTACCGGATCAAGCTGCTGGCATGAACCCACCGCCCTGGCAACTTGACGGCCCGACCCGCAGCAGCTTGACTGGGAATAACGTGCGATTTCAGGAAGCCAAGATTTTTATGGCCAAAAGCAGGATAAATCAAGCCAGATACTCTTCTTTAAAAGCAGGCTTTCTTTCCGCTTTGGCTGCATTTGTGTTGACTCCGGCCCTGGTGAGCGAGCCGGCCAAAGCGGTGCCGAACGGCATCGACCTTAACCGGGCCCTACAGATCGGCTGGTATTCCCTGAGGGTGCAGAATCCCTATGGCACGAATTACACGGGATTGGTGTCGATCAAATCCTATAACCCAAAAACCAAGGAGTTTCTGTTTATTGATAAGAACGGGCAGGAGGTGACGATAGGTGCTTCTGATATCAGCTTCATCTATTTTCGTCAACTTCCTGATCGAACTGACGTCAACGTGAAAGTTCAGAATGTGCGCAATATCCAGATCACACCTTTCAAGGAATTCCTCTACAATATTCCTCCAGGCCGGCTCGCCATCGACAATGGCGCATTGCTCCTCGATACCCGCTGGCGCATTGCCCAGCAGACTCCCTTTGATGTCAACACCAATGCGCCGGTACAGGGAGATGGCAATCTCGAGCAGATGGAAATCCCCAGGCGGATTCAACTGAATTATCTTGGCAACCACTATCTGGTGGAAACAGAGCTGGTGAATATGGTCACCCGAGCAACAGCCGATCCTGCTGGCGGAACGGTGCCGATGCGTCTCCCCACTCTCTTCCCCATTCCAACCCCACCGCCGTCATCCACTCCCATGCAGCCGATGAATCGTTGAAGCGCCCATCCAGGCGATCTTCATCAGAAAAATTCATCAAAGTTGTCAAAATCCACGGCCTTGAAGTTCCCATCCTGCACCTGTTGCATGAGGCGTTCCAGCTGAACCCATAACGCCCCCCCAGTGGCTAACGACAAAAGGAAGGACAGCAACAGGGCAGCCCCCGGTGCGAAGCCGAACACCTGCAGGCTTCCTCCGATGAACAGCGTGACGCCCAGCAACAGTCCCATCCAGGGAAGGATGGTCTGCAGCCGACCCAGGGGGAGCAGTGGGAGCCGGTCCTGCTTCCAGGCGTCCAGCCGCTCGCTCACCAGTCGGCTGAAGGTCAGGCCGCAGAGGATCCCGATGGCCAGCCCGGCTCCAGCCAGAAGATAGGGAGGCTGGGAGATGGGGGCAAACTCAAGCAGGATTTCCGCCGCATCCAGATCCCCGTAGTTGCCCCCTGCAGCAGCATCCACCGCTTCTTGGAGATCCAGGGGGGCACTGACAAGGAAGGGCCAGGACAACACAACCACACAAGAGCGCAGATCATGGCGAACCCTAGGGCCCCGGGGCCACTCACCGAGCAGGAGCCTGGCGAAAGAAAGGAAAGGGCAATGAAGACAGAGAAATGCAAAGGGGCAAGCCGGGCGCAATTCAACGGGAAAAAGCGTTGGAAAGGGGGGGGAAGGCTGATTTAATTGAGTCAGATACCCATCACATCTGAAGGATGGACAAACAATCAGGTTTCCCGAGCATCTTCAGAAAGCCTGTCAGGGTAACGATCACCTTGCCGCATAATATTTATAATCACCTCAAGAAAAGGAGCGATGAAGAAGGTAGGTCATTGTCCAACCTGGCCGCGTTCCTGCTTGAGAAGTCTTTGGACTGAAGCCCTCGGAGAGATTGTCGGCTCAGGACAGCACCACGTCAGGCAGCCAGGGGATTGAGGCGGCTGAGCAATCCCGTGGCGATCTTGCCCAGGGAGAAGTGTTGGCGGATCAGGGAGAGCAGAGCCCGCAAATCATCGGCGTGCAGTTGATTCTCGGCCACGAGACTGAGCAGGAAGCGCTGGCGGATGCTGCTGCCCTCTGGGCCCAACAACAGGCGAAGGCCGTCGCGGGCCACGGGAATGAGATCCTGCCCGCCCGGAAGATCCGTTTCCACCACGCTCAGCAAATTTGATAACCGCTCCAGGCGCAGGCGGCCGTTTGTATCAAAGATCACCTCCATCAACTTTTCCCGCATCTCCGCCGTGTCCCCTGCCAGCAGGCGCCGGGCCACATAGGGATAGGCCACCTGAAGGATCCGGAAATCTGGATCCAGACGCAGGGCCAAACCCTCCTGGCTCACCACCGCACGAATGATGAGGGCAAAGCGCGCCGGCACCCGGAAGGGATAGTCGTACATCAACTCCGAGAATCGATCTGTGATGGACTTGAAGTTGAAGCTGCCCACATTCTTCCCAATGGCATCGCCGAGCACATGCTCCAGTGCCGGAACGATGGGATCAAGTTCAGTCTGGGGATGGAGGAAGCCAAGGGCCTGAAAATCCTTGGCCAGGCCCTTGAAATCACGATTGATGAGGTGAACAACCGCTCCAGTAAGGGTGAGCCTGTCCTGTTGGCTCAGGGCATCCATCATGCCGAAATCCACATAGGCCATGTGGCCCATCCCATCGGTGACCCCTGGCAGGGCGAACAGGTTGCCGGGGTGGGGATCAGCGTGAAAGTAACCAAATTCCAGCAATTGCCGCAAACCTGAAATCACGCCCGTCCGGATGAGCGCTGCCGGATCCAGGTGGTGGGCTTCCACCTCCTTTCGATTCAACATCTTCACCCCATTGATCCAGCTGGTGGTGAGCACGCGCCGGCTGGAGAGCCTTCGCTCCACATCTGGGATCGTGACCTCGGGATGGGAGGCAAACAGGCGGGCAAAATGCTCGGCGTTATCGGCCTCTTTGCGATAGTCAATCTCATCGAACAAACTGCGGCCGAATTCATCAATGATCGTGCCCAGGCCAAACCCCAGGTTGAGGGGCAGGAAGGGAGCGCTCAATACGCCAAGGGCGCGAATGATCGCCAGATCACGTTTCAAGATGAAAGGCAGGTTGGGCCGTTGCACCTTCACCGCCACCCAACGTCCATCCTTCAACCGGGCCCGATACACCTGCCCCAGGCTGGCGGCGGCGATCGGGTAGCTGGGGAACTCCTCAAAGAGATCGCCAATCTCGGCCCCCAATTCTGAGGTGATCGTCTGTCGCGCCAACGCACAGGGGAACGGGGGCAGATCGTCCTGCAGTCGGGTGAGCTCCTCGAGCCAGTCGCGGCGCACCAGGTCCGGTCGGGTGGAGAGGGCCTGGCCCAGCTTGATGAAACAGGGCCCCAGATCGGTGAGGCTTGTGAGAATCCGGCGCGCCAGCCGTTGCTGGGTCTTGTTGTCCGTACTGTTGGCCTGCGCCACCACCTCGATGGCCATCCGGCCCAGGGTGAACACCACCACCACCAGTCGGGTGAGGAAAATCCATGGCCGCAACAGGAGCCAACGGAGGTGGCGATCCGGCTCGTAGCGAAGGTCCGGATCAGGGTGCGATGGTGCAGGGATCTTTGTCGAGCCTGGGGGAAGCGCAGGAGAAAGGGTCAGGGATCTTCCATCGGCTCGGCAAACTTTAGGAACCTCCCCCGGGCAACCATGGGCCCTTCGGCCAAAAGCATCAGGCCCATGGCTGCCCTTCTTCCTGCTCTAGAAGCGCCCCCCCACCTGCCGCTCCACCTGCCCGCCCATGGCCAGGGCCGGGCCCTGCCGGCCAGTCTGCGGCGGCTGTTGCGCCGTGCCCCGGGCTCCTGGGATCTGCCGGAGCTGCCCTCCTGGGGCGGACCGCTGCTGAAGGAGGGGGCGGTGGCGGAGGCCCAGCGGCGCTGCGCGGCCCTGCTGGGGGCTGATACGTGTTGGTTCGGCGTGAATGGAGCTTCCGGCCTGCTCCAGGCTGCCCTGCTGGCCATGGCCCCTCCTGGCTCCCGGGTGCTTCTGCCCCGAAACCTCCACCGCAGCCTGCTCCACGCCTGTGTGCTGGGGGGGCTGGATCCCTTGTTCTACGCCCCCCCCTTTGAACCCAGCACGGGACTCTGGCAGCCCCTGTC
Organism: Cyanobacteriota bacterium; assembly: GCA_035286045.1. Lineage (GTDB taxonomy): Bacteria > Cyanobacteriota > Cyanobacteriia > PCC-6307 > Cyanobiaceae > Cyanobium. The sequence goes on along the minus strand of JAYKIG010000036.1, from coordinate 16,740 downwards.
TCCAGCAAGGCTGGCCACGATCCTTACCACGGCCCTGGCCCAGGGGCCGGTGGCGGCGCTTGTGATGCTCGATCCCACCTATCAGGGCCTCCGCGCCAATCTTGCTGCGCTGGTGGCCCTGGCCCATGGGCAAGGGGTGCCCGTTCTCGTGGATCAGGCCCATGGCAGGGGGGAGGCCCTGGCGGCCGGGGCCGATCTGGTGGTGCTCTCCCCCCAGAAAGTGGGGGGGGGCTTGGCCCAGGGGGCGGCCCTTCTGGGCCAGGGAAACCGGGTGGCCACCCCAGCCCTCGAAACCAGCTTGCTGTGGCTGCAGACCTCCAGCCCCAGCGCCCTGCTGCTCACCTCAACGGCCGCAGCCCTGGACCAGATGGCCTCCGCCGCAGGGAAGGGCCTGCGGGAGCGGGCCGAACGGCGGGCCCGACGCCTGGCCCGGCAGCTCGTGGAGCAGGGTGTGCCCCTGGTGCCCACCCAGGATCCCCTCCGTCTGCTGGTTCACACCGGTGCCTTTGGGGTGAACGGGCTCCATGCCGATGCCTGGCTGCAGGAGCGGGGGGTGATGGCCGAACTCCCGGAACCGGCCCTGCTGCTCTTCTGCCTTGGGCTGGCGCCCCCTCGATCCCTGGAGCGCAAGCTCCCCCCCTTGCTCCTCCAGCTGCGCAGGGCTCTGGGGGGGGAGCCTCTGCCCCCGGTGCCTCCGCCCCCCCTTCCCCTTGTGGCCCGCCTGGAGATGCCCATCGGCCAGGCCTGGCGATCCCCTGGCACCTGGGTGCCCCTGCGCGAGGCGGTGGGAGGCCTGGTTGCGGAACCCCTGGTGCCCTATCCCCCGGGCATCCCCCTGGTGGTGCCGGGCGAGCGGATGGATCAGGAGCGAATCGCCTGGCTGGAGGAGCAACACACCCTGTGGCCTGGCCAGATCACTGATACGGTGAAAGTGGTGGCCGAAGAGAGCAGGGCCTGAAGGGGAGCGTTACCCGTGATCCAGTGCCCGTGAATCTGTGCCTGTGAACAAACCAAGCTCCTTTCACTGGGATTTCGTCACCCCTGGGTTGCCGGATGGAGCCTTCCAGGATGCTCCAGGCTTCAGCCCCACCCCCATGGAGCTGCGGGTGATCCTGCTGGCCCATCTGCGGCTCAGCCCTGATTCCCTGGTGTGGGATGTGGGCGGTGGCACGGGAGCCCTCGCCCTGGAAATTGCCAGGCTGATGCCCTCGGGCATGGTGCACACCCTGGAGCGCGACCCCGATGCCATCGAGCTGCTGGAGCGAAACCGGCGGCGCTTCGGCATCAGCAATCTCCAGATCCACTCCGGTAAGGCTCCGGATGACCTCCATCTCCTGCCTGCCCATCCCGATCGGGTGCTGCTGGAGGTGGGCCGACCCCTGGGCGACACGCTCATGGCGGTCTGGGAAGCCCTGCAACCGAGCGGCCGGTTGGTGATCAGCACGGTGAGCCTGGAGGGGCTGGTGGATGCCACCGACAGACTGGATCGACTGGAAGCCAGGGACGTCCAGGTGATTCAGGCCACGGTGCATCGGATGCAACGGCGGGGCACCCAGGCCCGGCTGGCCGCCGCCGAACCCCTGTTCGTCATTGCCGCCGAGCGATGAGCTGATCCTTTGTTTCCCCTCCCACCCGCATTGATCCCCCAACCCCAAACCCGCACCTCTCTGGCCCGCCTGGCGAGTGGCTGGATGGCGGGGGGGTTGGGGGCGGCCTTCATCCTGCTGGGGGGATGGTGGTTCACCCTGGCGGTGGGGGCGATTGTGCACCTGGGCCTGTTGGAGTTCTTCCGCATGGCCCGCTTCAAGGGGATCCGGCCGGCGGTGCGCACCACCCTGGTGGCGGTGCAGCTCCTGCTGGCCTCCACCATGGCCGCCAGCGCGGCCAACTGGCCGGGGAATGAGGGGGTGGGCGATGTGGCGGCAGCGGTGTTGCCGGCCTCCGGCGCGGTGATCTGCGGCTGGCTGCTGCTCCAACCTGTCACCGGCACCATCGCTGACATCGCAGCGTCGATCTTTGGACTGTTCTACCTCGGGTTTCTGCCCAGCCACTGGATCAAGCTGCGGGCCATCACCGATCCAGCCCTCGCCCCCCGTCTCACGGGCACCATTTCCGGCCTGGGTTGGCCCTGGACCTCGGGGCTTGCCCTCACCCTTCTGGCTGTCCTGCTGATCGTGGCCACGGATATCGGGTCTTACGGCATCGGCCGCCGCTGGGGGCAACGCCCCCTGTCGCCCATCTCCCCTGGCAAAACCATCGAGGGTGCCCTGGGGGGGGTGGCCTGCGCCGCCCTGGTGGGCGGGTTGGGGGGCCTGCTGCTGGGCTGGAAGCTCGGATGGCTGCTGGGGGGCCTGTTGGGGGTGGTGGTGGCCCTGTTCGCCGTGGTGGGGGACCTTACGGAGTCGATGATGAAACGGGATGCGGGCCTGAAGGATTCGGGGGATGCGATCCCAGGCCACGGGGGGATCCTCGATCGGATCGACAGCTATCTCTTCGTGCCGGCTGTGGTTTATTCCCTGGTCACCCTGGTGCTTCCCCTCTCGGAGCGGCTCTAAGGCTGCACGAGGGCAACCCCCGCCAGCTCCAGCCTGCCGGCATGAACCTCGGCCCGCTCCAGGGTGATGGCCTCATCGAGCGGCACTTGGAAGGGATTTCCCCCGTCCAGCGGGCAGAGCTGAAGTCCTGCAGATGTGAGGGCGAGATGGGTTTCACACACCTCAGGCTCACCTCCCGGGGAGGGAAGCGCCTGGAGGATCAGACGACGATCGACCAGCTGGACCCCCTGCAGGGTGCCACCCCCGAGAAGGCCCTGAGAGAGAAGGTCGGCCAGCTCCTGCATGCCGGGCCCGGTGAGCGACCGACTCAGACCCTCCCCGGAGAACACGACGGATCCTCGGACCAGGAAGGGGGCATCCAATTGGAGCGGCTGGTTGGGGAGCAGCCCAGGACGCTTGATGTGAATCGGGTCGCTCGCCAGAGTCGCCTGCTCCAGTTGGAGATTCTGAAACACCACCCGCCGGGCCTGGAGGCGCACCCCCTGCAGATGTCCCTGCAGTAGCTGGCCCATCGCCCCCTCAAGCTGGAGCTCCAGCTCGTCCACCTCCTGGCACTGCCGGCGCAGCCAGAGCTCCAGGCCCTTTGACAGCAAGGTCAGAAAGGGGCCTGTTGGGGGATCGGCCTGGGAGTCAGTGGGCACCATGGATCAATCCATCCTGGCCCGGCGGGCGGCCAGAAAGGCCTCGGCCGCTGTGTAGGCCGAGAGGGCCAGCAGCTCGGGGAGCGAAGGGCCGAGCTTCCAGGGGCCAAGGGCCCCAAGAGCCAGCCACAGACTGCCCGACAGCGCCGTGATCCAGTAGGCGCGCCACCGGCGCTGATAGATGTAGCCCATCCCGAGTCCGGGAAGAAGGTTGAGGCCAGCGGACACCCAAGGAGAGGAAGCGGCAAGCACCTGCTTCCGGGTGAGCGGTGCCGGCAGGACATCAGGGGAGGACAAGCCGTCAGTTCGTTGAACTGTGACCATCCTCAGAGCTGGGGCGCAGTGGATGTGCTGCCCTCGGAGATGAGGGCCCGATGGAGATGCTCGAGGCGGCGGGCGTTCACCCCCAGATCGGAATCGCCGAGCCGGCTCTGGGAGCGGGCCTGGAGCTGGCCTTCGGCCCCATTGGCGAAGAGCTCCAGATCATCCACGAAGCCGAACAAGCGACTGCTGACCGTGGCGTGAAGGTAGGGGCCATCGGTTTCTACCAGCTCCACCCCATCGAGGGCCAGCACCACAGGGAGAAGGTTGGTCAGCGCTTCCTGGGGATCCGCCACGTCCCAGCTCGCCTGGGCGCAGTGGGCGGGAGAGGGGCAGCTGGCCAACCCATGGTCCGTCACCCCCAGGTCGGCGGGGATGGGACCCTCCAGGTGCAGCAGGGACGCCCCCGCCGGCTGGGGGGAGATGAGGGCGCCGCCCAGCAGGATCACCAGGGTGAGGAGAGTGGCCAGCACCCTCGTGCCTCGATGGGTCGGGTCAGGCTGATGGGCCATGGGAGTGCAGGGCGAACAACTGATCGCGCACCAGTCTGGGCTGGTCGAGGTGGGGAAGGTGGCCACACTGGGGCACGGGCACGATCCGGTCACCGAGAACGGCCTCCGCCTGGCGGCGTTGTCCTGGGCCCAGGATTCGGTCCTGTTCCCCCCACAGCACCCGGATGGGCACGGGAGGCAGGGGCTCGCCGCAGCCGGCAAAGCCACCGGATCGGGCAAAGGCAGCAAGGGAGCGTGCCCAACCCGGACACTGCAGGTGCGCAGAGGCGATTTCCAGCTCGGGAGCCCCCACGCTGGCCTCTGGATCCGCAAACGCACTGCGGCAAATTCCCCGCCGCACCCAGGGCAGGGAGAGGAAGCGTGCCCCAAGGGCGGCCAGGGGGAGGGGAAGGGGGCGGGGAATCCCCACCAGCCCTGCTGGATCCAGCAGCAGCAGGAGCTCCACCTGATGAGACCTGCGGCGTGCGAGCTCCATGGCCACCGCACCGCCCATGGAAGCTCCGATCACACCGATGGGGGAGGCCAGGCGATCGAGAAGGGCCTCCAGGTGGGCCAGCACTCCCTCGGGGCCATAGTTCCCCTCCTCTGGCCTGGGGGTGAAACCAAAGCCGTAGAGATCTGGAATCACCAGGGTGTGGGAGCCGCAGAGCAGGGGGGCTAGGCGCCGGAATTCCAGAAAGGAACTGTCGAAACCGTGCAACAGGAGAAGGGGAGAGCCCTCTCCCAGAAGTGCTACAGGCCACTTCAGAGGGGGTTCTACACCCATGGAAGGAAGAGACCACCATTGGACCTGGGTGGCCAGGGCCCTGCCTTCCGGATCCTGCAGCGATGTGGCGGCCCATGCGACGAGGGATTCGGGACTGGGGTGGGAACTCATCCCACCGGCTGGCCGTGGGTCGTTGTGGTCACCAGGGCGGCCAGCAGGTCGGGGGGGGTCACGGGGAAGGGCAGGTGATGCAGGTCGGAGCCGGGACGGCAGGCATAGTCGCAGACCGCTTGGAGATCCTGCAGGCTGGCCCCCGCCAGCCCCAGGTCGGCCAGCTCACAGGGAAGGCCGAGGGGGCGGAAGAAGGAGAGCAGCTGCTGCCTGGCCTGGGCCGCCAGCCGGCTGCCTCCCAGCACCTCTTCCAGCCGAAGCTGGGCCAGGATGCCGAACCCCACCTTCTCTCCGTGGAGGCGGCCGTGGGTGGCGGGCAGCTGGGTGAGGCCGTTGTGCACCGCATGGGCGGCCACGGTGCGGCAGCGGGGCCCGCCGAGGCCGCCGATGAGGCCTGCGGTGAGGGCAGAGGCTTCCACAACCCGCACCCAGGCCTCAGATCCGGGCTGCTCGATGGCCTCCATTCCCTCAAGGAGAATCTGATCGCGGAGCAGCCTGGCCTGTTGAACGGCCTGCTGCACCAGGCCATCTGTGCTCTGGGCACTGCTGATGGAGGCCTCGTACCACTTGGCCATGGCGTCCGCCATCCCGCTCAGGAGGGTGCGGGGGGGAGCCTGGCGCACCAGCAGATGGTCGAACACCAGGAGATCGGGGCAGCGATCCAGGGCCACATCCCCCAGAAAGGCCCCTTCCGGGGTGTAGAGGTTGCTGAGGGCGGTCCAGCCTGCACAGGTGGCTGCGCTGGTGGGCACCGTGACACAGGGCACCCCCAGCTGATGGGCCAGAAGCTTGCCGGCATCGAGCACCTTGCCCCCACCCATGGCGATGACGCTGTCGCAGGGACCCTGGTCCGTTTCCGCCCCGGCCAGCCGATGCAGGCGGGTGAGATCCTCCTGGCAGCAATCGTGCATCAGGTGGGCTGGCCTGGGATCCAGGCCGTTTTCTCTCAGCTGGGCGAGCACCTGGTGCCGGAGCTCCAGGGTGGCCTCACTCCTGCCGAGGAGCAGGGGCCTGAGCCCCAACCGGGCGATGACGGGAAGGGCCTGGGGCCAGACCTGCTCACCGCGCAGCACCAGGGAGGGGGCCAGGGTGTGGGACGACCATTGACCCATCACAGCAGCGCTCTCAGACCGAGAGACCAGCCAGTTCAGGGAGGTTGGCGCTCCTTTCCTGCTTGCGGATCACCACCTGCTTGTCGTCGTTCACATCCACCACAGCCGAATCGCCTTCGCCAATCCGGCCGGAGAGGAACTCTTCAGCCAGGGAATCCTCAAGAAGGCGCATCACGGCCCGGCGAAGGGGGCGCGCCCCATAGCTGGGGTTGTAGCCCTCTTCCACCAGCCGCTCCTTGAAGGCATCGGTGACGGACAGATCGATGCCCTTGTCGCGCATGCGGGAGAAGACCTCCCGAAGCATGATCTCAGCGATCTGCTTGACCTCGTCGCGAGTGAGTTGACGGAAGACGATGATTTCGTCGAGGCGGTTGAGAAATTCAGGACGGAAGTACTGCTTCAGCTCCTCATTGACCAGGGAGCGGATGCGGTTGTACTGGGTTTCCTCCACATCGCCACCACCGAATTCAAAGCCCAGGCCACCTCCACCCTTCTCGATGACCTTCGAACCGATGTTGGAGGTCATGATGATCAGGGTGTTCTTGAAGTCGACCGTGCGGCCCTTGGAATCCGTCAGGCGGCCATCTTCTAGCAGCTGGAGCAGAAGGTTGAAGACGTCCGGATGGGCTTTTTCGATCTCGTCGAACAGCACAACGGTGTAAGGACGACGACGCACGGCTTCCGTGAGCTGGCCGCCTTCGTTGAAGCCCACATAGCCAGGGGGCGAACCGATCAGTTTGCTGACCGTGTGCCTCTCCATGAATTCAGACATGTCGAGGCGGATCATGGCCTCTTCACTGCCGAAGAAATAGGCTGCCAGAGCTTTGGTGAGCTCCGTTTTGCCCACACCGGTGGGACCGGAGAAGATGAAGCTGGCGATGGGTCGGTTTGGATTCTTCAGACCCACCCGCGCCCGCCTGATGGCCCGGGACACGGCTTTGACCGCCTCGTCCTGGCCGATGAGCCTTTGGTGCAAGGTCTCCTCCATATTGAGGAGTTTCACCGACTCACTTTCGGTGAGCTTCTGCACGGGAACCCCCGTCCAGGAGGCCACGATCTGGGCGATGTCCTCTTCAGTGACCTCAGGGGTGCGGAGATCGGCCCTGGCCGATTCGAGTCCCTCCACGTCCGCCAGCACGACCCCCGCCGTTTCCGCAGGCGAAGCGGATTCGGTGGATTCCTCATCCTCCTTGCGGGATTGGAGGATGGAACGGATCTGCTCCCGCAATTCCACTTCCTTGTCGCGCAGCTCGCCGGCCTTGCTGAAATCCTGGGAGCGAACGGCATCTTCCTTCTGCTTCTGCACATCGCGCAGTTGCTTGTCGACCTCCTTCGCAGCGGGGGGCAGTTTGGAGTTCATCAGCCTCACCCGGCTACCGGCCTCATCGATCAGATCGATGGCCTTGTCGGGGAGGAACCGGTCGGAAATGTAGCGATCGCCGAGGGTGGCCGCCGCCACCAGGGCTTCATCGGAGATCTTCAGACGGTGGTGCTGCTCGTAACGCTCCCTGAGGCCCCGGAGAATTTCAATGGTGTCGTCCACGGAGGGCTCGCCCACCATCACGGGCTGGAAGCGCCGCTCGAGGGCCGCATCCCGCTCGATGTGCTTGCGGTATTCATCCAGGGTGGTGGCACCGATGCACTGAAGCTCGCCGCGGGCGAGGGCCGGTTTCAGGATGTTGGCCGCATCGATGGCCCCCTCAGCCGCGCCGGCACCGATCAGGGTGTGTACTTCATCGATCACAAGGATCACATTCCCGGCGGAACGGATCTCCTCCATGATTTTTTTCAGGCGCTCCTCGAATTCCCCCCGGTACTTGGTGCCAGCCACCAGAAGGCCGATGTCGAGGGTGAGCACCCGCTTGTCCTCCAGGATGTCGGGCACCTCTCCGGAGGTGATCCGCTGGGCCAGGCCTTCAGCAATGGCTGTTTTGCCCACCCCCGGTTCCCCGATCAGCACCGGGTTGTTCTTGGTGCGTCGGCCCAGGATCTGGATGACCCGATCGATCTCGTTGTGCCGACCCACGACGGGATCGAGCTTGGATTCCGCAGCCAGCTGGGTGAGGTTGCTGCCGAATTCATCGAGGGTGGGGGTTTTGGTGGATCCCTTGCTGGCACCACCCGCCGCCACCTCCGCGGTTTCTCCCAGCATGCGGATCACCTGGGTTCTCACCTTCGCCAGGTCGACGCCGAGGTTCTCCAGAACGCGGGCCGCCACACCCTCACCCTCCCGGATCAGGCCCAGCAGAAGGTGCTCCGTGCCGATGTAGTTGTGGCCCAGCTGACGCGCCTCTTCCAGGGAGAGCTCCAGTACGCGCTTTGCACGGGGGGTGAAGGGGATCTCAACCGCCACGAAACCCGATCCGCGCCCGATGATCTTCTCCACTTCCACACGCGCGTCCTTGAGGTTGACCCCCATGGACTTGAGGACCTTTGCTGCCACACCGGTGCCTTCACCGATCAGGCCAAGCAGGATCTGCTCCGTGCCGACAAAATTGTGTCCAAGGCGCCTGGCTTCCTCTTGGGCCAGCATGATCACCTTGATGGCCTTCTCAGTAAACCGCTCGAACATGGGGCGGCGCCCTCAGCAAGTCTGTCTAACTTATCAGGGTCGGCGGGGGATCCGCGGTGTTTCCGAAACCGGCGAGGACACCAGGTAACCCTTCCCCCACTTCGGTTTACCGAACAAGAGCCCACATCGCTTGTCTGTACTGAGCTCCGATGCCGAGAAAGGAGATGATGAGAGGGGAGCGAGCGAAAACATTCAAGGGCATTGCCTAAGTCAACCCGTCTGAATCTTTTCTGCTATGGCCAACCCATTCTCGCAAAAAAAAACCGACAGATAGTATTAATTAATCAAGAGCGGAACTCTAGTGCCTTAATTTTTTTAAGTGAATCAGAGCATCCTCCCCATTGCGGTAGTAACTGCGACGAACAGCCACTTCGGTGAAGCCAAGGGAGGCATAGAGCCTCCTGGCGGGGGTGTTGGACCTGGAGACCTCCAACGTAGCCAACTCGGCCCCCGCCGTACGGGCCGTGGCGAACAAGCCGTTCAGCACGCAGCGGGCCAGGCCCTGGCGGCGATGGTCGGGATGAACCGCCACTGCGGTGATGTGCAGCTCATCCACCACTAACCAGCCACTGGCCAGGGCCAGCAGATCTCCCTGGGGGGCGCGCCAGCCCACCACGGGCCGTTGCGCTTCAAGGAGCTCCACCCGCCACTGCTCTTGCGTCCAGAGACCACCGAGGGCCAGCCGATCCAGGCCGAGGCAATCGGCCAGATCGGGCGGGCCCAGGGGACTCACCCGGTCCAGGGTGGGGTCCTGAGGGGGGTGAGCGGAGGAAGGCAGCAGCGGGAAGGGGAGAGCGCCAGGCTTGCTGGCTGTTCGACCGAGTCTGCCTACCATGAAACAGACCACATTCTCCTAGGGCTTCATGCCAGCGTTTCCTGCAACCAAGGCGATGGACAGTGAGAGCCCTGGGTCCGTGGCGGACCGTCCTCCGCTCACACGGTTCGAGCAGGGCGTTGTTCTCGACAGCCCGAACTGCAATCTGGCGCCCATCACCACCAGTCTCGATGAGCAGCAACGGCTGGTGGTGGGGGGCTGTCTGCTGAGCGATCTGGCTCGGAGGTATGGCACCCCGCTCTACGTGATCGACGAGGACACGGTGCGGGCGGCCTGCAAGGCCTATCGAGAGGCCCTGGCCCAGGCCTACCCCGGCCCTTCCCTGGCGGTGTACGCCTCTAAGGCCAACAGCTCCCTCGCGATCACGGCCCTGGTGGCCTCCGAGGGCCTGGGGCTGGATGCGGTGTCCGCCGGCGAACTGCTGACCGCCCTGAGGGGGGGCATGCCGGCGGAACGCATGGTGCTGCACGGCAACAACAAGGCCCGGGAGGAAATCGCCCTCGCGATCGAGCACGGCGTCACTGTGGTGGTGGACAACTGGCTGGATCTGGAGCACCTCAGCGCCCTTGCTCCCTCCAGCCCCACCCCGGTGCGGCTGCTGGTGCGCTTCACGCCGGGCATCGAATGTCACACCCATGAGTACATCCGCACCGGCCACCTGGACAGCAAGTTCGGGTTTGATCCCGACCAGCTTGAGACGGTGCTGCGGCACCTCAGCGGTTGCTCCTGGGCCTGGGTGGATGGCCTGCACGCCCACATCGGCTCCCAGATCTTCGAGCTCGAACCCCATCGCGATCTGGCCGGCGTGATGGCCGAGGCCCTGGCCCTGGCCCGCTCGCTGGGCCACCCCTGCCGGGACCTGAACGTGGGGGGTGGATTAGGCATCCGCTACGTGGCATCCGACGATCCGCCGACCATCCAGGCCTGGGTGAAGGCCGTGGCCGGTGCGGTGGCGAAGGCCTGCGAAGCCTGTGGAGTGGAGCTGCCTCGCTTGCTGTGCGAACCGGGCCGCTCCCTCATCGGCACCGCGGGACTGACCCTCTACACCGTGGGAAGCCAGAAAGTGATTCCCGGCCTGCGCACCTATCTCTCTGTGGATGGCGGGATGAGCGACAACCCCCGGCCGATCACCTACAACTCCTCCTACACGGCCCTGCTGGCGGACCACCCCCTGCCTGGCCCTGAAACCGAGCAGGTATCGGTCACCCTGGCAGGCAAACATTGTGAATCCGGGGATGTGCTCCTTCCCCATCTCACCCTGCCCCATCCCCAGCAAGGGGATGTGATCGTTGTGCTGAGCACGGGCGCCTACAACGCCTCGATGGGTTCCAACTACAACCGGATTCCCAAGCCCGCCACCATTCTTGTGCATGAAGGAAGGGCTGAGCTGGTGCAAAGGAGAGAGGAGCCGGACGACCTACTGCGCTACGACCTCCTGCCAGAAAGGCTGCGCTGAGATATGTTTGCAAGGTTGTTATCTGCATCTCATTCGCCCCTCTCTCGCATCGCTGAGAAAGGAATGAATGATGTCTTCGTTAACAACGAGCTCCGGTGATCTGACAGGGCCGTGCAGTTTTGGGTTGATCACTCGAATCTCGTTCTTTTCCTCCTGGATCTCCTTTTCGCCTCCCTTCTCGGAGTGCTTCTGCTGGGGCGCCTCAAGGACAATCGCACCCTGTGGCTGCTGCGCGGGTATCTGCTGCTGGTGTCCCTCGCCTGGTTCCTCCAGCGGTTTGTTCCCCTCCCCCTCACCGCCAAGCTGGTGGATGCCCTGGTTCTGGCCTGCAGCCTGGCCCTGGCCATCCTCTGGCAGGGAGAACTCAGGCGCCTGATGGAACTGCTGGGCACCGGGGATCTGAGGATGCTCTTCGCCGATCGCAGCCGCAATCAGCTGGTGAGCGGCTCGGTGGCCGTGCTCACCGAGGCGGCGGGCCGGCTCTCCCAGGCCCGGCGGGGCGCCCTGATCGTGCTGGATCTGGGGAGCGACCTGCGCCCGGAAGACTTTCTCAATCCCGGCATCCAGATCGACGCCCGCCTGACGGTGGAACTGCTGATGAACGTGTTTGCCAGCGACACCCCTCTCCATGACGGCGCCGTGCTGGTGCAGAACAACCGCATTCTCTCGGCCGGGGTGATCCTTCCCCTCTCCCGCCAGGGCCTCTACCGCTATGGCACACGCCACCTGGCCGCCCTCGGTCTCACCGAGCGCCACGACCGCTGCCTCTGTGTGGTGGTGTCCGAAGAAACGGGCACCCTGTCGCTGGCCCGTCAGGGACGGCTGGAGCGACCCATTACCAGCAGTCGCCTCCACGATCTGCTCACAGAAGCGCTGGCAACGGGGCCGGCAGGACGTAGCGTGGTAGGGGTTCAGCCGGAATCACGCGGATGAGTCGCGCCCTGGCGACCACCTTCCAACAAGCTCCCCGGGCGCTTCCTGTTGGTCTGGATCCCCTGCGGATGCCCCGCCATGTGGCGGTGATCATGGACGGCAACGGCCGCTGGGCGCGCCAGCGGGGCCTGCCGCGAATGATGGGGCACCGGGCGGGGGTGGAGGCCCTCAAGCGCACCTTGCGCCTCTGCAGCGACTGGGGGGTTGGATCCCTCACCGCCTATGCCTTCTCCACCGAAAACTGGAGCCGGCCCGGGGAGGAGGTGTCGTTCCTGATGACCCTCTTCGAGCGGGTGTTGGCCCGGGAGCTGGAGGGGCTGGAGCGGGAACAGGTGAGGATCCGGTTTCTTGGGGAACTGGAGGAGCTGCCTCAGGGCCTGCAAGACCTGATCGCCGATGCCACGAGCCGTACGGCGGGCAACACCGGTATCCGCTTCAACGTGTGCACCAACTACGGCAGTCGCCGCGAGATGGTGCGGGCAGCCCAGAAACTCGCCACCCTGGTGGCCTCCGGGGAGCTCAAGCCCCAGGAGATCAATGAGGCCACTTTCGCCGCCCAGCTCCACACCGCCGGGGAGGAGGATCCGGATCTGTTGATCCGCACCAGCGGGGAACAGCGTCTGAGCAATTTCCTGCTCTGGCAACTGGCCTATGCGGAGCTCCATCTCACCGATGTGCTCTGGCCTGACTTCGACGCCCAGGCTCTGGAAGGGGCCCTGCGGGATTTCCAGGGGCGCCATCGCCGTTTCGGAGGGGTAGACCCCACGCCATGACCACACGTCACGACTGGTCTCAGGAGGAGATTCTGGATCTCCTCCAACGGCCTCTGCTGGATCTCCTCTGGCAGGCCCAGAGTGTGCACCGCACGGCCAACCCCGACCAGGGCGTTCTCCTGGCCTCCCTCCTGAGCGTGAAGACCGGTGGCTGCGAGGAAGACTGCGCCTATTGCCCCCAGTCGATGCATCACAGCTCCGATGTGGCCGGGCGGCCCGAGCTGGATGTGGAGGCTGTGCTGGCCCGGGCCAAGGCCGCGAAAGCCGCGGGGGCGCAGCGCTTCTGCATGGGCTGGGCCTGGCGGGAGATCCGGGAGGGCGCCCCTTTTGACGCCATGCTGGCCATGGTGCGGGGCGTGCGGGCGCTCGACATGGAGGCCTGCGTCACCGCCGGGATGCTGACCGATCAGCAGGCGGCCCGCCTGGCAGAGGCGGGGCTCACCGCCTACAACCACAACCTGGATACCTCCCCGGAGCATTACGGGGAGATCATTTCCACCCGCACTTATCAGGACCGGCTGGACACCCTGCAGCGGGTGCGGGGGGCAGGAATCCAGCTCTGCTGCGGCGGCATCCTGGGGATGGGGGAATCCCTCCGCGATCGGGCGGCCCTGCTGGAGGTGCTCGCCACCCTTGATCCCCATCCGGAGAGTGTGCCCATCAATGCGTTGGTGGCCGTGGAGGGCACCCCCCTGGAGGATCTCCCCCCCATCGACCCCCTCGAGCTGGTGCGGATGGTGGCCACCGCCCGCATTCTCATGCCCCACAGCCGGGTGCGATTGAGTGCGGGCCGGGAGCTCCTCAGCCGGGAGGCCCAGATCCTCTGCCTGCTGGCCGGGGCCGACTCCTTTTTCTACGGCGACACCCTGCTCACCACCACCAACCCGGCGGTGGAGGCCGACCGGGCCCTCCTGGCCGCCGCCGGGTTGGGGATGGGCCGCTGAGATTGATGCGGGTGGCCTCCTTCTATGGCTTCGCCCGTCTGGGTCGGGAGGAGCTGGCGCCGATGCGCCAGGAGCTCCTGGATCTGGGCCAGGCGGAGGGAGTGCTGGGCACGGTGCTGCTGGCGGAGGAGGGGATCAACGGCAGCCTGAGTGGGCCGGAGGCCGGGGTGGAACGGGTGCTGCATCATCTGCAGGCCGACCCGCGGCTGGTTCCACTGGCCATCCGCCGCTCCACGGCTCCCACGGCACCGTTTTTTCGTCTGAAAGTGCGCCTCAAGCGGGAGATCGTGAGCATGGGGGTGGAGGGGGTGGACCCCCTGGCCGGGGTGGGCCGCTATGTGGCCCCCGCCGAATGGAACAGCCTGATCAACGATCCCAGAACGCTGGTGGTGGACACCCGCAACACCTACGAGGTGGAGATCGGCAGCTTTGTGGGCGCCATCCATCCCGAGTCCAGCCATTTCAGGGAGTTTCCCCGCTGGGTGGAGGAGGTGCTCCCCAGGCTGATAGCCGAGCGCCAGAGCGAGCGGCTGGCCCTCTTCTGCACCGGCGGAATCCGCTGCGAGAAGGCCACGGCCTATCTGTTGCAACGGGGGTTTGAGGGAGTGCATCACCTCGAGGGGGGGATTCTGGGCTACCTCGAGGCGATTCCACAGGAGCAGAGCCTGTGGCGAGGCGAGTGCTTCGTGTTTGATCACCGCACCGCCCTGAACCACCAGCTCGCCCCCGGCAGCCACGAGCTCTGCCATGGCTGCCGCAGGCCCCTTTCTCCCGCCGACAGGGCCCACCCCAGCACGATCCCCGGTGTGTGCTGCCGCCACTGCGAGGGGGAGCGCAGCGCCGACGATCGGGCCCGCTATGCCGAACGGCAACGGCAGCAGCAGCGGGCCGAGGCCGCCGGGGAGCGCCATCTGGGGCGGATCTTCCCGGTGCCGGACGAGCCATGAGGCCCGCGGGGAGGTTGTACAGCTTCCGCCGTTGCCCCTATGCGATCCGGGCTCGCCTGGCCCTGGCGGCCACGGGGGTGGGGGTGGAGGTGCGGGAGGTGGCGCTGAAGGCCAAGCCACCGGAACTGCTGGAGGCCTCGCGCAAGGGCACGGTGCCTGTGCTGGTGCTCGAGAGCGGGGAGGTGCTGGAGGAGAGCCTGGCCATCCTGCGCTGGGCCCTTCGCCAACAGGAGGATGGGGAGGAGGAGGCGGCGGCTCTGGAGCAGGGTGCGGCGGCAGCGCTGATCGCCGAGTGCGATGGCCCCTTCAAGCACCACCTGGATGGCTTTCGCTACGGCACCGGCGCCACGGGCACCGGCGGCGGGAAGGAGGAGCACCGGCAGGCGGCCCTGGCGATCCTGCGCCGCTGGAACATCGCCCTGGACACCCTGGAAGGGCCCACCGATGGGCAGCAGCTGCGCCCGGATCCCCTGAACTGGGCCCTGCTGCCGTTCGTTCGCCAGTTCCGGCGCAGCGATCCGCAGGGGTTTGCCCTGGAGGGGGGGCTGGCCGCCCTGAAACACCGGCTGGCGGCGTTCGAGGCCAGCCCGGCCCTGGCGCAGGTGATGGCTCCCCCCTGGGCCATGCGCCGGAGCTGGCCTTCGCCCCGCTGGCTTTATCATCTGGCCCTGGAGGAAGACTGGCAGCAGGCCCGCAGGGAAGGGGTCTACCGCCGCTCCACCCGGGGCAAGAGCCTGGAGGAGGTGGGGTTTATCCATGCCAGCTGGAGCCATCAGGTGGAGGCCACCTGGCAGCGCTTCTATGGGGATGGGCCCGAGCTGCGCCTGCTGGTGATCGACCCATCCCGCCTGGAGGCTGCCGGCATCCCCGTGCGGGAGGAGCCCGCCCCCGGCAGTGGGGAACGCTTCCCCCATCTCTATGGAGCCCTGCCCATCGGGGCCGTGCTCCTGGCAGAACGCTATCCATGAGCACGGAGATGCTCCAACCATCCCTGGCGGAGATCGAAGCGGAGGCGTCCCGGCGGGGATGGAAGCTCCGCCTGGCGGCACCCCGACGGCTGGGCCTCTGGAGCCTGCGGGCTGTGGTGGCCTTGCCCCTGTCCGAGGGCCGGGCCCAGGTGCTGGGCGAGCTGAAGGGCTGGGCGTTGCCCCAGCCGTCCGGGCTGCGGCTCGACACCCTGCGGGTGCAAGGGGCCGGAAGCAGGGGCGCGGCTCCTCTGCTGCTGGCGGCCAGCTGCGCCTGGGCGTTGGAGCACACCCCCTGCCGCCGGGCCCGCTTTCTGGCCATCCACGACACCGACCGCCAGCATCGCCGGCTGGTGCGCTATTTCCGCGCCCTGGGCTTTGAACCCCTGAGGGCCTTGGGGTCGGCCCCGGCCGATTGGGGGCCGCGGCTGATCTGGGGGGGGAGTGGGCTCCTGATGGAGGGGGATTGCGGCGAAACGATCCGGCGCTGCGCCCGCCGCTGGAACGTTTTTTCCAACAGCTAGGCCCGGCAGACCCGGCCACCCACCACCCAGAGGGCCTGGCCGGGCTGGAGAGGTTGCCAGGGCTCATCGATGGTGAGGGGCTCGGTGCTCACGATGGTGACCACATCAGTGGGGCCGGCCAGCTGGGAGAAGTCCACGGAGAGGTCGTCGTCCGCCAGGCGGGCCTGGCGGAAGGGGGCCTGGCGGGTGAGCACATGGAGCCGGGTGGTGGCGTAGGCAAACAACCACTGGCCATTGCCCAGCAGTCCATTGAAGGTGCCCCGCTCTGCGAGGGCATCGGAGAGGCGGGTGAGGTGGGATTGGAGAGCTGCACCGTCGTCGGGGGACACCCCGGAATGATCGAGTTCCTGGAGCATCCAGCAGAAGGCGGCCTCACTGTCGGTGTCCCCCAGCGGTTGGTAGGGGCCATCCAGCACCCAGCTGCCCTCCAGGTTGCCGTTGTGGGCAAACACCCAGTCCTGGCCCTGCCACCGGCGATGGAAGGGATGGCAGTTGTGCAGGGCCACCTTCCCCTGGGTGGCTTTGCGGATGTGGGCGATGGAGCAATGGGATTTCAACGGCAGGGTGGCCACTTCGGCCGCCACCGGGGAGAAAGCGGCCGGTGCCTCTTCCCGGTAGAGGCGCACGCCCTGCCCATCGGGGTTGAAGCAGGCCAGGCCCCAGCCATCCCCATGGTCAGCCGTGGCGCCACCCCGGCGGCGCAGGCCATGGAAGGAGAAGCACAGATCGGTGGGGGTGTTGGCGCTGAGGGCCAGGAGCTCACACATGGGCAC
>JAYKIG010000035.1:0-8144 GCA_035286045.1 Cyanobacteriota bacterium | reverse complement strand
GTACGGGCAAGACCCTGCTCTCGAAGGCGGTGGCGGGCGAGGCCAGCGTGCCCTTCTTCATCATTTCCGGCTCTGAATTCGTGGAGCTGTTCGTGGGAGCCGGTGCGGCCCGGGTGCGGGATCTCTTCGAGGAGGCCAAGAAGAAGGCGCCGTGCATCATCTTCATCGATGAGCTCGATGCCATCGGCAAGAGCCGGGCCGGCTCGATGGGTGTGGTGGGCGGAAACGACGAGCGGGAGCAGACCCTCAACCAGCTCCTCACCGAGATGGATGGCTTCACCGCCAAGGACAAGCCGGTGATCGTGCTGGCGGCCACCAACCAACCCGAAACCCTCGACGCCGCCCTGCTGCGGCCAGGTCGCTTCGACCGCCAGGTGTTGGTCGACCGTCCCGATCTCTCGGGACGCCGAACCATTCTCGACATCTATGCCAAGAAGGTGAAACTGGCCGAGGGTGTCGACCTGGACAAGATCGCCCAGGCCACTGCGGGCTTTGCCGGCGCCGATCTGGCCAACCTGGTGAACGAGGCCGCCCTGCTGGCGGCCCGCACCTACCGCACCGCGGTGGAGCAGGGCGATCTCAACGAAGCCATCGAGCGGGTGGTGGCCGGTCTGGAGAAGAAGAGCCGGGTGCTCCAGCCCGATGAGAAGAAGGTGGTGGCCTATCACGAGGTGGGCCACGCGATTGTGGGCCACCTGATGCCGGGCGGCAGCAAGGTGGCCAAGATCTCGATCGTGCCGCGGGGGATGAGTGCCCTCGGCTACACGCTGCAGCTGCCTACGGAGGAGCGCTTCCTGAATTCCAAGGAGGATCTCGAGGGCCAGATCGCCACCCTGCTGGGGGGCCGCAGCGCCGAGGAACTGGTGTTCGGCGAGGTGACCACCGGCGCCGCCAACGACCTGCAGCGGGCTACCGACATCGCCGAGCAGATGGTGGGCACCTACGGCATGAGCGACACCCTCGGCCCCCTCGCCTACGACAAGCAGGGCGGCAGCCGCTTCCTGGGCGGCGGCAACAACCCCCGCCGGGTGGTGAGCGATGCCACCGCCCAGGCCATCGACCGGGAGGTGCGGGGCCTGGTGGACCGGGGCCACGAGCGGGCCCTCTCGATCCTGCGCCACAACCGGGAGCTCCTGGAATCCATCTCCCAGGAAATCCTGGAGAAGGAGGTGATCGAGGGCGACGAGCTCAAGAATCTCCTGGCCACCAGCGTGATGCCGGGGGAGGTTGCGATGGCGGCTTGAAGACGTCTGGAGCCCACCTCTCTCCCCTGCCGAGGGTTGCGGTATTCGATGTGGACCGCACCCTGCTGCGGGGCGACTGTCTGCACCTGGCCGCGCTCCGTTCCCGCAGTCCCCTGGGGGTTGTAGGGGCGGGGATGGCCCTGGTGCCCTCGCTGCTGGCCTGGTGGCAGCACCGTCTTTCCACCGGTGCGTTCAAGGCCCAAACCCTCGCCCTCTTTCGTATCTGCGAGAAGGTGAACCGGGAGGAGGATGCCGGCCGCCGGGAATGGCTGCTGCCGGTGCTCATCCGTCGCCTCCGGCCGGAAGCCCTGGAGCGGCTGCGCTGGCACCAGCAGCGGGGGGATCGGGTGCTGCTCTGCTCCGCTTCGCCCCGCATGCTCCTCCAGCCCCTGGCCGAGTATCTGCGGGTGGAGCTGCTGGCCACCGAACTGCAGCAGGAACACGGGCGTTGGCAGCCTCGGCTGGACGGGGCCAACTGCAAAGGGCCCGAAAAGGTGCGCCGTCTCCAGGCCCATCTGGGCCCCTTGCAGGAGGTTGTGCTGGAGGCCTATGGCGACAGCCGGGGGGATCGGGAGCTGCTGCTGGCGGCCGAGCTTCCCCACTACCGCAGCTTCCGCCCCGAACCACGCCCCTATCCAGGGAAACCTTGACGCCGGGCCCCTCCATCTCTGATAAGGGTTCTTTGGGATGGCGCGATGGCCGAAGGCAACGACGCCCCCGCCCAGGCGGGGCGCACAGGGCGGCACTACCTCTCCTCTGCCGATCTGGATGCCCGGCAGACGGAAGCCCTGCTGGATCTGGCGGCCGATCTGAAGGCCGGCCGGCGCACCTGCAACCTGGAGGGCCGCACCCTGGGGTTGATCTTCACCAAGGCCTCCACCCGCACCCGGGTGAGCTTCACGGTGGCCATGGCCCGCCTGGGGGGGCAGACCATCGATCTGGATCCTGCCAACACCCAGCTTGGGCGTGGGGAGCCCCTGGCCGACACGGCCCGGGTGCTGAGCCGCTATGTGGATGCCCTGGCGGTGCGCACCTTCGCCCAGCGGGAACTGGAGGACTACGCCCACTGGGCCACCATCCCCGTGATCAATGCCCTCACCGATGAGGAGCACCCCTGCCAGGCCCTGGCCGATTACCTCACCCTGCGAGAGGCCTTCGGGTCGATTGCCGGCCTCACCCTGGCCTACGTGGGCGATGGAAACAATGTGGCCCACTCCCTGATGCTCTGTGGCGCCCTGCTGGGAGTGAATGTGCGCATCGGTACGCCCCTGGGATTCGAGCCCGCTCCGGCCATGGTGGCGCGGGCCCGGGAGCTGGCGGCCGGCCGGTGCACCATTGAAACGATGGCCGAACCCCTCTCGGCCGTTCGCGGTGCCCATGCCCTCTACACCGATGTGTGGGCGTCGATGGGCCAGGAGGCGGAGCAGAGCCGGCGGGAGGAGGCCTTCCGGGGCTGGTGCCTGGATGAGGCCCTGCTCTCCGAGGCCGACAGCCGGGCCATCGTGCTCCATTGCCTGCCGGCCCATCGGGGGGAGGAGATCAGCGCCGGGGTGATCGAGGGGGAGGCCAGCCGGGTGTTCGACCAGGCGGAGAACAGGCTCCACGTGCAGCAGGCCCTCCTGGCCACCCTGCTGGCACCGGCCGCCTGAGCAACGTGGTGCCTTCGGCTCGCCTGAATACCCTTGTGCGCAAGCGGCTGAAGCGCTGGGCCCTGGTGACTGCCCTGGGCCGGGAGGCGGGATGGCGCCATGTGGCCAGCCTGGCCGTGCTGGCTGCCACCGGCACCGCCCTCGACCTCACCGGCCTGGGCCTGGTGGTGGCGATCCTGTTCGGTGGGGCCGGCTCCCTGTCCATCACCAACCTGCCCCTGGCGTTCCGGCTCTCCGCGGGCCAGGCCGTGCTGGCGCTGGTGCTGTTGATGGTGCTGCGCGGAGGGCTGCAGGCCGCCGTTGCCGTGGCGCATGAGCAGCTGCGCTCGGGCTTCACCGATCGGCTCCGCCACCAGCTGTTGCATCGGGTTCTGCTGGCCCCCACCGGCCATCTCGGCCAGATGGGCCGGGGCGAACTGCTGGGCTTGCTGATGACCGACATCAGCCGCACGGTGCTGGCCCTGGATCAGGGGATCCGCTGCCTGCAAGCGCTGCTGGCCGCCCTGCTCTATGCCACCGGCGTGCTCATGGTGGGCCGCCAGGCAGCTGTTCCCCTGCTGGCGGGGCTGGTGGCCACCGCCCTGGCCGCCCTGCTGCAACGCTCCGGCAGCTGGGAGCTGGGGCAGGTGCAGAGCCGTCTCCATGGCGCGCTCCAGCGCACCCTGGGCGATGGGCTCCATGGGCTTAAGGCTGTGCGCACCGCTGGTGCGGAGCCATGGGTGCTGGAGCGGTTCGCCCGGGAAACCGCGATGGTGCGCCGGGTGCTCCGGGAGGGCGTGCGCCGTCAGGCTTTCTTCGGCGCCCTGCGGGATGGGCTGGTGGTGGGGGTGGTGGGGCTCTGGCTGCTGTGGGGCCGAGCCGACCTGGTGCCATCGGCCATGGCCACCACCCTGCTGCTGGCCTATCGGGCCAGCGGTTCCGCCAGTGCCGTGATTCAGGCCCAGCGGCTCTGCCTGGGCTGCCTGCCGGGGTATGCCGCCCTGCGCGAACTGCGGGAGCGACTGGGAGAGCCGAGGGCCCTGCTCGGCGCCGCCGGGTGGAGCCTGGGGGAGCCCCTCCTGGCGGTGGCGTGGGAGGGGGGCAAGGAGCCTCTGGCGGTAAGAAGGGGAGAGCTGGTGGTGGTGGCGGGGCCCTCGGGCTCCGGCAAGACCACCCTGCTGGATCGGTTCTGCGGCCAGCTGGGGGAGGAGCAGAGCCACTGGAGCCTCACCGTGGCTGGCGGCCCGCCCCTCCATCTGTCAGGCCCCACGGGGGTGAGGCATTGGCGGTCTCTGGTGGCCTACGCCCCCCAGAAGGCGGTGCTGTTCGAATGCAGCCTGCGGGAAAACCTGCTGCTCCAGCGCAGCGGTGATGGAGCGGTATCGAATGGGCTGCTGGAGGGCTGGTTGGAGGAGCTGGATCTGGCCCATCTGCTGGAGCGCCCCGGCGGCCTGGAGGCCGGGCTGAACCTGTCGATGGAGTGTTTCTCCGGCGGGGAGATTCATCGGCTCGGGCTGCTGCGGGCCTGGCTGCTCGACCGGCCGATCGAGGTGCTGGATGAACCCACCGCCTTCCTCGATGCCAGCGCCGCGGAGAGGGTGCGGCAGATCATCCGGCGCCGCAGCCGGGAGCGGCTGGTGGTGGTGAGCAGCCACGATGCGGAGCTGGTGACCCAGGCTGGCACCGTGGTGCGGCCTGGAGGGGATGGCGCAGAAGCCATCTACGGTGTGGGCAACACGTGATCGGCGCTGTGGATCCGGCTGGTGATTGGCCCCAGACCACGGCGATCGACCGGCCCACCCGCCTGTTGCTGGCCCTGACCCAGGCGGGCGAGGAGCTCGAGGAGGCCGCTGCTGCGTTGCCAACCCTCCCGCCAGCCGAGGCCCAGCAGCTGATCAACCTGCTGCAGCGTCAGCGGCTGGCGCCATGGGTGGCTTATCAGCTGGAGCAGGCCGGCATGCTGGCGGCCCTGCCGGGTGGGCTTGGGGCGGTGCTGGTGGGGGCGGCAGCCCGGGCGAAGCAGCAGGCGGCACGGAAACGGCTGGCCCTGCTGCACACCGTGGGCTGCCTACGCTCCGGGGGCATTCCCGCCGTGGCCCTCAAGGGAGCCCAGCTGGCCTGGCAGATCTATCCGCAACCCTGGCTGCGGCCGATGCGGGATCTGGATCTGCTGCTGCCGGAGGAGCAGATCGGCCCTGCCTTTGGCCTGCTGGAGAAGGAGGGCTTCCGGGCCGAGGGCAACCTGGTGCGCCGTCCGGAGGATCCGATGAAGTGGCGGGTGAATGATTTCAGCCTCTGGCACCCCGGCGGTGATTTCATCGAACTGCATCGCAGCCTGTGGTTCCGGCCCGGGGATGATCTCCAGGGCGATTTCAGTTTGGATCCGCAGTTCTGGGTGCGGCAGAGCCCCTATCGGCTGCCGGCGGACGCTGACGGTGTGACCTATCTGAAGCCCGACTATCTGAGCCTCCACTGCCTGGTGCACCATCTGCTGCGCGCCAACCTCACCATGGGCCCCCAGGGCCTGGTGGATCTGCAGTTGTTGGCGGCTGGCGGCCATCTGGAGCAGCCAGGGCTGGCGGAAGCCGTTGCGGCGCTTGGCTTCCCGGCCCTGCTCGCCACGGTGCGCACGATCCTTGAGGGTTGGCGGCAGACCCGCTGGCTGTCGGCTGCCAGTGTGCCCAGCTGGGTGTTGCCCCTGATGATGACCTCCGAGCAGAACAGGCTCCTGTATCTGGACGACCGCTCCATCCGCCGCCATGCGTGGCAGTGGCTCGCGCTGCAGAGCAGGGCTGGCCGCTGGAGCGGGTCGGCGCCGAGCCGGAGGCAGCGGCTGGCCAACCTGGCCCGGGGCTTGGCGCTGCTGCCCCGGATGGCCAGCAAGCCCGGCGTGGTGGAGCAGGTGCGGCGGCGGCTGGTGAAAGGTGTAACAATCTTTACGGAGCATCAGCTCTCGCCGGCGCTGGTGCTGGCCACCCACCAGCTGCAGAAGCGAAGCCGGGCCGGGGTCAGCCGATCTGAGGCGGCAGGCCTGCACCGCCCACCACAACGCCCTCACCCCTCCATGGCCGCCAGCACAACCTGCCACCAGGCCTTCGGGCTGAGCTGGGTATCGCTGGGGCTCGAGATACAGGAGCTGCCTCTCGCCTCTGCGGATAGGCCGGCGCAGGTGCGAATCGAGCAGGAAGCCAGCCAGTGCTGGCCCGAGCTGGCCGCAGGCCCGCACGACACGGCCTTCCTGCAGATGGGCTCTGGTGATCTGCGGCTCACGGTGCACGGCATCGGCCGGTTCCGCATCAGCGGCGGCCGGCATATCGGCTGGGAGCGGCAGCACGGGAAGGTGAGCGACCAAGACCTGAGCACCTTTCTGCTGGGATCGGCGGTAGGGGCGCTGCTGATCCAGCGGGGCATGCTCGTTCTGCATGGCAATGCCCTGGAGAAGCAGGGCCGGGCGATCGTGTGCCTGGGCCACTCCGGCGATGGCAAATCCACCCTGGCCTATGCCCTGATGCAACAGGGCTGGCGGCTGCTGGCCGATGACCTGGTGGCCATCACCCCCGATGGGCTCGTGCTGCCTGGGATTCCACGCATCAAGTTGTGGCACGACGCGGCCGAGGCCTTCGGGCTGGATTCCACAGCCCTGCCGCCGATCCGCCAGGGGATGCACAAATACCTCTTGATGGGGGAGGAGATCCGCCGCGCTGATCAGCCCACCCCCCTGGCGGCGCTGTATCGGATCCGCCAGCAGCGCCCCAACGATCCGCCAGCGTGTGATGGGGACGACGCCCCCATCCAGCCGATGCGCTCCCAGCAAGCCATCACCCTGATGCTGCGCAACCAGGCCTTCCGGCCGCGCTTCGTGCGCGGGCTGGGCCAGGAGGGGGCGAACTTCATGGCCCTGGCGCGGCTGCAGCGCTCCTTGCCGGTGGCGGTGCTCACCCTGCCCCATGGCATCGCGGCTATGGGCGAGTGGCTCGATGGCCAGGAGCTGGCTACGGCGGCGGCCACCTCGACAGCGGCGGCGGTGGGGGTGGGCTGAATGGAGCCGTATTACTACCTGGCCAGCTATCCCAAATCCGGCAACACCTGGTGCCGGGTGTTCATCACGGAGCTCAGGCGGCTTGCAGGCCTCGACAGTGCGGAGGCCACCGCAGCTGCGCAAGCGGAGGAACGAGGGCTGCGGCTGAACCGGGATCTGGCCACCGGATCGATCGTGAGCAGCCGCCACTGGCTGGATGATCAGCTCGGGATCGACAGCGCCGATCTGCGGCCCGAGGAGCTCGACAAAGTACGAGGCCAGGTGGGCCACCAACGGGCGCTGTACAGCGAGAGCCTGCGCTATCACAAGGTGCATGATGCTTTCACCAGCCCGGATTCCGGCGGGCGGCCGGTGGTGCCCACCGAGGGCTGCCGGGGGGCGGTGGTGGTGATCCGCGATCCGGCGGATGTGGCGGTGTCGTTGAGCCATTTCTTCTCCTGGGATCTGGAGCGCTGTGTGGCGTTCCTGCTGAACGAGGAGGCCGCGCTCTGCCGCTCACGCAAACGCGGCGGCCAGCAGGTGCGGCAGTTCATGGGCAGCTGGGCCAGCCATGTGAGCAGCTGGGTGGATCAGCGGGAGATCCCGGCGTTGGTGCTGCGCTACGAGGATCTGCTGATGGTGCCAGAGCGGGAGTTTCAACGCCTGGCCGCCTTCCTCGAGCTGCCGGCCGATTCTGGTCTGATGGCGGCGGCAACGGCGAACACCCGTTTCGACAAGCTGAGGGCCAAGGAAGACGAGGAGGGCGGCTTCCAGGAGCGCCCTCCGGGATGCGAGCGCTTCTTCCGCAGCGGCCGCAGCGGCGAGGGCCGGCAGCAGCTCAGCGCCGAGCAGCTGGCGCGGCTGGATACGGCTTTCGCCTCCACCCTGGCCGCCCACGGCTACACCACCCACCGATCCCCCTCCACACCTCTTTCACGCTGATGTCTGCCCTGCTGTTTCGCCATCCCGAAGTCTGTGCGGCCGAGCTGGATGGGGAGGTGTGCCTGTTCCACCCCGCCACGGCGCAGTATCTGAACCTCAACGCCACCGCGTCAGCGATCTGGCGGCTGCTGGAGCAACCCCTCAGCCGCAACGCCCTGGTTACGGCCCTGCTGGCCAGCCACGATGTGGAGGCAGCCCACTGCCGGCAGGAAACCGATGCCTTCCTGGGCGAGGCCCTGGCCAGCTCGATGCTGCTGGAAACGGAAGCGCCATGAAATGGGCCCTGGCGATGGTGGCCTTCGGCCTGCTCGA
>JAYKIG010000034.1:0-5398 GCA_035286045.1 Cyanobacteriota bacterium | reverse complement strand
AAGCCGCCCTAGATGCGGGCATCAACCCCTACACCGGCCTCAACAACCTCAACAATTGCGGTGGGCTGGGCCAGTGCGGCACCTGCGTGATGGAAGTCCTCGATGGTGCCCGCAACCTGTCCCCGCGATCAGATGTCGAAGAGGTTTACCTGGCTGATCGCCCTGCCACCTACAGGCTCAGCTGCCGCACAACCGTCAATGGAGACGTCACCGTGCGAACCCGCCCGGACGGAGGGGTGGGGCAGGGGTCCAACAGTCTGGTGGGCGCCATCAAGTCCCTGATTAAACGGGGCTGATTAACTCTCCGGTGGGCCGGAAGAGGGGAGGGTAAAAGGGGGATCCCCCATCTCCGCCTCTTCTCGGTTCATGATCTGATCAAGTTCATCGATCAAGCCCGCAACCCCCGACCGGCTGATCTGGCTGATGTAGGTCCGCTTGACCCGTTCAATGGCGGTGCAAACGAGGTCCTGAGAGCGTTCCAAGGCCGGCCCCTCCTCCAAGACCAGCGCCAACTCTTCCCAGAAACGGTCGATCACGTGCTGGAGGAGCCTGAGTTGTTCGTCGTCCCGCCGTCCCAACTGGGATCCAGCTCCGCGCGACAGATCCAGCAGGCTCTCCACCACGCCCTGGGCCAGTTGCCGACTGAAGCCCTGCTCCACCCCCAGCAGGGGTTGGAGTTGCCGCAGGGGGGCTGGCACAAGGGTGCGCTGCAGACTTGTCTGCAGCGCGTGCCCAAGCACGCCTTGCAACTCGGGAGCCAGGCGAGGAGCCACTTGCACCAAAAGCAGGGGCGCCCAGAGTCGCACCAGCTCCACAAGCTCCCGCTCCTCCTGGCTGATGACGGTTTGATGACTGCGAAGGGCCCGCAACCGGCTTGGCCAACGCTTGGAGCGCACCTGCTGCTGCAGTCCGTCCATGATCTGGAGGGCAAGAACCTCAAAGAGCTCCAAGGCCAGAAGGGCCACCACACCCCTGCTGACCACCACCCTCAGGGGCTCGAGATTGATCCAGCCAGCCTTCTGCAGACGCTCCAGAACGGGGAACAGCCGCAACCATCGCCAGAAAGGCAGAAAGAACGGCAGATCCATCCACCGCCTGAGAAAGGCATCGCGCCAGCTCAGGCCCGGTAATTTACGGCGTAATCGGATGGTCTGAAGCAGAATATCCAGCAGGAAAACACTCTGAAACAGCAAAAGATCAGTGCGCCAGAAATGATCGGTAGGCTGACCATTCTGATCAATCGAGCGCCAATAATTTCGCGCCACTAGCGGCAACACTTCATTCGTCCAGAATTTGCGCTCTCCCTCCCAGGAATGGGTTCTCAGCCATGGATCACTGAGAAGCAGACTCACGGACTCCTTGGAGGAATCCAGGTCGGCTCGCCCGCGGAGGCGATTCTTGATTTTTTCTAGGGTGCCCGATCCAGCAGTGGACTGAAAAGGATCCGTATCGATCATCTGGTGGCTCAAAGTCACCAGATGGCCCAGGCTCTTTTTTTGCTGGACGGTCAGGAGGGAGCCCGGCTGATGGCCCTTCATCAACCTGTCTGTTTGTTGAAATTCCTGGATGAGCGTCTGGGTTTCGCGATGGGGCTCGATGCCTTTCAGCTGATCCATCCATGGGGTGATGTCGGGCAGCAGGGGGAGTGGCACCGCCACGGGCACCGATGGGATGGGATGGAGGGTGCGTTGAAGCCAGAACGGGCGCAGGGGCACGTAGGTGAGATCAACGACCACCCAGACAAGATTCAGGACCGCCCACAGGGCAACGAATTGATCCCAGCCCTTCCAGAGTCTGTTGCCGGGTTGAGATAGGGTCTCGTGCCAGCGGGGGCGCGCCATGACTGCGCTCGCGGATGTGCGACTAATCTGCCTGCTGGTCAGCCATTCCGCGGAGCGCCGATGGGAGCCGACCATCCATCGAGCCACGACTCATTTTGAGCAGCCACAAAGACGAGCAGCCGCGCCTGGGAACAACCATGACGCCACAAGATGGCAGACCCTCACCCTCCCACTCCGAGGACGATCCCTGGGCTTTCTGGCGGAGCATCCTGCTCACCCTGGCCGTGGCCCTGGGGATCCGCCAATTCCTCGTGGAAGCCCGTTACATCCCCTCCGGTTCGATGCTGCCTGGGCTGCAGTTGCAGGATCGGCTCCTGGTAGAGAAGCTCTCCTACCGCAACCGTGCTCCCAAGCGGGGGGAGATCGTGGTGTTTCACGCCCCCCATCACTTCGACCGCGTGCTGTCAGCCCAGCACCGACCAGGTCCCCTGGGCTGTCTGGTCGTGAACATCCCCTTGATCGGTCCCATGCTGGGGCTGCAGGAACCCGCCTGTGATGCCTACATCAAGAGAGTCATCGCAATCCCGGGAGACCGGATTGTGATCAACCCCAAAGGACAGGTGCTGCTCAACGACAAGCCACTCCGCGAGCCCTATGTGACCAACAGCTGCCCCGTCGACGCCCGGGGGGTCGGGCCCTGTCCCACCCTGAATGTGGTGGTGCCCCCGAAATCGGTGCTGGTTCTTGGAGACAATCGGGCCAACAGCTGGGATGCCCGCTTCTGGCCCGGGGGCCCCTTTCTTCCCGAGAGCGAGATCATCGGCCGCGCCTTCTGGCGGTTTTTCCCCTTCAACAGCGCAGGATCGCTGCAAGGGGCCAATGGCTCTGGGGCTGTAAACCTGAGGCCATGATACGTCCCATCAACCCCTCCGATCCCAGGCTGGGGATGTTGGCAGCCATGGAGCCCCGCTCCTGAGCCGCCTGCGGCCAGGGGTGGGAGGGATCCCAGAGAATCCAGCGGTCCGTGGAGGGTGAGAGATGCTCCGGTGGAAGGCCAAGAAATTCACAAGGGCCCCAGCACAGGACCTGCCAGAGCTCCTCCGCCGACCAGCCCTCCCGCACCACCAGCTCCTGCCAGAGCATGGGCAGGGCAAGCCCATGGCCTGCGACACCAGCTTTCCGCTGATCCAACGGGAGCATCTGCTCTTCCCCGTCCAGGGGCTGGTGATGCACGGCAACCGCACTGAGAAGCCCTCGTCGGACGGCTTGCAGCAGAGCGGACCGATCAGGCGGGGCTCCAAGGGATGGCACCACGCGCCATCCTTCATCCGCGGGATGCAGGGTCCCACTGTCGGCCAGCAGATGCCACCAGCTGACGCTGGCTGGAGGGGGGGCAGGGTGGGCCTCAAGCAACTCCACAGCCTCCCGGGTGGAGAGATTCATCAGCCGCAGGCCCAGCCCCGTATGGGCCGCCGCCAGGCTGAGCAGGGTTTGCAAAGGAAGCGTTTCGCTGAGCACCGGATCCGTTGGCCATCCGGCCCTGAGGGCTTCCACCCGCTCCCGCACGAAGCCGTCCAGCCCAAGAGCAGGATCCCTTGGGGCCAGGAGCACGGGGCGCTGGCCCATCTCCGCCAAACGAAGCCCCTTGTCCAGCAGGGCCAGGGGAGGGAGATGGTCGGAGGCCGCCAGACCCAGGGCGCCTGCCTGAAGCTGTTCCCGGTGAAGGGCCAGGGTTTCGTCAGCACCCTCAAGGCTGAAACTGCCCCATAGGAGAAGTTGCAAAGGGGGCTTCCAGGCCAGCTGCAACCGCTCCGGACGATCCCGCCAGGGTCTGGCCCAGGGAAGGAGCGCCACGGTGCCATAGCCCCCCGCAGTTGCGGCCTGGGCGAGAGAGTCGAGGGTTTCGGAGCGGCCCAGCCAGGGGTCCTCCAGAACGCTGTGGGGATCCACCAGGGGGGGGGCCAGCCACAGATGGCGACCATCGAGCTCCTTCAGCTCCTGACCCTGGTGAGCCGGGGGTGGGGAGGCCTGCCAGCCCAGCAGGGTGCGGCCCGCGATCCACACATCCCGCCGGTGGGCGGGCTGCCCTGGGCCCTCCAGCACCTGAACCTGACGCAACAAGAGGGTGGAAGCCATGGACAGGGCCTCAGAGGGCTCCTGCGGCGGTGCGATCCAGCACCCCGCCCAGGTG
Source organism: Cyanobacteriota bacterium (assembly GCA_035286045.1). Lineage (GTDB taxonomy): Bacteria > Cyanobacteriota > Cyanobacteriia > PCC-6307 > Cyanobiaceae > Cyanobium. The sequence continues at coordinate 1,426 of JAYKIG010000034.1, read as the reverse complement.
GCCGGTGAGATTGAGGCAGCTCACCAAGGCGCCCCCTTCCAGTCCCTGGGGATAATCCACCACGCTCACCCCCCCGTTGCCCTGTTTGACCATCCAGATGTCCGCAGGGGAAAGTCCCAGGAGGGCACAGAGAATGGTCTTGTTCACGGCGTCATGGGCCACCACGAGGCCGGTCTCCTCCGGGCTGAGCCCCCCCACGATGGAGTGCCAGGTGGCCACGGATCGATCCCAGACCTGCTGAAGGGTTTCCCCATCGGGCATGGTGACCGTGTGGGGTGCCCGTTTCCAGTCGGCCAGGAGCTCCGGCCAGGCTTCGGCGATCTCCTCCTCCAGGCACCCTTCCCAGCGGCCATGGCCGATCTCCACCAGCCCCGGTGTGGTGGTGAGGGGAACGCCGGGATGGCTGGCCAGGATGAGTTCCGCCGTCTGCCGGGGCCTGGCCATGGTGCTGCTATACGCCCGTTGGATGGCCACGGAGGAGAGAAAATCACCGGCGGCCCTGGCCTGATGTTTTCCCTGGGAATTGAGTGGAATATCGATCTGCCCCTGGAAGCGCCCTTGCCGATTCCAGTCCGTTTCCCCATGCCGCACCAGCAGCAGGCGGGGCCCCTTGCCTTGGGGCAGCCCTTCTCCAAGATGGATGGAATTGTTCAGCGACTCCACCTGAACCGCCACAGGCTCTCCCTCCGCCTGGCTGAGGTTGAGCACGGAGATGGAGGCATTGTCCATTCGCAACCGACGAAATCCTGTGGCTTCCAGGCCCAGTAGCTGAAGGATCAGGGCGCGGAGAATGGCGTTGTGTCCCACCACCAGCACGCTCTCGGTCTGGCCGCCTGCTAAGGCATGGCGGTGGGTGGCCTGCAGACGACTGACAAATCTGCCGGCCTGATCCATCAACTCCACCAAAGGGATGAATCGACTGCCATCCGCCCGCTCCAGTTCCAGCGTGTGGGGGGCCTGTTGCCAGATGCGGGCCTGCTCCGGAAAGCGCTCTTTCACCTCCTGGCGGCGCAGGCCGCTCCAGGGGCCCAGGTCCACTTCCCGCAGATCACCATCGAGCTGGATCGGGAGGGGAGACCCAATGGCCGAAAGCAGGGTCTCCGCCGTGTCTCGGGCCCGGGTGAGCGGGGAGCTGTAGGCGCGGGCAAATCCCACATCTCGCAGAGCCACCCCCGTGAGATGGGCCTGGGAGGTGCCCTCCGGGGCCAGTGCCGAAAGATCGTCCCGGCCCTGAATGCGGTGCTCCAGGTTGAAGGTGCTCAACCCATGACGCACAAGCACAAGGCGAAGGGGCACAGCTAGCAGGGTCGGTCAAGGGCAACTGTATGGGACCAGAATCCATGGATCCCTCCCGACCAGGACTTCGTGGCAGGTCAGGCCTCTCCCGAGCCAACCCATGCTGATTCCAGCCCCAGGCGTCTATCCC
>JAYKIG010000033.1:0-10654 GCA_035286045.1 Cyanobacteriota bacterium | reverse complement strand
CAACGACACCATGAATGGTGGCCTGGGAGATGACACCTTCACGGTGGATTCCGCCCTCGACGTGGTGGTGGAAGCGCTCAATGAGGGCACGGACACCGTCAACAGCTCGGTGAACCACACCCTCGCTGCCAACGTTGAACACCTGGTGCTCACAGGCACCGCCCTCACCGGAACGGGCAATGCCCTGGCCAACGCCCTCACGGGCAATGCCAGCAATAACGTCCTTAGTGGCCTTGTTGGCAACGACACTCTCAGTGGTGGAGAGGGCGCGGATGATCTCAATGGCGGCACCGGACTTGATACTCTCATCGGTGGCCTCGGGGCGGACACCTTCCGCTTTGATGCCAATGGCCCAGCCAACAGCGATCTGATCACCGACTTCAACATCGCGCAAGGCGATCGCATCGCCCTCAGCGCATCCGTGTTCACCGACATCGGTGATGCAGGTGATGGCCTCACCGCCGCCCAGTTCCTCGCTGGTCCAGGCGTGGTGAGCGCCACCGCCAGAGCCCAACGCATTCTCTTCAACAGCACAACAGGTGCCCTGTTCTGGGATGCGGATGGCAGCCGCAACAACGATGCACCGATTCAGTTCGCCACCCTCGATCCGGTGGCTGCCCTCACCAACACCCAGTTCGTCCTGGTGTGATCGGGGGGTGGGGGGGCACCCTTGGGTGCCCACTTTCGGGCCTCACGCAGGGATCAACGACAGCCCTGCACGGAGATGCGATAGGTGAATCCAGTGGCCGCCATGTTGCTGCTGGCTCCCACCTTGATGTTCACCTGACTCACCTCCTTGCCAGGCACCGTGGGCACCACAATGCCCCCACCGGTGCCCGGTCTGGGGGTGATGTTGTCGTTGAACACCCGCAGACTGGAGCCGTCGGTGAATTTCAGGTAGGCCTGAACCGGATAGGTTGCTGAGACGGAGGAATCCGCCGTGAAAAAGAGCTTGTAAGAGCTGTAGGGCCGTGTAACAAAGAAATCGGTGTTCCAGTTGGGACGGCCCAGGGGATTTCCCGGGCTGATGGTTTTGGTGACGATGGGCGTGGTGCCATTGCCGCCCACGGGTGCCAGGAATTGACAGGTTTGGGCCCAGGCCATCCCCGGCTGCACCAGGGTGCTGGCCGCCAGGGAGGCGCAGGCCATCGGAAGCAGGGCAGAAAAGCGGACCATGGAAAAAAGACGAACCAAGCCAGCTTTAGCAAACGGCTAGACGCTGAGGAAGCGATCGATCACCTCCTTGCTCAGTTCCCCGGTGGGCCCGCTGGCCACCACGCCGCCTTTCTGCATGGCGTAGTACCAGTCGGCCTGTCGAACGAAGTGCAGATGTTGCTCCACCAGCAGCACACTGATGCCGGTGGTGGCAATGATGCGGCGCACAGCTCGCTCGATGTCGAGCACAACCGAAGGCTGGATGCCTTCCGTGGGCTCATCGAGCAGCAGCAGCCTGGGCTTGCCCAACAGGGCCCGGGCGATGGCCAGCTGCTGCTGCTGACCCCCGGAAAGATCGCCACCCGAGCGGTTCAGGAAGGTTTCGAGGATGGGGAAAAGTTCAAACACCACCGGATCGATGTGGCGATGGCGAGCCATCCCCCCGGGCAGGGATTCATGGCCCAGCAGCAGGTTTTCCCGCACCGTGAGCTGGGGGATGATCTCCCGCCCCTGGGGCACATAGCCGATGCCCGCCCGAGCCCGGCGAAAGGGAGGCAGGGCCGATATCTCCTCTCCGCCCAGCGCCACCGTGCCGGAACGCTGCCGCAACAACCCAACCACGGACTTGAGAAGGGTGGTTTTTCCTACGCCGTTGCGCCCGATCAGGCACACCATCTGGCCTGCACCCACCGTGAGATCCACGTTGCGCAAGATGTGGCTCTCTCCGTAGTACACGTTCAGATCGCGCACCTCGAGCACATTGGTGGTGCTCGCCGGGGGAGAACCGGGGGCGGTGGGGAGGGGCGTGCGGGTCATCGCAGGGGCAGGTGTGGAGGGATCAGGAGTGGGGGCACGGGCGGAGGAACGGAAGGATGGGACGGGAATCACTCCTCATCTCGGCCCAGATACACCTCGATCACCCTGGGATCGTTCTGCACCGTCTCCATCGGGCCCTCACACAGCACGTGACCTTCATGCAGCACGGTCACAGGGGCCTGGAGATCGCGGATGAAGTCCATGTCGTGTTCAATCACAAGCACGGTGTGCAGACCGCTCAGATCCTTCAGCAACGCGGCCGTGTGCTCGGTCTCCTCATCCGTGAGACCGGCCACCGGCTCATCCACCAGGAGGAGTTCCGGGCTCTGGGCTACCAGCATGGCGATTTCCAGCCATTGCTTCTGGCCATGGGAGAGCCCCCCAGCCGGAAGGCTGGCCTGCGGCACCAGGCCCACATTCTCCAGGAGATGCTGCACCCGATCCCGGCTCTCCTGGTCGAGGGAGCCGAAGAGCAGGGAGAACGGGGAAGCATTGCGACTCACCGCCAGCTCCAGGTTGCGGCGGGTGGAAAGGTTCTGATACACACGGGGGGTCTGGAATTTGCGGCCGATCCCAAGCCGGGCGATGCGATGCTCCGTGATTCCCAGCAGGGGGCGGCCGCGGAACCAAACGCTGCCCTTGGTGGGTTGCACCTTCCCGGTGATCACATCCAGGAAGGTGGTTTTGCCGGCTCCGTTGGGGCCAATCACGGCCCGCAGCTCCCCGGGCTGCAGCACGAGATTGAGATCGTTGAGAGCGAGAAATCCATCGAAGCTCACGGTGACGCCGCGCAACTCGAGCAGGGGCCCGGTGGTGGCCGCGGAAGACAGGGGAGTGGATGTCATGGCTCACCTCCGCGATCGGGAGGGGATGGAAGGCTGGTGCGCTCGGCCTGCAACGCGGGGTCAAGGTCGAGGGAGGGGTAGGTGGGGGCCATTGGTGGCCAGCCCAACATGGCCTGGAGCTGGCGTGGCCCACCCTTCCGCCACCAACCCACGATGCCGTCGGGCAGCACGGTCACCACCAGGAGGAAGAGGGCCCCCTGAATAAACAGCCAGGTTTCCGGAAGCGCCTCGCTGATCAGGCTCTTGGCGTAGTTGATCAGCACAGCGCCGAAAATGGCCCCCAGCAGGGTCCCTCGCCCACCCACGGCCACCCAGATCACCATCTCAATGGAGAAGGCCACCGACATGAACTGGGGCGAGACGATGCCCGACTGGACGGTGTAGAGGGCTCCGCTGATGCCTGCCAGGGCGCCGGCCACGGTGAACACCAGGGTTTTGTACGCCGTGGGGTTGTACCCGGTGAAGCGCATTCGCGGCTCGTCGTCGCGGATGGCGATCAGGGCATCACCAAAGCGCCCGGAGGTGAGCCAGCGGCAGAGAAACCAGGCGCCGATCACCAGCAGCACGGTGAGCCAGAAGAGCAGTCGTTGGCTGGAGTCGGATCCCACCAGTTGGCCGAAGAAGCGCGCCGTGTCGGTCTTCAGGCCGTTGGTGCCGTTGATCAGCTTCTGCTGGCCATTGAAGAAGTTGAAGAAAACCAGCAGCGCGGCTTGGGTGAGAATCGAGAAGTACACCCCCTTGATGCGGTTGCGGAACACGAGAAAGCCCAGTAGACCAGCCACCAGAGCTGGGATCACCCAGATGGCGAAGAAGGTGAACACCGGGGAGGTGAAGGGTTGCCAGAAAGCAGGGAGCTCCTTGACGCCATAGAGGCCGAAAAACTCGGGCAACTGGCCCGGCTCCAGGGAACTCAGCTGCAGGTGCATGCCCAGGGCATAGCCGCCGAGGGCAAAGAAGATGCCCTGCCCCAGGCTCAACAGGCCGGTGAAACCCCAGATCAGATCCACCCCCAGGGCCACGATCCCCAGGGAGAGGAAGCGGCCCAGAAGGTTGAGCCGGAAGGGGGGCAGGACGAACGGAAGGATCAGAGAGGCGGCCACAATGGCCACCCAGGGCCACCAACGCTTGAAACCGGAAGCGAATTGCATGGCTCAGCCCTCCACCAGGCGTCCCTTCTGGGGGAACAGTCCAGCAGGTCGGAACTGGAGGAAGACCACGATCAAGATGAAAACCAGCACCTTCGCCATGGAGGTGGTAGCAAAGAATGTGATCAGCTCACTGAGGGCCGCGGGCATGCCGGGCCAGAGCATCAGCAGAGAGCCGGAACCGATCACGTAGCTGAGGATGCCGATGCCAAGGGCCGCCACGATGGTGCCCAGCAGTTTGCCCACCCCTCCGAGCACCACCACCATGAAGCAGTCGACGATGTAGTTGCCGCCAAGATTGGGACCCACAGAACCCAGGAGGGTGACGGCCACCCCGGCCACGCCCGCCAGGCCCGATCCCACCAAAAAGGTGAGGGCATCGACCCGTTCGGTGGGGATGCCGAGAGCGCTGCTCATGGAACGGTTCTGGGTGACCGCCCGGATGCGCAGGCCCCAGGTGCTCTTCTGGAGAAACCAGCTCACGGCCAGCAGGGCAATGGCCGTGAGAGCAATGATGAACAACCGCCCCACGGGCATGGTGATTCCGGCGACATCGATGGATCCGCGCAGCCACTGGGGGGCGGTGACATCGATGTTGCGGGCGCTGAACCAGGGGAGCTTGAGGGGACGAAAGGAGCCCAGGGCCTGGGCCAGGGCGATGCCCAGCCCGCCTGAGAGCACCCAGGCCAGAACGCGCAGCAGGGGGGCCTGACGCCGCTCCCACCAGGCGCCTGGGGTGAGGCGGGGAATCAGCAGTCCGAGGGCCACAGCCAGCAGCAGACCCAGGAAGAAAGCCGTGGACACCGAGCGGACAAACTGCTGGAGGATGAGGCTTACGCCCCAGGTGGCCAGCAACGTTTCCAGAGGACGACCGTAGAGCCTGCGGATAACCGTTCGCTCCAGCAGGAGACCCGCCAGGCCGCTGACGAGAAAGGCGAGGGGGATGGCGATCAGGATGTAGATCGGGAACAGGCCGGAGAGGGGTCCGTTCTTGAGCAGATTCTGCACCACGAACGTGGTGTAGGCCCCAAGCATCATCAACTCGCCATGGGCCATGTTGATGACGCCCATCAGACCGAAAACCACAGCTAGACCTAGCGCCGCGATCATCAGCACGGAACCGATGGCCAGGCCGTTGAAGAGGGTGTCGAAGAGAGCTGTCATGGGCGTCCCCAAGGGGACAAGGAAAAGGATGTCTAAAAACAAGGGGGGGACTTCTGCCCCCCCCTTGCGCAGATCAAGCCTTCAGGAGGCATGCCCGCGGCTCACATCTTGAACTTGCCAGCGTCCGGACGCTTCTGGGTCCAATCGCAGGTGTAACCCTTGGTTTCGGGAACGAACTGGTTCCAGGCGATCGGCTTGAGGACGCCTTTGTTCTCGACGATCTTGAACATGCCATCCTTCTGCACCTCACCGATCATCACCAACTCGGTGGTGTGATGGTTGGGTTGCACTTCGATCGGGCCCTGGGGCGCATCGAAGGTGACGCCGATGAGGGCTTCACGCACCTTGTTGTCGTCGACGCTGTTGGCCTTCTCAGCGCCAGCCTTCCAGAGGTAGACCATGTTGTAAGCAGATTCCGCAGGGTCGTTGGTGACCCGGTTGGCGCCGTACTTGGCCTTGAAGTCTTCCGTGAACTTCTTGGAGGCAGGGGTGTCGAGGCTCTGGAAGAAGTTCCAGGCGGCGTAGGTGCCCTCAAGGTATTCAGGCCCAATGGCAGCCACCTCTTCCTCAGCGATCGAGAAGCTCATGATCGCGTAGCCATTGGCAGGGGTGATGCCGGCGGCCTTGAGCTGTTTGAAGAAGGCCACATTGCTGTCGCCATTGAGGGTGTTGACGATCACACCGCCCTTCGGCAGGGCTTTCTTGATCTTGGCGATGATCGGGGCTACCTCAGTGTTCCCGAGGGGAAGATAATCCTCACCCACCAGATTGCCGCCCTCAGCTTTGAGCTGCTCCTTCATGATGGTGTTGGCGGTACGTGGATACACGTAATCCGAACCCACCAGGAAGAAATCCTTGCCCTTGTTCTTCAGCAACCAGGATACGGCGGGCTCCGCCTGCTGATTGGGGGTGGCACCCGTGTAGAAGATGTTCTTTGAGCACTCCTGACCTTCGTACTGAATCGGGTAGAAGAGGAAGTGGTCTTTGGCCTCGAAGACGGGCAGCATGGCTTTGCGGCTAGCGGAGGTCCAGCCCCCAAACACCACAGCCACCTGGTCCTGATCGATCAGTTTCTTGGCTTTCTCAGCGAAGGTGGGCCAGTCGGAGGCGCCATCTTCTTCGATCGGGACGATCTTGAGTTTCTTGCCCTCGACGGTCACACCGCCGGCCTTATTGATTTCATCAATGGCCATCAACTCGGCTTCTGCCACGGTGTTTTCCGAGATGGCCATGGTGCCGGAACGGGAATGAAGAATCCCAACCTTCACCTCGCCATCAAAGTTTTCTCCACCAGCTTCACCCGTGGTGGCGGATTTCTCCCCACCGCCACCACAGGCCGCGAGAGCGAGAGTGAGGCTGAGAGCAGAGACACCACTAACCCACCGTCTTGCGGAGGAGTGCTGTGCCAGAGGCTTCATGTAAAAGCTCCAGAAAGAGAAAGGTGGGAGACCCGAGGGGCTCGTCGGCGAAGATCCCGCTTTTGCGGGGTTCAACCCGGAAACTATCGACCACCCCTCCATCCGTCCGGTAGCAACCAACACGGTTTGGCGATCTCTTCAGTCTTTTCTGAGGATTTGAACACGTTTACCCGCCTGGATGGGGCCCCGCCACAGTCATCTGTCAAGCAAGCCGGCCACCAGGGTGTGGGCGCCAGTGTCATTCCGGCGGCAGCTGTTGGAGCAGGAAGGCCTCCACCTGCTCCAGCCCTGTGCCATGACGCAGATCCGTGAAACACCACGGTCTCCCGGAACGCATCCGGGCTGTGTCGCGCTCCATCACCTCCAGGGAAGCCCCCACCATGGGGGCCAGATCGATTTTGTTGATCACCAGCAGATCGCTGCGGGTGATCCCCGGCCCACCTTTGCGGGGAATCTTGTCGCCGGCAGCCACATCGATCACGTAGATGCAGAGATCCACCAGCTCCGGGCTGAAGCTGGCCGCCAGGTTGTCGCCCCCGCTCTCCACCATCACCAGATCGAGATCCGGGAAGGCCGCTTCCAGCTCGGCCACGGCGGCCCGGTTGATCGAGCAATCCTCCCGGATGGCGGTATGGGGGCAGCCACCGGTCTCCACTCCCCGGATGCGTTCAGGGGGCAAGGCCCCGGCCCGGGTCAGAAACTCCGCATCCTCCTGGGTGTAGATGTCGTTCGTTACCACCGCCAGCTGGAGGCGCTCCCGCAGGCGGCGGCAGAGGGCCTCCACCAATGCCGTCTTGCCCGAACCCACCGGGCCGGCCACCCCCACCCGCAATCGGCTCGCGATGGCCCCGCTCCCGAATAACGCTGGGTTCATTCTGCCGTTGGCTCCGCGCGAGCTGGTGGCCAGCGGGGCTCAACTGCGAAACAGTCGGGAGTAGAGCTCACCGTGCTGGAGCTGGGCCAGGCCAGCCCCCACGCCGCTACTCCAGCAGGCCTGGGGTCCGGCCTGGGCCAGGACCGCTGCCCGCTCTGCGATCCGGGGCCCCAGGTGGAGTTGCAGGCGCTGGGCCTCCGTGGGGCCGAGGGGCACGAGGCGCACCGCCGCGCTGAGCTGGTTGGCCACCCAGCTGTAGAGATAGGCCTCGATGCCGTCCGAAGGCGGAATGGCCAGGGCCACCAAGGCCCAGGCCCAGGCACCAGGCCAACCCAGCCCCAGCGGGGGCTCCTCCCCGGGGCCGGGGGGGAGTGGCCAACCCAGATCAGCCAGCAATCCCAGCAGCGACGCTCCCATCTGCCGTTGCTGAGCCCGCACCTCCGGGGCTTCCCGCAGGGCCAGCAACCATCCGTCCCGCTCGCACACCCGATCCCGGGCCAGCACGCCCGCGGGGGAAGCCCCCCCTTCCCGCCAGGCCGTCAGGGCTGCCATCAACTCGGGCAAGGCCGCCGCCTCGAGGGGAACCAGTCCCCACTCCAGCTCGGCGGTGATCCATCCCTCCACCGCCAGGCTCCCCCGCAGGCGACCGGCCTGGCTCAGCACCTCCAGACCCTCCGAATAGCTGAAGGCACCCACCGGCAAGGCTGGCGACACCAGCTGGTAGAGCCGAAGTCGCCCATGGGGACCGGAGGGGGCTGGCGGGCTAGGGATGGCCATGGGAATGGGGAGCGTTTCCATAGGCGCCGCTCTCGGGGCGGAAGGCCTCGTCCGCCCGACCCACCTCCAGCCCCCTGTGCCGGAGGAGGTGCTCCAGCACAGGATCCACCAGCAGGCGCAGCTCCTCGGCCCGAAGCTCCACGGCCACATGGCGATTGCCGAGGTGATAGGCCGCCTGCAGCAGCTCCAGGGGGCTGTCGCTCCGCACCACCAGGAGGCTTTCCACCGCAGGCTCCACCTGCACCAGGGCCACGCCATCCTCCTGGGCCAGCCATTCCCCTGGCTCCAGGGCCTCCCCCCGGGGGAGCTGCAACAACACGTCCCGGCCGCAGCAGCTCCGCCGATGACCCCGCAGGCGGGTGCGCTCCTCGGCGCTCAGGGCCAGGCGCAGGGGAGCTTCAACGGGCCGATCCGGCGTAGCCACGCCTAGTCGCCGGTTGAGCACCAGGGTTGGAAGGGCGGACGTCACTCGGGCACAGTGGCCTTCTTGGCCTTCTCAGTGTGCTCCGCCGCCTGGCCCTCCCCTCCTCCCCTCCCAGCCCCACGGCCTGGAAAGGTCGGGCCTGGGTCCGCTTTTGCTGCCACCAGAACCGCACCCATTTCCAGGGAGGCAGCGAAGCCCCCCTCAAGCTGCTCCGGGCCACGCACCAGGACGACGGGCGCTGCGAGCTGCCCCTGCTGCACACCGCGGGGGGCCTGGTAGGCGGCGACCAGCTCCATGTGGAGATCCACCTGGAGGCGGGGAGCAGGGCCTTGCTCACCAGCGTGGCCGCCCAGAAGGTGTATGGCTCCATCGGGCGCTCCCGGCGCCACCCCCCCGGGGCGTGGGCCCGCCAGAGCCTGGAGGTGCGGCTGGAGCCGGGGGCCGACCTGGAGTGGCTGCCCCAGGAGGTGGTGCTCTACGCCGATGGGCTGTTCGAGCAGCACACCCGGGTGGAGCTGGCGCCTGGGGCCAGCTGGCTCGGGGCGGAGGTGATCCGCCTGGGCCGTACCGCGGCGGGCGAAAACCTGGGGGCGGGCTGCTGGCGGTCGTCCCTGGAGATCCTCCGCAGGGAGCCGGCCCCCGAGGGGCGGACCCGGTGGGAATTTGTGGATCGGCTGGCCCTGGCGGGCGACGCCCTGGAGGGTGCCCATGGTCTGGGGGGGGAGCCGGTGGTGGGCTCCCTGGTGTGGGCGGCCCCCCACCCCCTGGCCCCCTCCGCACTGACCCATCTGGTGAGGCAGTGCCGCCTGGAACGGGAGGGGCTGGCGGGGGAGATGGCGTGCGGGGCCCTCGGCCAGGGGCTGGTGGCCCGGTATCGGGGGCCCTCCAGCACGGCAGCCCGCTGGTGGTTCACCCGGATCTGGGCCCAGATCAGGGCGGCGCGGGGCCTGGCCGCTCCCGTGCCCCCCCGGGTGTGGCCCTTTCAGGAAAAGCCGCTGGCCGAGAATCGGCTGGCCTGCAAGAGTGAGGAAGTTCCTGCTTCCGGATCCTTCCCGGCCACGGCAAGCCCCTGACGCCCCAGAGATGCATCTGACGCCCCAGGAAAAGGACAAGCTCCTCATCGTCACGGCGGCCCTTCTGGCGGAGCGGCGCCTGCAGAGGGGCCTGAAGCTGAACCACCCGGAAGCGGTGGCCTGGCTGAGCTTCCTCGTGCTGGAGGGTGCGCGGGATGGCAAGACCGTGGCCGTCCTGATGGAGGAGGGCACCACCTGGCTGAACCGCGACCAGGTGATGGAGGGCGTGCCGGAACTGGTGAACGAGGTGCAGATTGAAGCCGTTTTCCCCGATGGCACCAAGCTGGTCACCCTGCACGATCCCATCCGCTGAAGCCATGGTCCCCCTGATCCCCGGTGAACTCCTCCCGGAACCCGGCAGCCTCGAACTCAACGCCGGCCGGCCCGTCACCACGCTGGAGGTGGCCAACACCGGCGATCGCCCCGTGCAGGTTGGCTCCCACTTTCACTTCTATGAAAGCAACGGGGCCCTGCTCTTCGATCGCAAGGCCGCCTACGGCCTGCGCCTCGACATTCCGGCCGGCACGGCGATCCGCTTTGAACCGGGCGACACCCGGGAGGTGGATCTGGTGCCCTTTGCCGGAGAGCGGCGGGTGTTCGGCTTCACCGGCCAGATCAACGGCCCACTCGACTGACCCCCCATGGCTTACCGCATCGACCGCCGCGCCTACGCCCAGACCTATGGCCCCACCACGGGCGACCGGCTGCGGCTGGCGGACACGGAGCTGATCCTGGAGGTGGAGAAGGATTTCACCGTCTACGGCGATGAGGTGAAATTCGGTGGGGGCAAGGTGATCCGCGATGGCATGGGGCAAGCTCAGACCAGTCGCGCGGCCGGGGCGGTGGACACCGTGATCACCAACGCCGTGATTCTCGACTGGTGGGGCATCGTCAAGGCGGACATCGGCCTGCGGGATGGACGGATCGTGGCCATCGGCAAGGCAGGCAACCCCGACACCCAGG
>JAYKIG010000032.1:0-17159 GCA_035286045.1 Cyanobacteriota bacterium | reverse complement strand
GCGGCCTTGGCCACGCCCATCACGTTGTAGTTGGGGATGGCACGCTCGGCGCCCAGGTAGCTGAGGGTGATCACGCTGGCCCCCTCGTTGAACAGGGGCTTGGCCCAGCGGCACAGGGGCGCCAGGGAGTAGGCGCTCACCTCCAGGGCCCGGGCGAAGCCCTCAGGCGAGATGGCGCTGTAATCGCCGATCAGCTCGTCCTTGCCGGCGAAGGCCAGGCAGTGCACCAGCACATCGATCGAGCCCCACTGCTCCTTCACCTTGCTGAACACCGCCTCGATCTGGGCCGGGTCCTGCACGTTCAGCGGCTCGAACAGGGTGGGGGCCAGCGGGGCGGTGAGGTCGCGCACCTTGCCCTCGAAGCGGCCCTTCTCATCCGGCAGGTAGGTGACGCCGAGCTCACAACCGGCGGCGTGCAGTTGCTGGGCGATGCCCCAGGCGATCGACTTGTTGTTGGCGATGCCGGTGACGAGGGCTTTCTTGCCGCGCAGATCGAGGAGCATCGGGGCCAGGGAGAGTGGGGCGATTCTCCACCACCCCCTGGCCGTGGCCTCCCCTTCCCCAGCCCTGCACGGCGTCCCGCTGCCCTGGGCTGAAGGGAGCGGTGATCTGCCGCGTCGGTTCGCCAGCCGGGAGGCCCTGGAGGCCGAGCTGAGACGACGTTTCCCTGAGGCCGGCGGCGGTCTCAGCCCGATCCGGGGCGGTCGTCGGGCCGCCGAGCAGCGTCTGGCGGCGATGCAGCCGGCCCGCTATGGCCGCAGCCGCAACTTTCTCGATGGCGCGGTCACCCGTCTGTCGCCCTACATCCGCCACGGTGTGCTCAGCCTGGCGGAGGTGCGCGAGGCGGTGTTCGAGACGCTGCGCGCCAGCGGCGGGCGCGAGGCGGGCGAGAAGCTGATCAACGAGTTGGGTTGGCGCGATTTCTGGCAGCGCGTGTGGCGCCGGCTGGGCGATGCCATCTGGGACGACGTGGAACCGCTCAAGACCGGCCACGTTGCCGCCAGCTACGCCAACGAACTCCCGGCCGAGATCGCCACCGCCAGCACCGGCCTGGCCTGCATCGATGCCTTCGCCAGCGAACTGGTGGACACCGGCTGGCTGCACAACCACGCCCGGATGTGGCTGGCGGCCTACGTGGTGCACTGGCGGCGGGTGCGCTGGCAGGCCGGAGCGCGCTGGTTTCTCCAGCACCTGCTCGATGGTGATCCAGCCAGCAACAACCTCAGCTGGCAATGGGTGGCCAGCGCCTTCAGTCACAAGCCCTACCTCTTCAACCGGGCGAATCTGGAGCGGTTCAGCAGTGGCCGCTACTGCTCTGGCTGCCCGGCGGCGGGGCGGGGCGGCGCCGGGACACCGGGGGGCTGTCCCTTTGAAGCCAGCTATGAGGAGCTGCAGGCAAGGCTGTTCCGGCCGGTCCATCCCCGAGCGGAGGCCGCCCCGGTGGCCCATCCCCATCAGGGTTCCGCATCAACGATGTCCGTGGCCGGTTCATCGCCGAGAAAGCCGCTCCTGTGGGTGCATGGGGAAGCCCTGGGCCCCGCCAATCCCGCTCTGCGCGCCCATCCCGGCAGCCCCGCCGTTTTCGTGTTCGACACGGAGCTGATCGATGGCCGCACCGCAACAACCGGAGGACAAGGCGTTGGCGTCGTCCCGGTGCCCCTGGCCCCTGGCCGGCTGCGCTTTCTGCGCGAGTGCCTCTCCGAGCTGCCCGTCAGCGTGCGTGAGGGGGATGTGGTGGCTGAGCTTCTGGAGGCTGCTGCCACCGTCGGCGCTGATGGCATCGTCACCAGCCAGGCGGTGGATCCGCGATTCGGGGCGATCGCGGCCCGGCTGGCGAGGGCTCTGCCCCTGCGGATCCTGGAACCCGAACCCTTCGTGGAGCTGCCCTGGAACGGCCGCGGAGCTCCGGATCTGGGCCGCTTCTCGCGCTACTGGCGACGTGCGGAGCCACGGGTGTGGGGGGCTGGATCCGGCCCGTCCTCGGGTCGTTGAGGCAGGCTGCCCCCGAATCTCAAGCCCGATGTCGTTGCCCGCCTCCTTCAAGACCCTGGAGTTCGAGACCTGGCAGCGGGGCGCCGAGGCCTACGACCGCCTGTTTGGCACCGTGACGGCAGCGGCGATCACGCCGACGCTGGAGGCCCTGGAATTGGGCTCCGGCCAGCGCCTTCTCGACATCGGCTGCGGCACCGGCCAGACCGTCGCCGCTGCTCTGGAGCGTGGGGTGGCCGCCAGCGGCATCGATCTGGCCCCAGGCATGGTGGCCCTGGCCCAGAAGCGGTGTCCTACCGGCCGTTTCCGGGTCGGTGATGCCGAGGCGCTGGAGGAGGAGGACGGCGTCTTCGACGCAGTATGCAGTCTGTTCGCCATTAACCATGTGCTCGATCAGGAGCGGGCCATCGCGGAGGCCTTCCGGATTCTTCGGCCCGGTGGCCGGTTCGCCTTCACGATGTGGCGCCCGCCCGGTCCCTCGGCGTTCCACGCCCTGGTGCGGGATGCGATCGCTGCCCATGGTCACGGCGACATCCCCAGCCCCGTGCCGGCGCCCCGGTTGCGCTTCGGTGAGGTGGAGACCTGCACCGAACTGCTGCTCGCGGCCGGCTTTGAGAAGCCGCAGGTCGACGAGCTGCCGCTCGCCTTTCACCTCGACTCCCCCCACACGGTGCTGGAGCTGGCGGCCACCTCGCCCCGGGTCTCCCTGCTTCTGGCGCAACAGAGCGAAGCAGACAGGCGTCGGATCGAGGCAGCCATCATCGAAGGGGCGTTGGCGTACCGGAGCGCCGACGGGATTCACCTGCCGATCCCGGCCCTGTTGACGGTCGGGAGGAAGCCGCCAGTAGCACAAACGTAGAGTCATGACATCAATGAATGGGCTCACCACTACCGTGCAAGCTCCAGCCGTGACCGTCATACCCATCCGTGCCGGGCGCCGTCCCCATCCCAAGCGTTGTGTGATCAGTCTTGGCGTAGGCAAGACCATTTATAAAGATTGCCTGGAGAGGCAAAAGCAAAGTTTACTAAGAACGGGATTTGATGGTGATTTCCTGTTTTGGAATGAGCGCTTGCCCGATGGTTCTCCGCCTCAGTTTGAGGCGCCATTTGCCTTTAAAGCCCACTGTTTTTTTGAGGCCAGGGATCTGGGTTATGAGGAGATTCTATGGATGGATTCTGTCTGTGTTGCCCTCCGGTCACTGGCGCCAGTCTTTGCCTTGATTCAAGCCAATGGATACGTCATGTTCAATAATAACTACGGCCAGATGATGGGCCAGTGGTGTAGTGATGAAGCCCTAGTCGCCAATGGCCTGACCAGGGATGAGGCCATGTTGATTCCGGAAATGCCCTGCTCCGTTCTGGGGCTGGATTTGCGCTCCCCCTTGGCGAATCAGTTTCTTGAGGGATGGCATCAGCTCATGTCCGATGGGGTTACTGCCAGGGGGACCCGAGAGCCGGTGGATAATATGGAGGATTACATGGCGATCTTCTGGAATAAAAACGGGCGGATTTCTGCCGATCCCAGGGTGAGAGGACATCGTTGTGACCAGCCGGCGGCAGGTATCGTGGCCCACCGGCTTGGCATGACTCCCTACTCAGATCTTCTGCGTGATATTCATTTCAATGGTACGAAGATAAATCGTCAGACAGTCGTACTTCACCATCGAGAATTTGGCGAAAAGATTACCTCTCTTGATGATATTTACTATCATGTTTTTTTCAGGTTGCCCTGGATTCAGCCCCTGCGGGATTCTGTCTACAGAGTGGGGCGCAAGATAAAGCGCCTTTCTACCGGCCACTCCTGAGCGTTCATCTCATCCCCCCGCCTGCTTCGGCTTAAATCCTGCGTTCTCCAGTTCCCCCAAAACCGCGGCCACTTGGTCGCCCTGGAGCTCCAGGAGGCCTTCCTTCATGGCTCCCCCCGTACCCACCCTGGCCTTGAGTGCCTTCAACAGGGCCAGGGCCTCGCTGTCCGCGATCTCAAGGCCGCTGATCACGGTCACGGTTTTCCCCCCTTTGCCCGCTTTGGTGCGCTGCACCCTCACCCGCTGCTGGGCCCTGGGTGTGGGGGACGCCGGGGCGTCAGGTCGGACCAGAGCAGGTGGTCCATCAAATTCCTGCCAGCCGCCTTTCTTGGCCATCAGCCTGCTGTCGGGGCAGGGATCACCCCCACCTGCTGCAGGTGGGCCAAGACCTGCGAGACACAGGCATCCAGGCTCTGGTGTCCCGTATCGATCCGTAGTTCCGGCTGCTCCGGCTCCTCATAGGGGCTGGAGATGCCCGTGAATTCCTTGATCTCTCCGCTGCGGGCCTTCGCGTAGAGCCCTTTGGTGTCCCGCTCCTCGCACACGTTCAGATCGGCGGCGCAGTGAATCTCGATGAAATCCCCCTTCTCCACCAGAGCCCGGGCCCGGTTTCGGTCGGCGCGGAACGGCGATACGAAGGCCGTAAGCACCACCACTCCCGCATCCAGAAACAGCTTGGCCACCTCCCCGATGCGACGGATGTTTTCCTCCCGATCCCCATCGGAGAAGCCCAGGTCGTTGCAGAGGCCGTGGCGCACGTTGTCGCCATCGAGCACGTAGCAGGCGAGCCCCTGCTCAAACAGGGCGGAGTTCACCGCATTGGCCAGGGTGCTCTTGCCAGCTCCACTCAGCCCAGTGAACCAGAGAATGGCGCTGCGGTGGCCCCGTTGATGGGCTCGTGCGGCCCGGGTGACCGTTGAGTGATGCCACACGATGTTGGTGGCGACCGGTGGGGTGGCTGTCATGGGGAGGGGAGACCGGCCAGGGGAGGTTTGGCTTCCATTCTCCCTGGTGGCCTGGAAGGGGCTGATGGCAACCGCATTTCCAGCAGCAGCTGGCGTCCTCCCCGCTCAATCCGGAGGCGGAGGGGTTCCCCCTGGGGCAGTTCCCTCACCCGGCGGATCACCTGGCCCGCGCGCTCCACGGGTTCGCCGTTCACGGCCCGCACCCGATCTCCCGGCTTCAGGCCCCCGGCTTCCGCTGCTGATCCCGGGGCTACCTGGCGCACCCACACGGCCCCATCGACACTCTCCAGGTAGGCACCGAGCCGGGCGCCGGGCGGTGGAGGCCCGCATCCCTCCGGCAGCTCAGGCCGCTGCAGGGTGAGAATTCGATTCAGACCCAGGTGCCGCAGCTGGTTGGGGACGCCGTCTCCGCCTTCCATGTGCCCCAAGCCGATCAGAGCCACCACCAGCCGTGCTGGATCCCGCCGATGGGCTGCCGCGATCCGCTCCGCCATGGCTTGATCGCGCAGCAGCTGGCTGCCGATGAACCGCTCCAGGTCTTCCGCCTCGGCCTTGGGCAGGGCCTTGCCCTCTCCGAGCCCCATGGTTCTGTGCGCCTGCCAGGCCCCACGCAGTCGCTGGCGGTAGGCCTCCCCAGCCGGAGCGGGTGTGCCGATGCCCTCCCGCTCCGGCGCTGGGATCGCCGCCAGTCCCTCCCGCCGCACCCGTCGCACCACATCCTGTTCCACGTTAAGAGCCAGCAGGGGCACCTGCTTCTGGCGTGCCCAGCGCAGCAGGGGGAGATACAACGCGGGCTCATGACCCCAGACGCCCGCCCAATCGACCTCTCTCAGAAAGGCCTGCTCCTCCAGTTGGCCGGTGGCGAAGCGGGTGAGGATCGGCTGCCGGGAGGCAGGCACCATCTCCAGGGCCAAAACCAGGGGCCGTCGCCCCTGGGCCAGGGTCTCCAGGCTGCCCAGCTGCCAGGTGTGGTCGGCGGCACTGGTATGGATCTCCCCGAGCAATACGCTCTCCAGCCTCGGGGAGGCCTCCAGCAGCTGACGCTGCTGCTGCTCCATCTCCGCAACGGCCTCAGCGCAGCGCGGCGAAGGGGGCATCGCCCGTGCCCCGAGGGCGAGCATGGAGCCCATCAGGCTAAGCAGTGGGGCGGCGAGCCCGAAAGCACGAAGGGTTCGCAACGGTTGCTTCGCCCTCCAATCCGTTCACGCAGCGCAGCGTGACACAGCTCTGCTCCAATGGAACAACGGATGATCCCTCCGCAATGAATTCCGCTGAAGCCTTTGCCGCCATTGCTCTGGTGGCCGTTGCGTGCGATGGGGTGGTGGATCCCCTGGAGGCGCGCCTCCTGAGAGCCCAATTGGACGGACGCCACCCCTACAGGGAACGGAGTGAGGAGGGCATGGGGCAGCTCTTCGAGGCGCTCCTCGACCAGCTCCATTCCGAGGGCTGGCGGGCGCTGATCTCCAGAGCGATCCCGGCCCTGTCACTGGATCAGCAGGAAACGGCTCTTGCGATGGCTGCCTACCTGGTGCACGGGGATCAGTCCGTATCCGGCGAGGAACACGGACTGTTGACCGAAATGGCCTCCCTGATGACCCTTCCCGCCCAGCGATCGGCCCAGATTCTCGATGTCATCGCGGTGTTGCACCGCGACAGCCTGGCGCCCTGAGGAGCACCTTCGCCTGTCCAGCTGCCTAGGGTGAGAAGACCCAATCTCTGGCCGCGACGTGACCAGCACCGTTTCCTCTCCCAACGCCGCCGGTCATCCCGACCCCGCCCTTCTGGCCCCCACCGCTCGACCCGATCCCCTCGGCCGGTTCGGCCCCTTTGGTGGGCAGTACGTGCCGGAAACCCTGATGCCGGCCCTGGCGGAACTGGAGGCCGCGGCAGCCAAGGCCTGGACCGATCCCGCCTTCACCGAGCGCCTCAACCACCTCCTGCGCACCTACGTCGGACGCCCTTCGCCCCTCTATGAAGCCGAGCGGCTCAGTGAGCACTATCGCCGGCCGGATGGTGGCCCCCGCATCTGGTTGAAGCGGGAAGACCTCAACCACACCGGCGCCCACAAGATCAATAACGCCCTCGGCCAGGCCCTCCTCGCCCTGCGGATGGGCAAACGGCGGGTGATTGCCGAAACCGGTGCCGGCCAGCACGGCGTGGCCACGGCCACGGTGTGCGCTCGTTTTGGTCTGGAGTGTGTGATCTACATGGGCGCCGAGGACATGCGCCGCCAGGCCCTCAACGTGTTTCGCATGCGGCTTCTTGGGGCCACGGTGCAGCCTGTCACCGCCGGAACGGCCACCCTCAAGGACGCCACCAGTGAAGCCATCCGCGACTGGGTGACCCATGTGGAGAGCACCCACTACATCCTCGGTTCGGTCGCCGGTCCCCATCCTTACCCCATGTTGGTGAGGGATTTCCATGCTTGCATCGGCAGGGAGGCCAAACAGCAGTGTCAGGAAGCCTTTGGCCGCCTGCCTGATGTGCTGGTGGCCTGCGTGGGGGGAGGCTCCAATGCCATGGGGCTCTTCCATCCCTTTGTGGAGGATCGGGCGGTGCGCCTCATCGGGGTGGAGGCCGCCGGAGAGGGGGTGGCCAGTGGCCGTCACGCCGCCACGATCACGGAGGGGAGGGTGGGCGTGCTCCATGGAGCCATGAGCCTGCTGCTGCAGGACGAGGAGGGCCAGGTGCAGGAGGCCCATTCGATCAGCGCCGGCCTGGATTATCCCGGGGTGGGCCCCGAGCACAGCTACCTGAAGGGCATCGGCCGCGCCGAATACGCCGCCGTCACCGATGCCGAGGCCCTGGATGCCCTCCAGCTGCTCTGCCGCCTCGAGGGCATCATTCCGGCTCTTGAGACCGCCCATGCCTTCGCCTGGCTGGAGAAGATCTGCCCAACCCTGGCCCCCGGCACGGAAGTGGTGGTGAATCTCTCGGGTCGTGGCGACAAGGACGTGAACACGGTGGCCGAGCGGTTGGAGGATCTGACCCGCTAGAGCGGATCCTCCTCCCAGCTGAAGCGGGGCAGCCTGGCCAGGGTGTCCTGCATGCTGCGGGCCCAGGTTTCCATGGAGCGGGTGATCAACACCGAATCCTTCTGCAACTTCAGCCGCCGACTCACCTCCAGGCCATCCCTGGGAATCATGGCCACCTCAAACGGGGGACCCACAGTTAGGTTAGACCGGCGGGTCACCACCTGGGACACCAGGCAAAGACGGGCCGCATCCTCCAGGCTCATGCCGTGGTGGCCGATGTAATCCAGCGGGGGTTTGCCATATTTGCTTTCGCCGATCTGCAGAAAGGGAGTTTCCTGGGTGGCCATGATGGCATTCCCCTGGGGATAGATCAGATAGAGCCCATGGGGCTGGCCAGCGATCTGTCCCCCGAGAATGAAGCTGGCTTCGCCGGTGGCTCCGGCCTCGCGGAGGGAATGATGATAATTGCGCTGCACGGCAACGCTGAGGTTGCCAATATAGTCGGCAGCCTCGAAAAAGTAGCGAGCCTCAAGAAGATCAGGGGGTTCATTCTTCTCCTTTTTGCCAGGGCCAGCTGGCAACCCTGCTCGCCGGTCAGCGGCGCTGGTTTGATGATCATCAATATCGCGGCGGATGCGGTTGAGAACAGCCTGCGTTGTGCCCAGATTTCCAGCTGCCATGATCACAAAGATGCGATCAGGCGCCGGCTTGAACACATGCATTTTGCTGTAGGACGATATGTAATCGACCCCGGCATTGGTTCTGGAATCAGAGGCAAAAACCAGTCCCGCTTCTAGCAGAAAAGCCAGGCAATAGGTCATGACGTCACGAAAGGATCCTTCTCAGCTGAGGCGCCTTTGCAGAAGGTGAGCCACAGACCTGACCCCCGCTCTTGCCGTAGCGTAGGCCATGCGCGTGGGCCCCACGAGGGCCACCATCCCCCGGCCCCCATCCCCTGTTCGGTAGGGGCACTGCACAACCGCACATTGCCCAAGCGCCTTATGGGGATGCTCGCTTCCGATCCATACCAAGCTCTCCAGATCCGAAGCCGCCTGGGGGCCCAGCACATGGTCAGGATGGGTCTCCACCAGTTGCACCAGGGGCAACAGGGAGGAGGTTCGGGTGAATTCCGGCTGGGCCAGCAATCCACCCAGCCCGGCGGCCACCACCGTTCCGGCCCCGTCACCCGTGAGGCGGGTGTGGCTGTCCAGGGCCTGACGCAACAACCTTCCGCTCGAGGCCAACTCCGCTGGTAACAGCTCCCAGCAGATCGCCCCATCCCCTGGGGCCTGCAACTGGCGATTGGTCCACCGTTCGAGGATCGGCAATTCCGTCTGAAACCCGGGGGGCAGGCGCAGGTGAAGGCTGGTGCTGAGGCCACTCCCCTGAACCAGAATCACCAGCAGGCTCTCGCCGCTCGGCATCAGGCGGATTTCCTGGAGCTTGGGAGCTCGGCTGCGGGGGCGGGTGATCAGGCTCAGCAGCCCGGTCAGATCAGAGAGGCGCCTGGCCACATAAACCAGGAGGTCGTCCAGGGCGGCCCATTGAAGGCTGAGGCCGGCCAGCTCGCGCTCGAGCTGGATGGCAGCTGCCCCCGGAGCGGGCAATAGCTCATCCACATAGAGCCGATAGCCCAGTTGGCTCGGGATTCGACCCGCGGATGTGTGAGGTTGGGTGAGGAGCCCGCGTTGTTCCAGGGCCCCCATGGCCGAGCGCACCGTGGCAGGGCTGGCTGGAAATCCGAAACGGCGCACGAGGGTGTGGCTGCCGACGGGTTCCACCGTGTCGACGTAGTGGCGCACGGTGGCCTGGAGCACCTCTTGTTGGCGGCGGGAGAGGGCGTGCACCAGACCGTGAAGTGTGGAAAAGATGATACGCAGATTGCTGAGATCTGGCTGCGCTCCTCAGTAGCGGGGAATGGAGGGATCCACCCGCACGCTCCAGGCATCGATCCCCCCCTCCAGGTTCCAAACCTCGCTGTAGCCCTGGGCCTCCATCAGCCAGCAGGCGAATTGCCAGCTGCGCACTCCCGCGTGGCACAGCACCACGACGGGTAGGTCTCGCCTCAAGCGGGTGTCCACCCCGCCCATCCAGTCAGCAGCGCGACTCAGGGGAAGGTGCTCCATGGGATAGGGCAGTTGGGCCAGGGCCAGCTCCTGGGCTTCCCGCACGTCCACCAGCTGAAGAGCTTCCCCGGCCTGGAGCCGATCAGCGAGCTCCTCAGGGGTGAGGGACAGGGGCGTAGGAGGAGATGGGGGCAGAGACATGGCAGCTCTGAAGCGGGAGGGCAGGATGGTGGCATCCCGCTGAAGCCGAATGAAGGGTCGGCCCTTCCTTGCCGCTCTCCTGTTGGTGGCCCTGGTGGCTCTCGGCTCGGGGCTTGGCGGCTGGTGGCTCCTCTGGAACCGGGGTCCCCTCCAGCTGCAGCACCACACCCTCACCATTCCCAGGGCGGCCCGCTTTGTTCCCCGGCAAGCACCCCTCAGCCTTTACATCTTCAGTGATGGGGAGCAACCCATCGATTACGCCCGGGCCGTGGCCCCACTCCGCCAACGGGAGGGGGTCACCAAGGCGGTGGAGCGCCTGCGGGATGGGGCCTTTGCGGCGGCGGGGCTCAGTTATCACGACGAGCTGGCGGGCTGGTTGGCCCCCGAGATCGGCCTGAGCCTCTTCGATTCCCCAGGCCGTGAACCCGGAAGCAGCTGGCTGCTTGTGCTCTCCAGCAAGGACGGGGAGGGAGCCCGCCGGTTCCTCCAGCGTTTCTGGCAATCCCGCAGCCTCGCCGGCAGTGGTCTGCAGATCAGCCAATACCGCGGCATGGGATTGATCAGCGGTAGGGGAGCCCTCGTGGGACGGAATCCGGTGCCCCTGGCCACGGCCCTCGTTCAGGATGACTTGGTGCTGATCGCTTCCGGGCGCACCACCCTGGAGCGGGCCCTGGATGTGTCCCAGATCGATTCCCTCAACGAGGCTGGCCTCCCAGCCCTGAAGGAGGGGGTGGAGCAACTAGGCGAGGGGATGGCTCTGCTGGTGGCCCGTTCTGAGGCCTTTTCTCCCTGGCTGGGGCTTCCAGAGGTCCAGGCGACAGACGGGACGGGCGATCCCCTTCTGGTGGGTGCGCTCCTCCCCAGGGCGCGCCAACTGGAGCTCCAGGGTGTGCTGCATGTCAACGCAGCCCCAACGTCGTCTTCTCCAGAGACCGGGGCTGGGGCCCGGGATGATCTGGTGACGGAAAGCCTTCTCCTCAAGGAGCTGGGCGGGGAATCCCAGAGCCTGGCGCTTCTGCGCAACCCGGCTGCCCTGCTGGACCATCCCTGGCTGAGGCCCTTGGTGCAGATCATCACCAGCACCCCTGGAAGTGGCCCCCTCCCGCTCCAGCTGGCGAGGGTGGATCCAGGGGTGTTGCTGGTTTCCCAGGGCCCGGAGGGATGGTTGCTTGGCACCGCCGAGCAGACTCCGCCCCCTGAGGCCCTGGAAGCGGCCCTGGCGGCGGAGGGCTTCATCGATGCTCCCCTGGACGTGGATGGAGAGACCGTGACCGTGTGGACCCGCCTTGGCGCCAGGCAGGGAGCAGGGGATCAGCTTCAGGCCACCGTCTCCGGTTGGTGGCGACCCGGCAATGGGGTGGCCTGGTGGGGAGGCAACCTGGGCCTTCTGCAGCAAGCGTCGGCCGGACGCAGCGTGATCGCTCGCCAACACCAGCTGGAGGCCCTCGAGCGGGATGGAGCGCCCCTGCGCTGGGTCCTCGGGGAAGAGGCGGCCACCCCTCTGCTCAGGGAATGGAGCCCCTGGAACCGCCTGACCACCGTGGCCGGAGGACCCCTGGCCAAAGGGCTGGAGAGCATGGCCCTGGCCGTGGAACCTGGGGACTCCACCCTGCGCTGGACGGCCCGGATCCAATTTGCGGGCCTTCCCCATGGTTGAGGTGGAGCTCCTGCTGTTGCGTCATGGCATCGCCGAACCGCGAGGGAGTGGCCTGGAGGATGGGGCGAGGGCGCTCACTGATGAAGGTCGTCGGCGCACCCGCCTGATCTGCAGAAGGGCTGGAGCCCTGGGCCTCACGGCTCCTGTGCTGGTGAGCAG
The DNA here is from genome assembly GCA_035286045.1 of Cyanobacteriota bacterium. Lineage (GTDB taxonomy): Bacteria > Cyanobacteriota > Cyanobacteriia > PCC-6307 > Cyanobiaceae > Cyanobium. The sequence continues at coordinate 5,342 of JAYKIG010000032.1, read as the reverse complement.
TCCCCTCCTGCGCGCCTCCCAGACCGCTGAACTGGCTGTGGAGGCAGGGCTCGCTCCCTCCTTCTCCTGCCATGACGGCCTGTCCCCTGGTGCGGATCCCCTGCCCCTGCTCCAACAGTTGGGCAGCCAGGCGCAGATGGATTCCTCCCGCCGGTGGATCCTGGTGGGTCATGAACCGGATCTGGGAGACCTGGCCTGCCGGCTGCTGGGCGCTCCCCCCGGGGGGGTGGCCCTCAAGAAGGCGGGACTGGCCATGCTCCGCTGGCACCAGATCCTCTCGCCTTCGGCCCCCATCCCCTCGGATTCGGCCCAGCTGGTGCTGCTGCTGACTCCCAGGATCCTCATGGCGCCTTAGCACCATCGGCTGAACTGGCAGCCAGGGCTACCTCCCGAGCCTGCCCCCGACGCCTAGGTTCAAAGCATTTGCAAGATCAGGCATGGCGGCAAAGCCCTCCGCGAACAGCTTTGCGGCAACCCCATCTCCGGTCAGCGCCGCTGACGGCGCCCCCCCTCCAGGAGGTACCGCCCCTCCTGCGACTCCCGTCACCATGCCCTTCCGCCCGGGGTTGGAGGGAGTGCCGGCCACCCAGTCGGCGATCTGCGACATCGACGGACTGCGGGGTGTGCTCACCTATCGGGGCTATCCCCTGGATCAGCTGGCGCGCCAGAGCAGCTTTTTGGAAACGGCCTATCTCCTGATCTGGGGGGAGCTGCCCACGATCTTCCAGTTGCGGGAATTTGAGCAGGAGGTGCAGATGCACCGCCGGGTGAGCTTCCGCATCCGGGACATGATGAAGTGCTTCCCGGCGTCCGGCCATCCGATGGATGCCCTTCAAGCCAGTGCGGCCTCCCTGGGTCTGTTCTATTCCAGGCGGGCTCTCAATGACCCCCACTACGTTGTGGCGGCCGTGGTGCGCCTGATCGCCAAGATCCCCACCATGGTGGCGGCCTTCCAGCTGATCCGCAAAGGGCAGGATCCCATCCAGCCCCGGGACGATCTTTCCTACGCCGCCAACTTTCTTTACATGCTCACGGAGCGGGAGCCGGATCTCACGGCGGCGCGGATCTTCGATGCCTGTCTGATCCTGCATGCGGAGCACAGCCTGAACGCCAGCACCTTCAGCGCCCGGGTTACGGCCAGCACCCTCACCGATCCCTATGCGGTGGTGGCTTCCGCCGTGGGCACCCTCGCCGGCCCCCTCCACGGGGGGGCCAACGAGGACGTGCTGGAGATGCTGGAGGAGATTGGCACTGTGGAACAGGTTGAGCCCTGGCTGGATCGGGCCATCGCCAACAAACAGAAGATCATGGGCTTTGGCCATCGGGAATACCGGGTGAAGGATCCGCGCGCCGTCATCCTGCAAGGTCTGGCTGAGGAGCTCTTCACCCGTTTTGGCTCCGACCCCATGTATGACCTGGCTCGGGCTCTGGAGGCGGCGGCTGCAGAACGGCTGGGTCCCAAGGGTATCTATCCCAACGTGGATTTCTATTCAGGTCTGGTGTACCGCAAGCTTGGAATTCCCAGGGATCTCTTCACGCCGATCTTTGCTATCGCCCGCACGGCCGGTTGGCTGGCCCACTGGCGCGAGCAGCTGGGTGCCAACCGCATTTACCGACCCTCCCAGATCTACACCGGATCTCCAGAGCGTCTCTGGCTCCCCCTCGAGCAGCGACCCATGCCCACCTGAGCCCTCCGCCGGAAGGGAGTTCCGCCAATGGCGTGGCTCTCCGATTAAGTTGCCTGCCAACTGGAGCTTGTCTTCATGCTGTTGACACCGCCGGTCACTCCTGGCTTCGTCACCCCTGGATTGGACCTTCAAGCCAGCTTCCGCTCCCTGCTGGAAGGTCTGGGGCTGAGCCCGGGGCTGGCCAGGGCGATCTGGCTACCCCTGCCCATGCTTCTGGTGCTCATTGCGGCCGTGGTGGGGGTGTTGGTGAATGTGTGGCTCGAGCGCAAGATTTCAGCAGCCGTGCAGCAGCGCATCGGTCCGGAGTACGCAGGAGCCCTGGGAATCCTCCAACCCCTGGCCGATGGGTTGAAGCTATTGGTGAAGGAGGACGTGATCCCGGCCAGGGCAGACAGCCTGCTGTTCACCCTGGGCCCGGTGATGGTTCTAGTGCCCGTGATCCTGTCCTGGTTGGTGGTTCCTTTTGGCCAGAACCTGCTGATCAGCAACGTTGGGGTGGGAATCTTCCTCTGGATCTCCCTCAGCAGCATCCAGCCCATCGGTTTGCTGATGAGTGGCTATGCCAGCAACAACAAATATTCCCTGCTTGGGGGGCTCCGGGCGGCGGCCCAATCCATCAGTTATGAAATTCCTCTGGCTCTCTCCGTTCTGGCGATTGTCATGATGAGCAATTCATTGAGCACTGTTGATATCGTCAATCAGCAAACCGGAGCAGGAATCCTGAGTTGGAATATCTGGCGCCAGCCAGTGGGTTTCCTCGTTTTCTGGATCTGTGCCCTGGCCGAATGTGAACGCTTGCCCTTCGATCTGCCAGAAGCGGAGGAAGAGCTGGTGGCTGGCTATCAAACTGAGTATGCCGGGATGAAATTTGCTCTCTTTTATCTTGGGAGTTATATCAATCTTGTTCTTTCGGCCCTGCTGGTTTCCGTGCTCTACCTCGGCGGTTGGGGCTTCCCCCTGCCTGTGGAGTGGATGGCCCAGTGGTTCGGTCAGCCCATTGATGCCCCTCTGATCCAGGTGATCACGGCCAGTGTTGGCATTGTGATGACCGTGCTCAAGGCCTACCTGCTCGTGTTCTTCGCCATCCTTCTGCGTTGGACCGTTCCCCGGGTCAGGATCGATCAGTTGCTGGATCTAGGCTGGAAGTTCCTTCTGCCCATCGCCCTCGTCAACCTGCTGGTGACGGCGGCGTTGAAGCTGGCGTTCCCTTTGGCTTTCGGAGGTTGACTCATCAAGCAATCTCCCTGGCATCGTCAGTTTTCCACGAAGTCAGGCATCATGGTTCCATCTGAAGTTCTTCCTCGTTAAACCCCCATGTTTGGCTTTCTCCAGAAGGTAAGTGATTATACAAAGGATGCGGTGAGTGCTGCCAGATATATCAGCCAGGGTCTCGGCGTCACCTTTGATCACCTGCGCCGCAGGCCGATCACCATCCAGTATCCCTACGAGAAGCTGATTCCATCGGAGCGCTATCGGGGTCGCATTCATTATGAGTTTGATAAATGCATTGCTTGTGAGGTTTGTGTGCGGGTTTGCCCGATCAACCTGCCCGTTGTGGACTGGGTTATGAATAAGAGTACGAAAAAGAAGGAGCTTCGAAACTATTCGATCGATTTTGGGGTGTGTATCTTTTGTGGCAACTGTGTGGAGTATTGCCCCACGAACTGTTTGTCGATGACGGAAGAGTATGAGTTGGCTGCCTACGATCGCCACAGCCTCAATTACGACAATATTGCCCTTGGCAGGCTCCCCACCAGCGTGACCTCGGATCCCTCTGTGTTCCCCTTACGGGAGTTGGCCTACCTGCCTAAGGGGGTGACCGAGCCGCACGGTGTTCCTGCCACATCCCCTCGCGCTGGCAAACTACCTACCGAGATCCTTGCTGAAATCACCAGCTCGGCCAGCCCTTCCAGCTCCAAGGAGCAAACGCCATGACCATTGCATCAACGACGGAGCAGGTTTGTTTCCTTGTGCTCGCTGCCGTCCTGGTGATGGGTTCCCTGGGGGTTGTTCTTCTTGAAAATATTGTCTACTCAGCTTTTCTGCTGGGAGGGGTTTTCCTTTCGGTGGCTGGCTTCTACCTGCTACTCAATGCGAGTTTTGTGGCTGCAGCGCAAGTTCTTGTCTACGTCGGCGCGGTGAATGTACTCATTCTCTTCGCCATCATGCTGGTGAACAAGAAGGAAACGCTGAGCACAATCCCCGGCCTTCTCTCCCGTCGCCTTCTCTCCGGTGGGGTTTGCATCGGTCTGTTCATCCTCCTGCTCCGAGTCGCCTTCACCACTGCCTGGCCCATTCCTGGCCCAGAGTCCATAGGGGAGGAAGCCACCTATCGAATTGGTGAGCACTTCTTTACCGATTACCTGCTTCCTTTCGAGCTCGCTTCCGTACTCCTGCTGATGGCCATGATTGGCGCCATCGTCCTGGCCCGAAGGGATGTTCTTGCCAGTGATGTAATCACCGGTGAGCCCGCAGACCAGGGGCTGATCGAAAAAGCCCGCACCCCTCTGCTTGTGGATCGAGCCAAATCAGCTTCTACGCCTTGAGGGTCCTTCCCGAAGTTCCAGCCCCCCTTTTCTTCTCATGTCACTCGCAACCCCCATCCCTCTACAGGCGTACCTCACCCTTGCGGCCCTTCTCTTCTGCATTGGTGTCTGGGGATTGATCAATAGCCGTAATGCGGTCCGCGTGTTGATGAGCATTGAGTTGATGCTCAATGCTGTGAACATCAATCTGATGGCCTTTTCCAATTATGTGGATGGCCAGCTGATCAGGGGTCAGGTGTTTGCCATTTTTGTCATTACGGTTGCGGCTGCTGAAGCAGCGGTGGGCCTGGCCATTCTTCTTTCCCTCTACCGCAACCGTGAGACGGTGGACATGGAACGCTTCAATCTCCTCCGCTGGTAACCCGTCGCCAATGCGCCTAAAACGGGTCTGGCTGATCATCCGTCAAGACAGCCAGGTGGCCCGCAGAGAGGCCCATCATTGTCTGAAGGAACTCAAGGAGATCGGCGTCCATGTGACCGTGGCGGAAAGCGGTCTTTCCACCAATCCCTTTCCGGGATTGCTGGCCACCGAACCGGAACGACCAGACCTCGCCCTTGTCCTGGGCGGGGATGGCACTGTTCTTGGGGCAGCCCGCCACCTGGCACCATTGGATGTGCCCATTCTCTGTTTCAACGTTGGGGGCAACCTGGGCTTCCTCACACACGATCGTCGTCTGCTGCGAGATACGTTGTGGACGCGCCTTCGGGAAGATCATTTTGCCCTGGAGCGTCGCATGATGCTCGCGGCGTCCATCGATACGGGTGATGGCGTTCTCCAGGGCCTACATACGGCCCTCAATGATTTTTACCTGCGGCCCTGCCTTGATGAACTCTCGCCCACTTGTCAACTGGAGTTGGACATTGACGGCGAGGTGGTGGATCAGTATCGGGGTGATGGCCTGATCATCGCCACCCCAACAGGATCCACCGGTTACTCGATGGCAGCGGGTGGGCCCATCCTCCATCCCGGCATCGAGGCCATGGTGATCAACCCCATCTGCCCGATGAGCCTCTCCAGCCGAGCCATTGTGGTGCCACCCCGCGCCAGGCTCACCATCTGGCCCCTGGGGGAAAGTTCCCGCCGGGTGCGGTTGTGGAAGGATGGGGT
>JAYKIG010000031.1:0-12058 GCA_035286045.1 Cyanobacteriota bacterium | reverse complement strand
CGCTGCCGCTCGGTGCGGATCAGCTGCTGGATAGTGGGCATCGAGGGCCGAAGGACTGCTCGGAGGGTCGTGGTCGGACGTCCGACCGTTAACCACAATCCGTCACCTTACTCCCCAGAGGCCCATGCCCTTTTGATGGGGGTAAAGGCAGCTCCGCAGGCGCAGGGGCGAATGAGTTCTGCACCCCGCATCAAAAAACCGGCTCCGCTCAAATCTCCCCGGTAATCGAGCTGGAGGCCGGCGAGAAGCTCCTGTTGATGAGGTGGGGCATAGAGAGTGATGCCATCGGCTCGGGCCACGGGGCTGCCGGCCAGGTGGCCGGCCCGGAGGCGGATCACCCACTGTTCGCAGGCGCCTGCCACGAGGTCGAGGTGCATCATCCCGGGGGTGCCGGCCACCGCCGCCTGACGGCAGAGTTCGGCGGCAGCAGTGGGAGTGAGGCGGAGGCTCTGGCCCCTGGGCACGGCTCTGGGATCGATCTTGTGATCAGTCTGGCAGCACCGCGGCGGACACCGGAGTGGCTCCAGGGTCGGCGCTGCGGGCGGGAGAGCGGGGCACGAGCCCGAGGCCGTTATGCACCGCCGACACCACCCCACGCCCCTTCACGGTGTGCAGACCTCCCATCACCAGACCGGTGGAGCTGCCCCCGTCCAGATTGAGGGCGTCCTGGAGTCCTGCCGCCTGCAGGAACCGTGCGGTCTCGGCAAGGGTTGGCCCACCGTCGTCCAGCCCCTCCAGGGTCAGCAACCAGAGGAAACGTCCATCGCTGCCGATCACGGTTCGCGGCGCTCCCTGTCGGAGAAAAGCAGGGGAAAACCCCTCCGCCAGACCATCCAACACGATGCGCCCGCCCTGCAGCAGCAGGGGGCCCCCACCCATCACGTTGGGCGCCAATCCGAGATCACTGCTGGGCCGGCTGACGAGTCGGAGGCGGGTACCAACCTCCCAGGGCAGGGGCACGCTGCGGGCCACAAGGAGATCCTCCCCCGGGCCGAGGGGCACTCCGGCGGCCAACCAGGCGCTGTCATACCGCCGCTGCACCACCCCATCGCGAAGCAGAACGGCCTGCTCAGCCCCGCTCAGGGTCCGATAAGGGCCCCAGGCGGGTGTGTATCGAGCCAGCCCACGCTTCACATACCCACTGTTGACGAACTCCACGGGCCACTGGCGCCCCGAGCCGTCATCCACCCACTCCTGGAGATGGAGCCGCCCGAAGCGGGGCAGGCTGCCCTCCTCCCATGCCACCACACCCCGATTGAGGATCGGGCCCGACAACCATTGCCCCTGATCGCGGAGAGCGCCCAGGGGAAGCCGACGAACGCGGTTGAAGAAGCCCCCGTTGATCGCCACCAGGGCGTCGTAGCGGCGGGCCAGGAGGGGGAGGGTGGTGAGCCCTTCCATCCCAGCGCCCCGGCTGAGGTTGCGCAACTCCAGGGAATGGCCGAGGGGATCCATGCGCACGCTGTTGAGCCGGAACCGTCGCCCACCGAAGGAGCGCAGGTCCTTGCTCCAGAACACCTGGGACCCCAGGAGGGACTGAAGCCGCGGATCCAGCGACGGCTGCGCCGGTGCTGGGGTGGCCCCAGTGCCCGATTGGCCGCTGGCGGCCAGATCCAGGACCACTCGCCAGGGCTCGCCCAGGGTGAACACCCGTTGGGGAGCCGCGGGGGCAAGAAGGGTCCAACCCTCACCCTCCTGGCGTCCGGTGAGACCCAGACGGCGCAGATCCTGGTTCAGAGTCTGGGGCAGCTCGGCCGCTAGCCAGACCCCCCCCTCGGAGCTGCGGACCACTGCCGGACCCGTGAGATCCAGCACCACACGGCGACTGCCAGGGGGCGCTGTGCTGAGGCGCACCTGGCGGACCTGGGGCCTCCCCCCTTGCAGACGCAGCTCACCGGCATCCATCCGAGCCAGAAGGGTCCGGGGAGAAAGAAAGGGCGCCACATCGATCGCCACCTCATCCGCCAGGGCTCGCTGTCTGTTCTGGGGCACGATCAGACGTTGGCCAAACCACTCGAGTTCCAGGGACCCATCCCCCCGGGTTTGACTGCTGAATCCCAACTGGCCCTGCAACACCTCGAGGGGCAACCACAACTCTCTTGGCCTGTCGGAAACAGGGCCCACCCAGAGCCAGGACGCCTGTTGACGCTGGCCATGGATGGTCAGAACCCGTCCCTCGAAGGTTTCCCTCGCCCCCAGGCCCCCATCCCTCTGGATCGGAAGAGCCTCGGGGGGCTGGAGGGGCGGGAGCGGCGGCGGGGAGAGCTGTGGCATCCGCGGGTTCGTCCCCGCTGAGAGGGGAACGGGCCAGGCACCGATCAAGGCGCCGCAAAGGGCTGTAAGGACGACTGGCGGTTTGAGCATCTCCCGGGCTCCCGTCAACGCAGATTCCGAAAGGTAGACCCAGTGAACGGCGCTTGGATGCCGCTGCCTAGGATCCTTGACTGAAGTCCTGTTTCCAGGATTCCGTCTCTTCACGCAGCAGGTCCGCCTGCTGAACGCGGCAGCCCACACCAGCCCATGCCACTTTCCTCCGACGCCCACCGCTCCCATGCCCTCCGGCCCCAGAGCGATTCCTTGCCTCCCGAGGCGGTGTGCGGAGAAAAGGACGCCTGCGGAGTGGGCTTCATTGCCCACCTGGAGGGGGAAGACAGCCACTGGATCCTGCAACAGTCGCTCCGGGGGCTCCGCTGCATGGAGCATCGTGGCGGCTGCGGCGGAGATGCGGATTCCGGGGATGGGGCTGGGCTCCTGACGGCCATTCCCTGGAGCTTCCTGGAGGCGGTGTGGCCCCAGGCGGCCGCGACGCCAAGCCAGAGCGTGCGCGGGCTGGCCATGGTGTTCCTGCCCATGGAGGACTCCCGCAGGCTGGAGGCCCGGGAGATCTGCGAGCAGGAGGCCCTCAAGCTCGGCCTGCGCAGCCATGGGTGGCGGGAGGTGCCGGTAGACCGGTCCGTTCTGGGGCCCCTCGCCCAGCAGACAGCTCCCGCCATCGAGCAATGGCTGCTTGAGGCCCCGGAGGCCTCCCGCCAGGTCGCCGACGAGGTGGATGCGGTAGAAGCCCTTCTGTTCCGCCTCCGACGCCGGGCCGTGGACCGGGTTCGCGAGATCTGGGGGAGCGGCACCACGGATCTTTATTTCGCTTCGATCAGCGCACGCACCCTCGTTTACAAGGGGATGGTGCGCTCGGAGGTACTGGATCGGTTCTATGCCGACCTCCGGGATCCCCGCTTCAGCGTCAACTTTGCCGTCTACCACCGGCGCTTCAGCACCAACACCCTGCCCCGATGGCCCCTTGCCCAACCCATGCGGCTGCTGGGCCACAACGGCGAAATCAACACGCTGCTGGGCAACATCAACTGGGCCAGTGCGGCGGAAGCCAACCTGGAAGTGGTGTGGGGAGAGGCGGCCGCCGATCTCCGCCCCCTTGTCAATGCCTCCTTCAGCGACTCCGCCAATCTGGACGCCACCCTGGAGCTGATGGTGCGGAGCGGCAGACCCATCACCGACAGCCTGCTCACCCTGGTGCCCGAGGCTTATCAGGGCCAACCTGACCTGGAGACCCGGCCAGCCATCCAGGCCTTCTACGAATACAATGCCTGTTTGCAGGAACCCTGGGATGGGCCCGCCCTGCTTGTATTCAGCGATGGCCGGACGGTAGGAGCCACCCTGGATCGCAACGGCTTGCGTCCAGCCCGCTATTGCATCACCCGCGAAGGTTTCGTGGTGATGGGCTCGGAAACGGGGGTTGTGGAACTGGAAGAAGACCAGATCCTGGAAAAAGGTCGGCTGGGGCCCGGCCAGATGCTCGCGGTCGACCTGGTGAAGCACCGCCTCCTTCGAAACTGGGATGTGAAGGCTGAGGCAGCTGCACGGCACCCCTACGCCGCCTGGATTGCGGAGCATCGCCGCACCCTCCCCACGGGGCGCTGGCAAGGGGAGCGACAACGGAACGAGCTGGAGCTCCTGCAGCTGCAAACGGCCTTTGGCTTCACCGCCGAAGACCTGGATCTCGTGATCGAGGAGATGGCTTCTCAGGGCAAGGAACCCACCTACTGCATGGGGGATGACATCCCCCTGGCGGTGCTCTCCAGCAAGCCCCACCTCCTTTACGACTACTTCAAACAGCGCTTCGCCCAGGTCACCAACCCGCCAATTGACCCCCTCAGGGAGCGGTTGGTGATGAGCCTCGATATGCACCTGGGCCGCCGGGGCTCCGCCCTCCGGCCGGATCCTGCGGGAGCAGCGGTGCTGCATCTCTCGACTCCGGTGCTGAACGAATCGGAACTTGCTGCCCTGGGCGACCAGGGGCTGGGCCTGACCACCCTCTCCACCCTGCTGCCCGTGGCGGATGGTCCATCCGGGCTGAAAACAGCCGTGGATCGGCTCACCTTCGAAGCGGAAGCCGCCGTGCGCGGAGGACATCAGATCCTGGTGCTCTCAGACCGGGCTGGCGGCGGCATCAGCGCCCTTCAGACCACGATCCCCCCGCTTCTGGCCGTCGGGGCGGTGCATCACCACCTCCTGCGCCAGGGCCTGCGGCTGCAGGCCTCCATCGTGGTGGAGACGGCCCAGTGCTGGAGCACCCACCACCTGGCCTGCCTGATCGGCTACGGCGCCAGTGCGGTATGCCCCTGGATGGCCTGGGAAACCACCCGCCACTGGCTCTCCCACCCCAAAACCCAGTCGCTCATCGAACGGGGGAAAATCCCTGGCCTCTCGGTGGAGAAAGCCCAGAGCAATGTGCGCCAGGCCCTGGAGGACGGCCTGCGGAAAATCCTGTCCAAAATCGGCATCTCCCTGCTGGCGAGCTACCACGGGGCCCAGATCTTCGAGGCCATCGGCATCGGCGCCGACCTGATCGATCTGGCCTTCCGAGGCACCACCAGCCGTATTGCCGGTTTATCCCTGACCGATCTGGCCAGCGAAACGCTGGCTTTCCACACCAAAGCTTTCCCCGAACTGAATCGCTCCAAGCTGGAGTTCATGGGCTTTGTGCAATATCGCACCGGCGGTGAATTCCATATGAACAGTCCGGAAATGGCCAAGGCGCTCCATGCCGCGGTGGCCGCAGGTCCGGGCTACGACCATTTCAGCACCTACAAGACGTTGATGGAAGGCCGCCCCCTCACGGCCCTCCGCGACCTGGTGGAACTCACCCCGGCACCGACCCCCCTTCCCCTGGACCAGGTGGAGAGCGTGGAGAGCCTGTGCCGCCGCTTCTGCACGGGAGGCATGAGTCTGGGGGCCCTGTCCCGGGAAGCCCATGAGGTGCTGGCCATCGCCATGAACCGAATCGGCGGGAAGAGCAACAGCGGTGAGGGGGGAGAAGACCCCGTCCGTTTCAAGGTTCTCCAGGATGTGGATGACGGCGGCCTCTCCGCCACCCTGCCCTCTTTACGCGGCTTGGTGAATGGCGATACGGCCTGCTCCGCGATCAAGCAGATCGCCTCTGGCCGATTCGGCGTCACCGCGGAATACCTGCGCAGCGGCAAGCAGCTGGAGATCAAGGTGGCCCAGGGTGCCAAGCCCGGGGAAGGGGGCCAACTTCCCGGCCCCAAGGTGGATGCCTACATCGCGGGGCTGCGCCACAGCAAACCAGGAGTGGCCCTGATCTCCCCTCCCCCGCACCACGACATCTATTCCATTGAGGATCTGGCCCAGCTGATCTACGACCTGCATCAGGTCCATCCCGCCGCCAAGGTGTCCGTGAAGCTGGTGGCCGAGATCGGCATCGGCACGATCGCCGCCGGGGTGGCCAAGGCGAACGCGGACGTGATCCAGATCTCAGGCCATGACGGCGGCACAGGTGCCTCGCCCCTGAGCTCCATCAAACATGCTGGAAGCCCCTGGGAGCTGGGCCTGACGGAAGTGCATCGCTCCCTGCTGGAGAACGGATTGCGGGATCGGGTGCTGCTGCGGGTGGATGGGGGCCTGAAGACAGGCTGGGATGTGATCGTTGCCGCCCTCCTGGGCGCTGAGGAATTCGGGTTCGGCTCTGTCGCCATGATTGCTGAGGGCTGCATCATGGCCAGGGTCTGCCACACCAATAACTGCCCGGTGGGCGTGGCCACCCAGAAGGAAGCCCTGCGCAAACGATTCACCGGCCTGCCGGAGCACGTGGTGAACTTCTTCCTGTTCGTGGCCGAGGAGGTGAGACAGCTGCTCAGCGTGCTGGGTGTGGCCCGTCTAGATGAGCTGATCGGTCGCAACGAGCTGCTGCGTCCCCGGCAGGTGGCTCTGACGAAAACAACGTCCCTGGATCTCTCCTCACTCCTGGGGGCCATTCCTGCGGCGACGGATCGCTCCTGGCTCCAGCACGAGTCGGAAGCCCATGGCAATGGGCCGATCCTGGAGGACCAGCTCCTGGCCGATCCTGAAGTGGTTCGGGCGATGGAGCACCACGGCCAGGTACAGCGCACTCTGGCCATCGTGAACACCGATCGCAGCGTGGGCACCCGCCTGGCCGGCGAAATCGCAGGACACCATGGCGACAAGGGCTTCAAGGGAGAGCTGGCCCTCACCCTCAATGGAGCCGCTGGCCAGAGCTTTGGGGCCTTCCTGCTCCAGGGCATGCACCTGAAACTGGTGGGTGAAGCCAACGACTACGTGGGCAAAGGCATGAGCGGAGGAAGCCTCACCCTGGTCCCTCCATCCAACTGCACCGACCCCGGAGACCAGGTGATCATGGGCAACACCTGTCTCTACGGGGCCACCGGTGGTGAGCTCTACGCCCTGGGCAGGGCTGGTGAACGCTTCGCCGTGCGCAACAGCGGGGCAAAAACCGTGGTTGAGGGCAGCGGCGACCACTGCTGCGAATACATGACCGGTGGCGTGGTGGTGGTGCTCGGCCGCACGGGGCGCAACGTGGCAGCGGGGATGACAGGTGGGGTGGCGTTCCTGCTCGATGAAGAGGGCAGCCTGCACCGACGGCTCAATCCAGATACCGTGGCCCTTCACCCCCTCACCACACCAGAACAGGAAGGATTGCTCCGTCCCTTGTTGGAGCAACATCTTCAGCGGACAGCGAGCCAGAAGGCTGCAGCTATCCTTGCCGACTGGCCCAGCTGGCAAGGACGGTTCAAGGTGCTCGTGCCCCCCAGTGAGCTGGCCACCGTGGGATTGGCCCAGCGGGAGCAGGTGGTGGCCTAACGGGGATACTCTCGCATCAGCCGCTGCACCTCGCCGGCGTGATAACTGCTGCGGGTCAGGGGGCTGCTCACCACCTGAAGAAATCCCAGGGTTTCCTCCCCATAGCTTCGGTAGGCATCGAATTGATCAGGGGTGACGAACCTCTGAACAGTCAGGTGTTTGGGCCCGGGCGACAAGTACTGGCCCAGGGTCACGATGTCGACACCCTGGCGGCGCAGATCGTCCATCACGGCCTTCACCTCCTCGTCCCACTCCCCGAGACCCACCATCAGACCGGATTTCACGTACGTCCGAGGCCAACCCTCATGCACCTGGCGCAGGAGCGTTAACGAACGCTGGTAGTCGCCCTGGGGACGGACCTGCCGGTAGAGCCGGGGCACCGTCTCGATGTTGTGGTTGAGCACATGGGGAACCGCGTCCATCACCTGGGCCAGGGCCCCCCCATCCCCGCAGAAATCAGGAATCAACACCTCAATCGTGGTGAGGGGTGAGCGGCATCGGACCTGGGAGATGCAGGCCACAAACTGAGCAGCCCCCCCATCCTCCAGATCATCTCGATTCACTGAGGTGATCACCACATGGCTCAGGCCGAGCCGCACCACCGCTTCGGCCAACCGATCAGGCTCGGAGGGATCAAGGGGGCGAACGCTCCGGTCAAAATCGATGTCGCAGTAGGGACAGGCCCGGGTGCATCCCGGGCCCATGATCAGAAAGGTGGCTGTGCCGCCCGCAAAACACTCACCGATGTTGGGGCAGCTGGCCTCCTGGCAGACCGTGTTGAGACGGAGATCCTGCAGTAGGTCGGCCACCTCACCGATGCGCTCCCGTTGGGGGGCCTTGACCCTCAGCCACTCAGGCTTGCCCTGGGGACCGGAGGCGTGGAGCGATGGACTGACCGGGTGGGAGTGATCTCCTAGGATTGGATTCACGGGATGTGGCGCAGCTTGGTAGCGCACTTCGTTCGGGACGAAGGGGCCGCAGGTTCGAATCCTGTCATCCCGATTGGCCACCTTCCAGGAAAGGAACGTCAGCTGCAGAGAGATATCCCCTGGGCGTGAGCACCCATCCGTCCTGTTCGCGCGTCTGGCCATTTCCCACCAGCACCAGGGTCACCATGTCCACCGCCTCACAGGGAAAGGTCGCCAGGGTGTGGATCGCGCACTGCTCGCCCGGCCTGGACAGCTGACGGGCCAGCACCACGGGGGTGGTTGGGGGGCGGTGCGCCAGCAGCAGCTCCCGGGCCCGCTCGAGATGCCAGTTCCGATCCTTGGATCGGGGGTTGTAAAGCGCCACCACGAAATCCCCTTCCGCCGCCGCCTGCAGACGGCGTTCAATCAAGGGCCAAGGGGTCAGCCGATCGCTGAGGCTGATAGTGCAGAAATCGTGCATCAAGGGGGCGCCGATCCGGGCGGCGGCCATCTGCACGGCGGAAACACCAGGGTGCACCTCGAGCGCGGGACGATCCAACACCGGCAGGGCCCACCACAGCTCAAGGGCCAGGCCAGCCATTCCATAGATGCCACTGTCGCCAGAGGAAATCAGGGCAACGGCAAGCCCCTCGCGGGCGAGGGCGAGGGCTTCGCGGCAACGTCCCACCTCTTCTGTGAGGCGCCCCACCACCCGCAGTTGATCCGGGCGCCTCAGGGGCTCCAGCAGATCCAGATAGGGGCCGTACCCCACCCAGGCGGAGCACTGAGCCAGGGCGCGACGGGCTTCAGCCGTGAGCTGGGAGAGGGCTCCAGGGCCACTGCCCACCAGGTGGAGGCTGCCCCTCTGGGGAGCCCACTGCTGATCCGCGAGGGCGATCGCCAGGGTGGCGGCACCCCGCTGATCCGCCCGCGCTCGGGCGATCCGCTTGGACACCAGTAAACGGTCCATCGGCAGGGGGACTCCCTCCTGGTGGCCGGGCGGGCGAGCCTGGGAGGCAGCCAGCAGGGCGCTGGCCTCGGCCACGCTGGCCGTGCCCATCTCCTTGGCCACCACTTCGGATGGATGGGGCACCTCCACCACCGACAACTGCTCTGCGGGGTAGAGCCGGAGGGGCCAGCCACGGCGGGCCGCAAGGGCAAGCAGGGCGTCCTCATCCCCCTTGCGGGAGCAGCTGGCCAACCCTGCCACGGCCTGGGAGGCCAACCCCCCATCAGCCAGGGTGACATCCACAAGCTCTTCCAAAAGGGAAAGGCTCGTGTGTCGTTCGCAGCCCACTCCCAGCCACAGCAGGGGGGGGTGCCAGCGACAGCCCTCACCCTGTTGAACCGTGATGGCCATGGCCGGAGTGCTGGCCTGCGGGGCCAGCGGCGGTGCGGCGTCCAAGCCTTGCCAACGCTGTTCCCCGCCCTCCTGGGCCACAGCCAGCCCACCCTCCGAGCCACAGCGGGCTGCCGCCACCATCAGGGCCGACCAGTCGCCTGCGCCTCGGCGCCAGCCCCATGCGGAGCCGAAAGCATCCAGTGCCAGGCGTCCGTGGCTGGACGACTGTCCCGTTGACACCACCGTTGCCCCCAGCAACCCCGCCAGGGCATGGGCGAGGGCATCTCCCCCGGCCCCATGGCTGCCCAGGAGGGGCACCACCCACCGGCCCTCGGAATCGAGGACCACCACCGCTGGATCCTTGTTCTTATCTCCCAGCAGGGGAGCCACCAGGCGAAGCACCAGCCCACAGGCGCCGATGGCGACGATGGCCGACACCTCAGGCCAACAGGAACGGAGCCAGGCTTCCGGGTTTTCTTCACCATGGGGCCAACGGATGATCACCCCATCCCAGGCCTGCTGGAGTTGCTGCAGAAGGGGCTCGGCCCCCGGGCTGAACCCGATCGCTGCGAGCGGCTTCGGGGGGTTGGCGGTCTGGGTCATCGGCTCCATCGCTGCCTCAACCGCGCGAGAGGGCTGGAAGCGGGGGGGCGCTTCAAGGTGCCATCGGGGTTGACCTCCTCCCTTGCCGGGACGGCGCCCGGGGGAGCGGTCGGGGGCGAGAGGATTGGCAGGGAGCTGGGAGGCTCCTGGATTGGGTTCTGTGGCACGGGAGAAATCAAGGACGAGGGAGCCTCGGCCAGGGGGCTGTCCTGCGGATCTGAAGGGGGCTTGGGCACCACGACGGGTTCAGAAGGCGGAGCTGATTCGGGCTGATGCTCTGGCAACAGGCTCGGGGCCGAAGAGGTCGGGGCGACCTCAGGGGAGAGAGGGGCGGCCTCGAGGCTTGACGAGGGGGACACAGGCTGCCCGGACGGCCGTTCTTCCTCGTTCTGCTGAACAAGGGTCTCTGGGACAGGAAACTCCTGGGGGAGGAGCTCCTGGGGGAGCGAGAGCTCCCGTTCCTGAATCGGGAAGTCCACCGGGTCGTCCGAGGGCGGGACAGGATGCAGGACCGAGGGGGGTTGCTCTCCCAGGAGAACGGCCTGTTCCTGCTCCGTGAGAAGGCCGGAATGGGGCCGCTTCACCCCAGAGGAATCGAGGATGATCACCTCTTCCAGCACACTGTTGAAAGGGGGATTGAGCACCTCCCCGCGGCCATCGAGCAGTTCCAGAAGAAGGGCATTGCTGCCGGGTTGCCAGCCCTTGAGCCAGAGAGGCGCCTGGCGATCCAGGAGCACGCTTTCGCCATTGAGCGTGACCCGGAGGCGCCAGCCCAGGGAATCCGTGCGCAAGCCTTGCAAAGGAGCATCCAGGAGCAACCAGTCGAGCAGGAGGGGGGGATCGCCGGCGTGGCCGGCGGGGCTCACGGGGAGAAGTTGGGGCGTGCCAGGGGCTGGCAGGGTGGCGGAGTTCTCAGCCAGGCGATGGAGCCGGATCTGTTGAAGGGCGTAGGGACCCTTGTGGGCCTCCCCCCAGGGCTTTGCTGCATAGACGGTGAGCAGGTGGCTGCCTGCGCTCAGGGGAGCCATCTCCAGCTCGGTTTCCACCAGGGGGATGGGCAACTGGCTATCCAGCTGAACCATCAGGTGGGGGCCCAAGCCGAGGTCCCCCGCGTCCACCAGGGGCCAATCCGAAACCTCCACGCGCAGGGTCCAGGGACCCTCTGCCAGGAGACTGTCCGGGTCGGGAGAGAGGATCCTGACTCTGGGATCCCTCCCCTCCAAGGCCCCCTGCAGTTGCTGCACCCAGTCCGGGGGGGGCACCTCCTGAAGCCTCTGCGGAGCCGGTCGAAGGGGAGACACTGAGGGAGTGTCTCCTCTTCCCTGGAAGGGCAGGCTCAGGGCCTGGGCTGCAGCGGGTGCGAAGAGGATCTGCAGCACCACAACCAAACCCCACACCCCTGCGAGCCAGAGACGGCACTGCCGACCACGCACGCGGAAACTCCCACAATCCGACCATTCTGCTCAGCGACAGAAGCGGTGAAGCCGCTGCTGCCAGGCAGAGCCATGGGCGCCCTTCGCTAGGCAGCGGCAGAACCTGCAATCGAATGGCACGCAGAAACAGGAATTCGATATAAAAAACCAACCTTCAGATGCCTGTCACAGCCTTGAAAGCCCAGGGATTGAACCTTTGTAACTGGGGACCAAAAACGCTTGTTTTCGACCCCTATACTTCCGCCAGCGGTCCCCTATCGGGGCCCAAAGCGCCAGTCCATGCAAGGGCTTTCCCTTGTCGACTGGAGCCCACAGAAGGCAGCGGCCGCTTGCGGCACTGCCCCCGTGGGCCCCACCGATGGCTTCGGCTTTGCCGCTCTGCCATCGAAGGGGTGGACCACCACCTCGATTCCGTCCCTCGAGGAACCTCTCGATGACCATCAGCCCACCAGAGCGTGGGAAAAAGGCGGAGGACATGGTCGACCGGAACCCGGTTCCGGCGACGTTCGAGCTTTTCGAGAAGCCCGGACACTTCGACCGCACCCTCGCCAAAGGTCCCAAAACCACCACCTGGATTTGGAACCTCCACGCCAACGCTCACGACTTCGACAGCCACACGA
>JAYKIG010000030.1:0-3342 GCA_035286045.1 Cyanobacteriota bacterium | reverse complement strand
AGCCACTGCAGCAGGTCGCTGAACTGGGGGTGCTGCGTCACCGACGCCCCCAGCAGGCCCAGGCGTTGCGTGGCCGCCAGCCCGTTCTCCACCGCCGGGATCAGGCCGTCGTCAAGGCTGGCGGTGCGGAAGGGCAGGTTGAGATAGCTGGCCAGGCAGAAGCGGCACAGCTCCGGGCAGCTGCGCACCACCTCCACCATGTGGATCGAGGGCCAGGCCGCCTCTGGGGTGATCACGGTGGAGTGGCTGAGGGTGTTGCCGCGCCAGGTCTGGCGGGTCACCACGGCGGGTATGGCGGGCTCCGTGGGTTCGATGGCGTCCAGCTCTCCATCGCTGCCGAAGCGGGGGACATACAAGGAGGGCACATACACCCCCGGCACGGTGGACAGGTGTCGGAGCCGCTCTGCCCGTGGAGCGCCCCGGCAGGCCTTCAGCGCCTCCACAAAGGCTGGCAGCAGCAGCTCCCCATCCCCCAGGAGCACCGCATCGAGAAAGGGGGCCAGGGGTTCGGGGTTGGCCGTGAGCACGGGGCCGCCACCGAACACGATCGGATCACCGTCGCCCCGCTCGTCGGCCCAGAGGGGAATGCGTTGCTGCTCCAGCAGGTCGAGGAGCACGGGGGCATCCAGCTCCCAGCTCAAGGACAGGCCAAACACATCCAGGCCCTGCCCCCTGGGTCCCCCATGGGGCGGATCGCCGCCGTCGGTGAACAGGCGCCGCACATCCACATCCTCGCGCCGGGCGAGGGTGGCCCACACAACCTGGAAGCCCAGGCTGGTGATGCCTACCCCATAGGTGCTGGGGAAGGCCAGCACCATCCGCAAGGCATCAGCCTGGGGGGTGGCGGGGGTGAACAGCAGGGATTCCTGGTTCAGTGCGGCGGAGCTCAAACAAAAAGGATCAGACCAGTCTCTCCGTTGGAGGACAGGTCTGATCCGGAGGTTGGACGGCGCTTCCGCCCGAGGGCTTACTTGTTGGCCATCAGCAGGGCGCTGAGGGGGCCGATCAGGCCGGTGAGGGCGCTGCCAGCCTTGTCGGCGGTGGGGGTGGTGCCGGGGGCAAAGGTGCTCAGCACCAGATTGGCGGCGGTGTTGATCACGGGCCACTTGTCGCCCGCGATGGGCTGGATCACCGGAGCGGCCGCATCCCACAGGGCCTTGAAGCCACCCATGCTGGCCACGGCAGCGGCGAGATTGCCCGCTTTCACCTCACCTTCGCTCTTCTTGAGCAGGTCGATCACGGGGGTGGTGGCGGTGGCGAGGGCGGCGTTGCCCGTGGCCGTTGCGGCGGTCTTGGCGGCATCACCCGTCTGCTGGGCAGCTTCCTTGGTGGCGGTGCAACCGCTGAGGGCCAGGGTGCCGGCCATGCTGAGGGCTAAACCAGCGCAGAGAAGGCGACCACCCACGAGGAGGGAACGCGCCATGGTGAAGAAGGAAAAAAAGACCTTTTCAAGGTACGGGCTTTCTGTGCTGACGCCCACTTTTAAAGATTTATGTAAGCATTGCTACCGTTTTTTCCTGCTCCTTCATTTTCGCTCTGCATAAAAAACCGGTGCCCGGAGGCACCGGCGGAGATCGGCCTGGGCTGGAGGTCAGCTCGGGCCTGCCAGCTCAGCTCAGCAGGGCGGTGAGGGGGCCGATCAGACCGGTGAGGGCGGTCAGGGCGTTGTCCTTGGTGGGTGCGGTGTTGCCACCAAAGGTGTTCAGCACCAGCTTCACGCCCTTGTCGATCACGCCGTAGTTGTCGCCGGCGGCCAGCTTCACCACGGGGGCTGCGGTGTCCCACAGGCCCTTGAACGTGGCCATGCCACTGGTGGCCGCAGGGATGTTGTCGGCCACCACTTCCTTCTTGGTGGCGTTCAGCAGGTTCACCACGGGGGTGAGCACGGATTTCAGTTGTTCGTTTCCGGTGAGGTCGGCGGCCGTCTTGGCCACATTCACGGCGGTGCGGGCTGCGTTGGTGGCATCGCTGGTGCTGATGCCGGAGCAGGCCGCCAGGTTGAAGGCCAGCACCACGGCAACGCCGAGCACCACAAGGCGGCGCAGGGGGGCAAACCAACGCTGGAGGGTGGAGGTCATACGGGAGAGTGAGATCAGACGGGTACCCCTGAAACCTAGGCAGCCAGATCGCTGGGCCTTCCCGGCTTCGGAAGTTCTTCAAAGATCTGATGGAATTCAGACGATCCCGGTCCTTCCGAGACATGGTCCTAGGGCGGCTGGGAGGGGTTGTCTGTGCTGCAATTTGCAGCGACTTGACTTCCTCCAGCAACCTTTGCTTTTGTCGATTGGCTGACTCAGGTGGTTACCTGATGAGGTGGAACCAATCAGGGAATTTTCTCTAATAATGTGAAAAGTGAGGACCCCATGCGCCTCTGCTTGATAAGTGCAAACTTTCCATTAAATCCGTAGATTCTCCCCCAAGGGCCTCCGTAGGGATGCCAGCAGAAATATAAAGGGAATGTGTCATCAGTAATGTAATTAACGTGAGTGGGATCCTGGAACGCTTCGCTTTTTGGATAAAAGGGTGTTCTGGCAAAAAATAGACCGCTGGGCTTGAGAACTCGATAAATTTCACACATCAATTCAATGAAGGGAAACCTTGTGGTATTTGCCATGAGGATCCTTGGGATGTGCTCAATAAAATCATAAGCAGTAATGAAGTTGATGCTCTCGCTTTCCTCGGGGATTGGATCAGTTGCGAGGTTGCAAGCCTTGACATTAGTGTCGAGATCGGCGCGAATATCGCAGCCTTGAACTAAGTCCGCTCCAAAGGGATTGCGTGGATAGCTGCCACAGCCAAGGTCAAGAGTAAGCCAAGGCCGTGGAAGATTATGCCGAGTTACAACATTGTCAAGAAATCTCTGTTCGTCAGAGCGGCTAAGGGAGTTCAGCTTTGCGTGGATTGACCAGAGGCGCATCTGGTACGACACATAGCGGTAATTCCCAAGAAGGTTTCTGAAGCGATTGCGGGCGTCGATCGACAAAATTCTGTAACAATAACTAGCTTTTCTGCCACCACCTTACACCCCCGCCAGCACCTTCGCTTCCTCCTCTGCACTCACCACCAGCCCCTGATCCTCGAAGCCCTCGATCTGGTCAAAGTTGAGATAGCGGTAAAGCTCGGCGCCGTAGGCATCGATCTTCTCAGCGGCGATTGCCAGGTATTCCTCCTTGCTCGGGATCCGGCCCAGCTGGGCACAAACGGCAGCCAGCTCCGCGCTGCCCAGATACACCTGGGCACCGTTGCCGAGGCGGTTGTTGAAGTTGCGGGTGCTGGTGGAGAACACGGTGGTGTTGTCTTCCACCCGGGCCTGGTTGCCCATGCACAGGGAGCAGCCGGGCA
>JAYKIG010000029.1:0-26045 GCA_035286045.1 Cyanobacteriota bacterium | reverse complement strand
GCTGCCCCAGCCCGCACCAGGCGGCAAGGATCAGGCCAGGCCGCGGTTTCACCCAGCGCACCTCTCGGTGCGACGCGGTCCTTGCCTCCTGGTGCAAACCGGGGCCTGACGCGGGTGTCCCTCGCCTCCTTCGTGATGGCCTCCTTCTCTCCCCGCTGCGAAATCCGCCAGCTGCCGGTGTTCGTTTATCCCGGCGGGATCAAGGCGCCCGATGCCGAGCGCCATGTGGTCTTCTATGGCCGCCGTGGCCGCCCCGTGAAGAAGCCCCGCTTCATTCCGGCGCAGTCGGCCCATCAGCTGGCCCGCAAGCTGCAGGCCAAGCGGCTCGGCACCGTGGCGGTGCTGTGAGCCGCCAGGGGCTCCGGCCCCTTGCCCCGGTGGGCCCGCGGGCCCCCGGGGATTTTCGCTGCCCGGCGGGCGAGCAACAACCGGACCCTGGCCACCGGTCACACAATGCCCACAGCAGACCTCGCCCCCATGAGCCAGCAGAGCCACCAGCCCTCGTTGCTGAACCGCATCGCCCGGGTGCTGCTGTGCCTGGTGTTCATCCATGCCGTGATCGGCAAGCTGACGGGATTTGCCGGCGTAGCCGGAGCCATTGCCGCCAAGGGACTACCGCTGGCGCCCGTGCTGCTGGTGGCAGCCATGGCCCTGATGGCGGTGGGTTCAGCCCTGGTGATCAGCGGCTGGAAGCCCCGACTCGGAACGGTGCTGTTGCTGGTGTTCCTGGTTCCCACCACCCTGCTGTTCCACGGCGATGTGGCCGACAAGCTGGAGCAGATTCAGCTGTTCAAGAACCTGGCGATCATGGGCGGCCTGTTGCTGGTGGCGGATCAGGATGGCAGGGTCACCGCAGGCTGACCCGCTCCCACTGCTGAACCAGGGCCTGGCGTAACTCCGGGCACCAGCCCATTTCCCTCGGCCCCAGTCCCTGGCCATGAAACCGGCTCCATGCGATCAGGGCCCCTGTGGGGTCGTGGGTGGGGGTGCGGAGGAATGTGCGGGGTGGTGAGCCGTTCAGGAGAGCCTGGAACGTGCTGTGACG
The DNA here is from genome assembly GCA_035286045.1 of Cyanobacteriota bacterium. Lineage (GTDB taxonomy): Bacteria > Cyanobacteriota > Cyanobacteriia > PCC-6307 > Cyanobiaceae > Cyanobium. The sequence continues at coordinate 25,000 of JAYKIG010000029.1, read as the reverse complement.
CTGGCTGAGGGCTGCGTTGATCCTCTCCAGGAGCGCAGCATTGAGGGTGGGGCCGCCAACACTCCCTTCCCCTCCCCCAGCTCCGGTTGCTTCTGGCACTGGCTCCGGCATCGGAATCGGCGTGCAGAGCCTGCTGGCCTCCTTCTGCAGGACAGCCATCAGCTCCGGGCTCTGCGCGTCCACCACCGGCTCTCGACGGGCGAACGGATACCAGCCGAGCCATGACATGGCACCGGCTCCTGCCGCCAGTAGGGCCAGCACCAGCAGCGGCAGGGCAATCCAGAACAAGCTCCCTCGCCGGTTCCCCTGCCCTGGCTTCCCAGAGACGTCCGAAGCACAAAGCCCATCCTCGGAAGGCCCCAGGGCCCCGTCGCCCGGTTGGCTCTCCATGCCGGCTGGTTGCAGCGGGGCCTCCTCGGTGGGCTGCACGATCAGCGGCTCGTTCCAGGGCGCGGGGAGCGGTGGTGCATCCATGGGCTGGCCCCAGCGGGCGATTGCCACGCTCACGTCGTCGCCACTGCCCTGGCTGCTGATGTGATCGAGGGCCTCCGCCAGGGTGGAGAACCGGCCCTGATCGTTGGATTGGGGCAGCTCACCCAGGTGGCGGGCCAGGTTGAGAAAGTCGACGTCGCTGCCGCAGGATTTGCGGATGCCATCGGTGCTCAGCAGCAGGGTGAAGGGCTCCTGGCCCGCCTCGATCGGCACCAGGCCACTGCGGCAGGAGAAAAACTGCTCAGCTCCCTCCATGCACAGGCTGAAGGTGGACTCCCCACCCCCGGGGCTGGAGGGCTCCTCGCTCAGCAGCTCCCCTGGGCCGGTGCTGCCGGTTCGCACCAGGTCCCAGTCGCCCAGCCCGGTGTAGCCCCACCAGCGGGGCGTCAGCACCAGCACGCCCAGGGTGGCGCCATAGGCCAGGGTGGAGGGAGGCGCACCATCCGCTCTCGGGTGGGCCTGGCCGTGGTGGAGCACCTCCTTGCGCCATCCCTTCACTACGGCTTCTGGCAACCCGTGCGCCAGCCACTCCCGCCAGGGCTCCAGATCGGAGCTTGCACCAATGCGACTGCTGGCGAGCTCGCTCGCGATGGCCTGGAGGGTCATCTCGCAGGCCAGCCTGCTGCCCACCGCGCTGCGGTCGTAGCGCGGGCTGCCATGCCCATCCGACACCACCAGGGCCTGCAGAAGCTCCCCATCAGCATCGGCAAACCACCACAGCCCACTGGCGTCCTGGCAGGGGGTGCCTCGGCGCCGATGGGCCGCCCCGACGCGGCTCTCGCAGCAGGGCGGGAGCCAGCTCACCTCACCACACATCCTTGGGATCCAGGATGGTGGGCGGCAGGTCGGGGAGCACCACGTTGGTGCTGGCCATGCCCCCGGCCTGGCTCCGGGGCTGACTGGCGGCACCCACCACCGCGGTGGAGGCCCACTGGATATAGCGGGCCAGGGTGTTGCTGTCGTTGGCCTGCAAGGGGCGCCGGGGGTTGCGCCCGCCGGTGCCGGGCATCCGATCACCATCCACTCCCCGCCCACCAATCCTCCCGGTCGCGCTGGCTTCCAGATCGTCGACAGGGTCGGTGCCGATGAACTGCTGCAACACCTCCAGATCCGCGTCGTGTCCGATCGCGATGGCGAGGCGCACCGCCTTGGCGGCCCAGGGTTCCGCCATCAGGCTGCGCAGACCAGCCATGAAATCATCGGTGGGCGCACCATCCGAGATCAGCACCAGCACCGGCGGCAGGGCCCGCTGATCCATGGGGGGGGTGCGCAGCACGGCGGCCAGCTGCTCCATCGCTTCCCCCATGGCGGTGAGACCGCCGGCCTCCAGATCCGTCCACTGCTGCTGCACCTGATCCACCGGCGTGGGTGTGCCGAGATGCCAGTGCGCCTGATCCGCAAAGCTCAACACCCGCACCAGGATCTGGGCTTCAGGGTTCTGCTGGCTCACCTGAACCATCTCCGGCAGCGACTGGCGGATGGCCTGGTTCAGGGCCTGCATCTTGCTGCTGGCCCGCATGGAACCCGAGCAATCACACAGGTAGATGAAATGCAGCGGGCGCCGGCTGAGTTGAACGTCGGGAAACATCTCGGGCTCTATCGCACCAGGGCAAGGGCGCCGCGATCGGTGTCGAGGCGCGTGAGGGAGGCCAGATTACAGCTCCTCCCCGGGGCGATGGGCAGCCATTCGCCGCTGCTGAGCTGGCCCCGCCAGGGCTGGGTGGAGAGGTTCATGATGCCCAGCACGCCGGGAATCTGGGGGTGGGAGTCGATCCGCCCCAGCGGTTGATCCAGCCGCTCCCCGGCCAGCCGATCGAAGTGATGGGCATGCAGCTCATTCCCTGGCTGGGCCAGGACGGGGCCGGCCGGGGTGAGGAACCGTGCAAAGACGGGCAGTTCCCCGCCGCAGGCCCAGCAGCGCCCCCTCTCGCCAGGCTCGGGAAACACCTCCTGGCCGCAGTGGGGGCAGAGGGCGCGCTGATCCAGGCAACGGGAGAGGGCCTGCAGCCATTGGCCGGTGTACACCCGCCGGGCGGGGTCGCGGGCGCCCGCGGCCAGGCTCTGCTCAAACAGCCCCTGAATCTGGGGTGGATAGATCGGCCAGGTGAGCAGCGGGGCCGGATGAAGGATGGGATCGGGCCGATTGCGATCATCGGCGGCGGAGAAGATGAACACGGCCTCCTCGCCATAGAGGCGGCGGCGAGCGGGTTCGTCGAGACAGCGGATCTGCAGTTCCATCCGGCCCAGGAAGGGATCGTGGCGGGTGAGCAGGCGGAACAGCAACACTGCTAGCGAGAAAAGATCGCTGCTGCTGTCCGGACACCTCTGGCCCAGCAACACCTCCGGGGCCATGAAACCTGCGGTGCCGCGCACGCCACCGAGATCACGGCCATTCGCATCGATGTTGTCGTTATCGCAGATCAGGATGGCGCCACTGGCTGGATCCAGAAACAGGTTGCCCAGGGAGATGTCCTTGTAGCAAAGGCCCTTGCTGTGCAGGGCATGGAAGGCTTCCACCAGGTGAAAGCAGGCGCGGAGAATCTGCTGCAGGCTGATCGCCAGCCGACCAGCGGTATGGGCCACCGCCGGTTGAAACTGGGGCGGCCGCAGGTTCATCACATAGCCGAAGCTCCCGGCCGGAATGTTGTACAGCCGTCGGCTGTCCTCATCGGGATCAAGCACCAGGATGGGCCAGAGGAAACTGGCATTGGGCGAGGTGGCGCTGATGCAGGCGGCAAGGCGATGGCGCAGTTGGGGATCCCGCTGCAGACAGCTGGGGAAATACCACTTCATCGCCATCGCCTCCCCCGCAAACTCCACCTCGAACACCTGTCCCTGGCCGCCCCCTCCCAGATAACGGATCACCCGCACCGGTGTGGCCGAGCTGGAGAAGCGGAGGGTGGATCCCTCGGGAAACATTGAAACCATTGGGAGCGTCTGGGGGATCGGCCGGGAGAGGGTGGGCGGTATGCCGTTGGGGGGCTTTGGCGCTCAGCCGGATCCGAGCCCCTGGCCAATCGCCTTGCGAATGCCGTTGCGATGGCTGAGGGCCGTGATCCGGTTGGCGAAGCCATGGCGGTACGCCATCCCATCCCGCAGAGTGAGCACGAGCTCGTGCTCCTTGCGCGCCCCCAGCACGATCCAGGCCGCCAGGGCCCCCACCTGCACGCACCAGAACAGCCAGGGCCAGGGCAGGAGCACCATCCCCCCCAGGCACACCAGCACCCACCAGCTGAAGCTGTGGGGATAGGTGGGGCGGCTGCGAACATGGACGGAGTGCACCTTGTCCAGAGGAACGGCCTGGCCACCGAGGGTCAGCGGTGCTGCAGCCCGCGCTCGTGCCGCTGGGCGCTGCGGTGCCGGGGCCGACGCCGGGGCCGGTGTAGGTGCTGGCGCCGTCCCCTGGAGCCGGAACACCAGCACGGGGCCCTGCTGGCCCAGCTGAATCTCATCGCCATCGCTGAGCTGCCGGCAGTGGCGGATGCGCTCGCCTTCCAGATAGGTGCCGTCGCTGCTCTGCCAGTCGCACACCAGCCAGCCCTGGCTGCGGGAGAAGCGCACCACCGCATGGTGGTCGGCCACCCCCTCCAGAGACACCAGCCGCAGCCGGTTGCCATCAGCCCGGCCGATCGTGGTGGGCGTTGAAGGGTTCAGCGTCGACACCTTGCTGGGGTCGTTGCGAAGCACCAGCTGGGCGGCCTGGCTCATCGATCGGGAGTGCGACCTCTGCCGATCACACGCCGGCGCCAGTGGCGCCAGTCGTCGGTGATATCAGCCCACCAACCGGGTTCCCCGTCCCGCCAGGGCACCACCCGGCCCGGGAAGAGCATGGCGGCGGCGGCCAGCAACAGGGCCACCATCACCATCAGCAGCAACACCCAGCCGGGAATCTCTCCCAGCCAGATCAGGGGCGTTCCCAGGGACACCGATCGAACGGCGAAGAGGGCGATCGTGAACGCCACCCAGAGGCGAAAGGGGGCCCAGGGATCCCGGCGTTGGTCCACCTCTGGGGGGATCGAATGGCAGCGCTTAGCCTATGGCAACGGCGCATAGATGCGGGGAGAAAGCATGGGGATGGGCGAAGCAGCCCCCACGGCGCGCCTGGCTGATCTGCAGAAGCTCTGGGCCCAGGCCCGTTTCAGCCAGGCCCGTCTGCAGCTCTGGCAGGGGGAGCGCCTGGTGGGGGAGCGGGTTCTTGGGACCGAGCGGCTGCGCATCGGCCGCGATCCCGGCTGCGAGCTGGCGCTGGAGGCCGGCGGGGTCAGCCGCGTGCATGCCTTCGTGGAGAAGGACCGGCCCCAGGACCGGGACTGGGTACTGGAGGACTTTGATTCCGCCAACGGTCTGTTCTGGCACGATCGCCGGATCCGGGCCATCGCCCTGCGCCACGGTGATGTGGTGCAGCTGGGTTCCCCCCTGCGGGAGGCACCCACCCTGCGCTACCTCCATCCCCGCAGCGCCTGGGAGCAGCTGGTGCATGGGGTGGGGGTGATGGCCCTGGGCGGCTCGGGGGTGGTAATCGGCGCCTTGCTGCTGCTGAGCACCATCTCGGGTGGATCGCGGGTGGATTTCATCGGTGGTCCGGTGAAGATCGTGGCTCCAGACGGCCGCCGCATCGATTCCCGGGAAGGCGCTTCCACCGCCATGGCCAGCCTGGAGGATTACCCACTGGTGCTGCGGCAGGCCCTGTTGGCCTCGGAGGATTCCCGCTTCGGGTGGAACAGCGGCCTCGACATCGGCGGCACGGTGCGTTCCCTGGTGCGACGCACCGGGGGGGGGAGCGGCCTGACCCAGCAGGTGGCCCGCCTTTACTACCCATGGGTGAAGCAGGGCAACCCCGCCTCGGTCTGGCCCTGGGTGCGCATCCCGGAACAGGAGAAGGTGCCTGCGGCGGAGCCGGGCGCTCCGGCCGAGGTGCGCTATCCCCGCTTCGGCCTCACCGCCCGCAAGATCCGCGAGTTGCCGGTGTCGTGGCAGCTGGAAACGCGCTTCAGCAAGAACCGGATCCTGCGGATGTACCTCGATCGCGCCTATCTGGGCCTGGGCGCCGAGGGATTTGAGGAGGGCGCCCAGCTCTACTTCCGCAAATCCGTGCGCCAGCTGGATGCCAGCGAAGCGGCCTACCTGGTGGGCCTGTTGCCCAGCCCCAACGGCTACAACATCTGCGCGCCCACCCCTGGCGAGCTGCGGGCGGAGCGGTTGCAGCGGGAGCGCACCACGGGGCGCCCTGAGTCCCCCCTTCCCGATGAGCAGGTCTGGACCCCGAAGCTGCGGCGGGATCAGGTGCTGGGCCGCATGCTCGCCGAGGGGTATCTCACCCAGGAGCAATACCGGGATGCCATCCGCCGGCCCCTGATCTACGACCCCAGCGTCTGCCGCCAGTCGCGCTGGCGCAGCTATCCCTTCTTCAGCGATTACGCGATGTGGGAGCTGGAGGGGTCGCGCTTCTCGCTCAATGTCGATCCCTTGAAGGAAGGGGGCAACTACCACGTGGTGGCCACGATCGATCCGGCCCTGCAGAACCTGGCCCAGAAGGAGCTGCGCACCTTCCTCGATGAAAAGGCCAAGCCCCTGGGTGTGACGCAGGCCGCCTTGATCACTCTGGATGTGAGCACTGGACGGATCCTCGCCTACGTGGGCGGAGGGGATTACCGCTTTGATCGCGTGCAGGCTCTGCGCCAGCCCGGCTCCACATTCAAGCTGTTCACCTTTCTTGCCGCCCTGGAGGCAGGGGTCAAGCCCTCGGATCCGATCTCCTGCGCCCCGATCTATCAGCTGCGGGCGGGATGCATCCATGGGCCGGTGGGCGCCGGTGGCCGCATGCCGATGGATGTGGGCCTGGCCTACTCGGAAAATCCGGTGGCGCTCCATCTTGCGGAGCGGGTGGGCTTCAAGGAGGTGATCGCCATGGCGCGCCGTCTGGGCATTTCCTCCTCAGGGCTCCAACCCGATCCGAGCATGGTGCTCGGAGGGAACGAGGTGCTGCTGTATGAGATGGCTCGCGCCTTCGCCGTGGTGGCCAACGGCGGCCGGAGTGTGCCGATGCATGGCGTTGAGCGCATCTACGACCTGGGCATCTGCGGTTCCGAACAACAGCTGGACACCTGTCCACCCCATGGCATCTTCCAGCCCATCGGCGACAAGCCCGAGCCGTTGCTCGCCCCTGAGATCGCCAGCCAGATGGATACCATGCTGCGACTGGCGGTGAAAGTGGGAACGGGCCGCAATGCGGCCGTGGTGGCCGATGCCCGAGGCAAGACGGGCACCACCAATGAGGGGCGCGATGCCTGGTTCATCGGCTACTCCCCGAGCAAGGGCATCCTCACCGGCATCTGGCTGGGCAACGACGACAACCGCCCCGCCGAAGCCTCCGCAGGCTCCCTCGCGGCTCAGCTGTGGGGGCAGTTCATGAGCCAGGTGTGAGCAGGGGGCCGAGCCACTCCCCAACCCGGGTCAGCACGGCCCAGCCGAGGCCAAGCACGGTGCCCCACCACCAACTGGAGCGCAGCAGGCGCTGCGGAGGGGTGGAGCTGTCTTCCGGATCCATCCGGGGGAGCACCCAGCCCAGCTGAAGGGTTCCGTTAGTGAGGAACAGCACCCAGGCCGGCAACTCCAGGGGGCCCAGGGAAAAGGCCATGGGCCGCCATTGCAGCAGGCTGAGCCCTCCCGCCAGGGCGATCAGCGCCGCCACGGCGCCGGTGGCTCCATCCCAGAGGCCCGTCGTCAGGCGGCGGTGGGCAAAGGCCACCCCCAGGCCAGTGGTGGCAAGGGAGGTGAGGCAGTAGCGCAACAGGAGCTGGTCCAGGGGCAGGGGGGAGGTGCCGAGAATCACCAGGAGCATGAGCCCATTGAGCAGGGCCTCCCCATGGCGATGGTGGATCCAGGGGGAGGTGATCCAGCGGTGCAGCTGGTGGGGATCGCCTGCCCACTCCAGCCGCAGTGGAGCGTCCCGCCGCCAGCGTTTGAAGGGGCCTGCACTGAAGGCCTGCAGCACCAGCAGGCAAACCACCAGCACCGGCGCCGCAGTCCAGCGATCGAGCCAGAGACGCTCCAGCTCACCCCCCAGCCAGGCGATCACCAGGGCGATGGCAGCAGCGAGCGCAAGCCCGGGCCCCAGGGCCTTGGCTGTGGCGCCCAGCTCAGCAGCGATGGGCATCCGGCGGCCCTCGACCCGCCCTGCTTCCGCCTCCACCTCCGCCTGCCGGGGCAGATTCACGCCCAGGGCCGCCTCCAGCAGATCCTGAAGTTCGCCCAGGATTCTGGGGGCATAGGTGTCCTGGAGTTCACGGCTCAGACTGACCGCGGCGCTCTGCCGCAGGGCGACACGCTCCTGCTGAAGGCTCTGGAGGAACAGGGGCCGCATCGCCAGATCCCTCAGCGGGCCCTGCAGGCTGGTATCCCCGCCCAGATCATCCAGCATCCTGCCCACCAGGCTCTGGTGGCTGAATCTGCGGGCGCTTCCGTCCTCAACCGAGCGGTGCAGTCGTGTGCCGATGTCCCGCCCCTTGCCCATCGCTGTTGCAGGTCTTTCCTGAGGTTAAGCGGCGGATCCCTTCACAGGGAGGCCGCCTGCTGCTGGAGGGAATTCAGCAGGAGCTGGCCCCGGGGAGTGGGTTGCATGGCGTCGTTCAGCACCTCCACGCCCCGGCTCAGCTGCTCCTGGAAGCTGCGCAGGGCAGCCTCCAGGCGAAGTTCCGGCCAGCGCTCCGCCAAGAGGCTGTGCACCCGGCAGTTGCGGGCCAGAACGAAGGTGCCGTGGAGCACCTGGAACAGGGGCCGCGGGTCGGGACGGATCGGCGCCTGGTGCAGCTCATTGGGGTTGCGCAGCAGGGGATCGAACACCAGCAGGGCGTTGAGGTGCAGATGGGACACCTCATGCACCAGGTGTTCCAGGAACCAGGCCAGCTCGTTGCCGCTCTGGGGCGCCTGCAGCCAGATCGCCCCGAAGGCCTTCGGCGAGCTGAAACCCTCCACGCCCGGCCCCACGAACAGCTTGATCAGGGAGAGATGGGCCTCGATCTCCCCGTGCATGGCCGGATCCACCAGGCCGATCAGCTCCAGAGCCTGGGTGGCAGCGGCGTGGAAGGGAGCGGCATCCTGCTCCAGCAGGGGAAACAGGGTGAGAGGATCCACGTTCTGCACCCGCGTGACCCGCACCTCATGGAGCAGGGGGGCCTCCCAGGGGTAGGCGGCGATCGATTCGCTGCGCAGGCGAGTATTGCTCCAGGAGGCAGGTGGGTCGAGCAGCCACTGCTGCACCAGGTCGGAAACGGCGTAGCCATCGCCCCGCTGCATCGCCTCCATCAGCGCCGCCAGGCGTGCAAACAGGCGGGGCTCCAGCCGCTTCGAGAGATCATGGGCCTGCACGGCGGCAAGCAGGCGGGGCAGGGGCTGGCCCAGACCCTCCCCCGCCGCCTGGAGCGCCTGCAGGGCGTTGTGCTGCCACAACCTCCGCCAGGTGCCTGCCACCCCGGCCGTGCTGGCAGGGGTGGGGGTCGCACCGAACCAGGCGTCCTCCAGCTGGGCCGTGAAGCGGGGTGGGTCAGAGCTGGTCAAGGGCGACCGACAGACCAGGCATCCCCATCGGCACCGCCCATCCTCATGGCTTGAAAGGGATCTTTTCTAGCTTGATGCTAAGCCCCCTTGCCCGATCCGTGCGATGGCTTTCGACTATCAGGCCGCCTGGTATCCACTGACGCCATTGGAGGATCTGGATCCGAGCCGCCCGACTGCGGTGGAGCTCCTGGGCCGTAGATACGTGATCTGGAAGCCGCCGGGCGAGGCCTTCCGGGTGTTTCTCGATCTCTGCCCCCACCGGCTCGCGCCCCTCAGCGAAGGTCGCATCGATCCGGACAGCGGCCAGCTGATGTGCAGCTACCACGGTTGGTGTTTTGACCCGCAAGGCCTGTGCCGTCGCATCCCCCAGGCCAGCCCGCCGGCGCCGGAGGAACGCCAGACCCGCCACCTGGCCGCGACGGCCCTGCCCGTGCGGGAAGCCGTGGGGTTGTTGTGGCTCTGGCCAGATGGGGAACGCGCTGCATTGGCTGAGGCCACGCCATTGCCCCTCTCATCCTTTGCACGGGAAGAGGAGGGGTTTCGCTGGGGCACGTTCGTGCGTGATCTGCCCTACGACTGGGTCACCCTGGTGGAAAATGTGGCCGATCCGGCCCATGTGCCCTTTGCCCATCACGGGGTGCAGGGGCAGAGGGAGCGAGCGATGCCCTTGCCCATGCGGATGGTGTGCGAAAGCCGGGAGTTGTTGGAGGCGGAGGTGGCGGGACGGGCCATTGCCATCCACACCCGCGTGGCCTTTCAGCCCCCTTGCCTTCTGGACTATCGCTTCCAGCTGCCAGGGCAGCGGCGCATGGGACTGATCACCTACTGCCTACCCGTGGCACCAGGCCGCAGCCGGTTGGTGGCGCTGTTCAGCCACGACTGGACCGTGCCTCTGTGGATGCGTCGCCCCCGTTGGTGGGACCACCTCACCAACCGCAACGAAGTGCTCGATGGCGACCTGCTGATGCTCAACCGCATTGAGCGGGAGCTGGCGATGCGGCGCGCTGCGGGTGAACCAGCGGATTGGCGCCATGCCTACCGCCTGCCAACGGCAGCCGATCGCATGGTGATCGCCTTTCACCGCTGGCTGGAGCGCCATGGGGGACCTCCCTGGGAGGTGTCCCCCATGGCGCTCCAGCCGTCCGAGGTGCTGCTCGATCGCTACCACCAGCACACAATCCACTGCGCCAGTTGTCGGGATGCCCTGCGGTGGTGCCGACGGCTGCAGGTGGGGGGGCTGGTGGTGTTCGCCCTGGGCCTTGCCGCCGCGGCCCTGTTGCCCGGCACCCTCCGTCAGGCCGTTGGCCTGCCCTTGGTGCTGCTGGCCCTGGCAGGGGCCGCTGGTGCTGCCGCCCTCCGGATGGGTCTGGAACCCTGGTTTCTCTACCGCCCCTATGTGCACTCCAGACGATGAGAAGCCCAGGCGCTCAGGATCTGGATGAGAACACCAGAAGGGTGCGGCCCCGCTCGTCCTGCAGCAGCAGGTTGTTTCTGTCGATGCTCCAACGCCGCACCTGGTCAAGGGCCTCAACAAAGCGCTGCTCGAAGGCCATGACCTCTGGCCCACAGGCCATCCTCGTGCTTGCCAGCCTGGAGAACCGCAGCTCTTCTCCCTGGAGCTGAAAGCCACCCATCAGCCGGTTGCAGCCGCCACTGCCGCTCACGCGCTCGCTGGTGGCGTCCAGCTGCAGCTCCGCCCCCCTGCCGGGGGGCTGCAGCAAGGTGGGGGCCGTGCTCCCCTGCAGGGCCTCGAGGCGCCAGACCGTGCCGCGAAGGCTTGGGCAGCCCTTGCCGGGATGCACGCCGACAAAGCGCTCCACCACCACGGTGCGCTGGGAGCCGCGGCCGGGCTCAGCCGAGGGGCGGCTGGCGATCAGACCCTCCAGGTTGACGAGCAGGGGCCGGCCCGCGCCCGCGGAAGGCCGGGCGTTGAGGTAGGCCTGCTCCAGGCGGCGATAGTCGCCCTCCATCGCCACCGGAAGGCTGGCGCCCGTGGCACAGAGGCGGATCCGTGCCGCATCGGCCTGGTAGGTGAACATTCCGAGCAGATGCAGCCGCGGCTCGATCGGCTCGGGTGCAGCCAGCCGCTGCAGCAGGTCGTTGTGGCGCGATGGGATCGGCTGGCCGTCCAGGCTGAGTTTGCGCAGCTGGGCGCCGCCGTTCACCGGCTGAAAGAACGAAGGGGCCTCCCGGCCGCCCTTCAGCACCAGCCGCTGGGATCCCCGCTCCAGGCGCCAGCGGCCGATGTCATCGAACCGGTTGGGCGCCGGCCGGTTCAGGACTGTCTGACGAAGCTGGAAGGTGCCGTCTGTTGCAAGATCCACCTGCCAGCGGGTCGTGCCGCCGGCCCCAGGCAGGTCGCCGCGCCAGCTGGCGGGAAGACGGCCCAGTGGGGCCTGACTCGCTGGTGGACGGGCCGCACCCACCGCCACCATCAGCAGATTCAGGGGCTGGGTGGGGCCATCCGTAAGCACGGGCGTGAAGGTATCGGTGGTGAACAGCAGGCGATCGCCCTGGCGCACCGTCGCCCGCACGGTGTAACGACCGCCGGGTTTCACGTCGCTGTCGCGGTAGGGGATGGAGAAGCGGAACGGAGGCTGACCCGCCGGCTGCAGGCGCACCCGGCCCAGCTCCCGGACCGGGGCATCGGCGATGGCGACGTCGATCAGCACCGCCTCAAACACCGCATCCGGCGACAGGGCGATGCGCTCCCGATAGCTGGCGGTTCCGGTGAGGGTGCCGGCCTGGGCTGGCGCCTGGAGCGCAACAGCCGCGAGCATGGTGGCGGTGGTGATCCCGATGGCTGTCGGCCTGCTCAAGAGACATCAAGCAAGGGTGCTGACCCATCCTGCCGGCCGGCTGGGTCTCCCGATTCCTGATCCGAGCCAACCGCTTCCACCCGGGCCTGCAGCCATGGCTCTTAAAAACGATTCCCGGGAGCGGAGCCTGGCGGCAGCGGGGAGAGCCTGAGGCGCAGGTGCCGCGGCCGCTGGGCGGTGGCGGCCAGCCCTTCGGCGGGGGAGGGGTAGCTGGCCTGCCACTGCTCGCCGTCGATGGCACCATCCGGGCGCAGCTGCCACCGGCCCAGCACCTCCACCCGCTGGATGCGGGGCTCCGCGGGGCCATGGAGCACCTGGAGGCTGAGTTCATCGGCGAGGAAATGCTGATGGCTGGGCAGGGCGCTGCGCCGTCCCACCACGGTGGTTTCCAGCAACTGATCGCCCCCCAGGCGGGTGAGCTGGCGGTTGGGGTTGGTGGGATCGTCGGTCACGCTGAGCCGTTGGTCGCCGAAGGCGGCCCGGCCGATGGCCTGGGCATTGAAGGCCCGATCGGCCACCGCTCCGCCTGCGCCGTCGGCGTGGAAGCGGGCGTGCCAGTGCAGGGCGGGCCCGTCTTCGCCATCGGCGTCTTCGCTGCTCACCTCCCAGTCGCCGGCGAACCAGGCGGGCCACACCAGATCGCGCCGCCCCGGCCGCGGCAGCGGCGCCGGCAGGCTCCAGGCGGGCCAGGCGTGGAGCCGTTGCTCCAAGGGGTCGGGGGCGGCCGCGGCGGGGCCCGGGGCGCCCAGCAGGAGCGGGAAGGAGAGAGCCACCACCAGGGCGCTGGAAAGCAGGGGGGACAGGATGGCCTTCACCCAGCAGAGGATCATGCGGAACGTCCTCCTGAGGCCTTCTTGCGGCCGAGGGAACCCTGGCGTGACTGGTGAACGACCATCAGACCGTTGCATCCATCAGTGGGCCTGAAAGGGCGCCAGAGTGCGGCGAGGGGGGACCAGGGCATCCAGCCGATTGGCCATGAGGGCCACAGGGATCATCAGAACAATCCCCAATGAGCACTGCCACCACTGCTCGAGGGTCAGTGGCGCTGTTCCGAAGAACGTGTTCATCGGCGCCCACTGGCTGAACATCACCTGCAGGAGCAGCGCGGCACCCAGGCCGAGCAGCAGGGCGGGGGATCGCCAGAGGGCTGTGGCCAACCTCCCCCAGGACCAGGGGAGGTGCTGGCTCACCTCGCTGAGGCTGAGAAGATAGGAGACCCGCGAGAGCACAAGGGCCTGCACGGCCATCGTGCGGGAGATGGCGAGATCGCTGTATTGGGCTTCCGCCCAGAAGAACGCGGCGAAGATCACCACCCAGCTGAAGGCCGACACGAGCAGCAGCCTCTGCACCAGCGGACGATTGAGCAGGGGCCGATCCGGCCGCTGCGGCGGCATCGTCATCAGCCCCGGTGCCTTCGGTTCAAAGGCCAGGGGCAGCGACATGGTCAGGGAGTTCACCATGTTGAGCCAGAGCACCTGCAGAGCCGTGATCGGCAGCTCCAGACCCATCAGGGCACTGATCAGGATGGTGAACGATTCGCCACCATTCACCGGCAGACAGAAAGCCATGGCACGGTGGAGGTTGAGGGCAACGCCGCGTCCCTCCTCCACAGCGGCTGCGATTGCGGCGAAGTTGTCATCCGTGAGCACCATCGCCGCCGCTTCACGGGCGACAGCCGTGCCACCCTCCCCCATGGCAATGCCGATGTCGGCCTGGCGCAGGGCGGGGGCATCATTGACCCCATCGCCGGTCATCGCGACGATGTGACCAGTGGCCTGAAGGCTTCGCACCAGTTGCAGTTTCTGCACTGGTGCCATCCGGGCGAACACGTCGGTGTCCTGCACAACATCGCTCAAGGCGTCAGCCGGAATCTTCTCCAGGCCTCGCCCGTCGATGGAGATAGGCTCCGGTTGATGCCCGATGCCCATCTGGCGAGCGATGGCCGTGGCCGTGCGGATGTGATCGCCGGTGATCATCTTCACGACGATGCCAGCGGCTCGACAAGCGGCCACCGCCCGAGTGGCCTCCAGCCGGGGAGGATCGGCCATGCCCTGCAGGCCAAGGAAGGTGAGATTGCTTGCGATGTGATGGTGAGCCAGGGCCGCCTGGTTGGGCTCAACCGGGCCCAAGGCAAAGGCCAGCACGCGCTCCCCCTGGCCGGCCATCGTGTCCACAGCGGCCTGGATCGCTCCCGCATCGAGGGGGGCCCGTTCGCCATCGCGATTGCACTGCCAGCGGCAGCGCGGCAACACAGCCTCCAGCGATCCTTTTACCAGAATGCGTTCGCTGCCATGGAGTGTGGCCATCACCTGCAGCTCCGACTCGAAGGGCAGGGCATCGCGGCGGGGATGCTGCCGATGGGCCTCAGCATGGTCAAAGCCGGCCCGCTGTGCCGCCGCCAGCAGGGCGGTTTCGGTGGGATCCCCCACCAGACCCTCCTGGCTGCCGGGGCGGGCATCACTGCAGAGCAGGCCTGCCAACAGGAGCTCGCGGAGGGCTCTGTTGTCCTGGAGCGGATCAGGAACTGATCCATCCGTTGACTGACCATCGGGCCACAGGTCTTCCAGCCGCAGGTGCTGGCCGGCGGCATAGAGCTCCTGCACTGCCATGCGGTTCTGGGTCAGGGTGCCGGTCTTGTCGGAGCAGATCACCGTGGCACTGCCCAGGGCTTCCACGGCAGGCAGCTTGCGGATGATCGCGTTCCGTTGCGCCATGCGCCGCACACCGATAGCCAGGGTGATGGTGACGATCGCGGGGAGCTCCTCCGGGATGGCACTCACCGCCAGAGCCACGGCGGCATCAAACATCTCGGCACCGCCCCGGCCTCGCGCCAGCCCCACCAAGGCCGTGAGGATCGAGAGGGCCAGCACGATCCTGAGGATCGTGAGGCTGAAGCGGCTGAACTTACGGGTGAGGGGAGTACTGAGGCCAGACCCCTGCTCCAGTGAGGAGGCCAGATGGCCCAGTTCGGTGGCATCACCCGTAGCCACCACCACACCACGGCCCTGCCCAGTGGAGACGAAGCTGCCAGCATGGGCCATGCCGTGGCGTTCGGCCAGAGGAGCGTCGGCGGGATCCGCATCGACGCTCTTGGCCACCGGCAAGGACTCGCCGGTGAGGCTGGATTCATCAATTTGCAGGTTGCGCAGCCGCAGGAGTCGTATGTCGGCAGGCACCCGATCACCAGCGGCCAGCAGCACCACATCGCCGGGCACCAGCTGTTCGGCATCGAGGCGCTGCTGTTGCCCATCGCGCAGCACCTCACAGTCGGAACGGATCACCTGGGCGAGTGCGCTGATCGAGCGTTCCGCACGGCTCTCCTGTACGAAACCGATCACCGCATTGATCACGGTGACGCTCCAGATCACGACGGCCTCCCGGATCGATCCGGTAAGGGCCTTCACCGCACCGGCGATCAGCAGGGCATAGAGGAGAGGGGCATGAAACTGGGCCAGGAACTGAAGCCAGAGGGGCCGCTGTCGCCGGCTGGTCAGCCGGTTGGCCCCACAGTGGTGCAGCCGCTGCTGGGCCTCGCTGGTGCTCAGGCCCCGATCGGGATCCACCACCAGCTGCTCCCGCAACTGGTGGACTGTGAGGCCATGGGCTGCGCTCAACTGCAGGTCCATCGGAAGACAGTGTCAGACGAGGGGGTGGGCGTGGGCGAGGGCTTGCTGGAGCGCTTGGTAGCGGCTGGGGAGGATCGAGACCCCCTGGATCCTGGGAACTCCCAAGCTATCTAGACGCGACAGCGGTTGATCTGCTGAGGCCACGATGAGGACGGTCCGGCCCTGCTGCTGACTATCAAGGCAGAGGGTCTCCATCGCCAATGCAGCTGTCACCCCCAGGAGCGGAACCTCGCTGAGGTCGAGGATGAGCGTCTGAAATGCACCGACGACGTTGAGCTTCTGGGTCAGAGCCTTGCCTGCACCAAAGCTCAGAGGGCCGCTCATCTGCAGCAGCAGCACCTGATCGCCCGCCTGGCACAGGAGCTGCTGCTCCTGGGGAGAGAGCAAGCCCGTCTCCTCGTGATCGGATCCACCACGGAGACTGCGGGCCGTTCGCTTCTGCTGCTCATTCTGGCGTTGCAGGCTGAACAGATTGGCCAGAAACATGCCGACCAGCACAGCTGTGATCAGATCCCAGAACACTGTCAGCAGGAGCACCAGCCACATCAACGCCGTGGTGCGCAGGGAAAGACGCGGTGCACGCAGCAGGAACGACCAATCGATGATGTCGAGACCGACTTTGAGCAGAATTCCGGCCAGCAGGGCCAGGGGAATCGGGCTGGCCAGAGAGCCGGCGCCAAGACAGATCAGCAGCAGCACGGCCGCATGGGTGATACCTGAGAGCCTGGTGCGGCCGCCGGCCTGCACATTCACGACAGTGCGCATGGTGGCGCCGGCTCCGGGCAGGCCTCCGAGCAGAGCAGCTGCGGTGTTGCCGATGCCCTGGCCGATCAGTTCGCGATTGGAGTCATGCTGTGTGCGGGTGATGCTGTCGGCCACAAGCGATGTGAGCAGGCTGTCGAGCGAGCCCAGCAGAGCCAGGGTGATAGACCCGCTGAACAGAAGTGGCAGATCGGTGAGGGGAAAGCGGGGCCAGGTCAGCTGAGGAAGGCCAGTCACCATGGGGCCCAGTCTGGGGAGGGACTCACTGGGCAAGGCGATCACCGACAGCAGGGTCCCCCCCACGAGCACCACCAGTGGGGCGGGCAGCACCCTGCTCCAACGGCGCGGGTAGACCATCACCGCCGCGAAGCTCAGAGCGCCTACCAGCAGCGCCAGGCCGTTGGTCGCAGGTAACGCCCGAGGCAGGGCCATCAGCAGACCTGGAATCGAGCCGGAGAGCTTGAGGCCCAGCAGCGGGGGAAGCTGCAGGATGACGATGATCACCCCGATGCCCGACATGAAGCCTGAGATCACCGTGTAGGGCATGAAGGTGAGGGTCTGACCAAAGCGCAGTAACCCCATCAGGACCTGGAGCAGCCCGGCCAGAGCTGCGATGCCGAAGCCCAGTGGCAGGGCGCTCTCGACGCCATAGCGCTGGGTGAGCACAGCCAGGAGGCCCGTCATCACGACGGTCATCGGCCCCGTTGGACCGGACACCTGGGCTGCCGTTCCGCCCAGGAGGGCTCCCAGAAAGCCCAGCACGATAGCTCCGTAGAGACCCGCCAGGGGACCCGCACCAGAGGCCACGCCAAAGCCCAGGGCCAGTGGCAGTGCCACCACGGCAGCGGTGAATCCGCCGGCCAGATCCCCCCTCCAGTGCTGAAGCCTCAGCTGTGGCCAGTGCTTTACATCCATCAATGAACCGAAGCAATGAATCCACCACGCCCGCCGGCCTCCTCAGCCATCCCGATGCGGGCGAACAGGTCGGTGCTCTCGGGGTTCAGGTTCACCACTTCCACGGCGCTGCCGCCAAGCTTGAGACGGCGGATCACCTGATCGAGGGCACTCACACCGCTCTGATCCCAGATGTGGGCGTCAGCCATGTCGATCGTCACCCTTGCTGGATGTTCGTGCAGCTCGAAGCCTTGGCGGAAGTAGATGCTGCTGACGAAGAACAGTTGGCCCCGCACGGAGTACAGCCGGTGATCCGGTGCCACCAGCTGGCTGCTGACATCAATGACCTTGGCCACCTTGCGGCTGAACAGGATGCCGGCCAAGGCCACACCGGAGAGCAGTCCCACCGCCAGGTTGTGGGTGAGCACGGTGACCACCACCGTCAGCAGCATCACGGCGGTGTCGCTCTTGGGAATGCGGCGCATGCCGCGGATCGAGGCCCAGTTGGCGGTGTTGATGGCGATCATCACCATCACACCCACCAGGGTGGCCATGGGGATCTGATTCACCCACCTGCTGGCCAGCAGGATCATTGCCAGCAGCGCCACCCCTGAGCTGAGCGTGGAGAGGCGGGTGCGGCCGCCGTAGCCCACGTTCATGACCGACTGGCCCACGAGGGCGCAGCCGGCCATACCGCCGAACAAGGAGCTGACAATGTTGCCGATGCCCTGGCCGCGGGCCTCGGCGTTCTTGGAGCTGGTGCTGTCGGTCAGGTCATCGAGGATGTCCTGGGTGAGGAAGGTCTCCATCAGGCCCACCAGCGAGATGGCCAGCGCCGTCGGCAGGATCAGCCCAAGGGTTTGCAGATTGAAGGGCACCTGCGGCAGCCCGAATTGGGGCAGGCCGCTGGGCAGGGTGCCCAGGCTGGCCACGGTGGGGATCTCCAGACCCAGCCGGATCGAGAGGCCCGTGGTGATCAGGATCGCCACCAGCGCCGATGGCACGGCGGTAGTCAGCCGCGGCAGCAGATAGATGATCGTCAGGGTGAGAAGCAGCAGGCCCCACACCGCTGGCAGCTGCGATGCCGTGACCACCACCTTGTCAGGGTGGAACCAATCCAGCCCCAGCTGCGGCAGCTGCGCCAGAGCGATCAGGATCGCTAGGGCATTCACAAAACCCGCCATCACCGGCTGGGGCACAAAGCGCATCTGGTGGGCCAGCCGCAGGTAGCCCCAGGCGATCTGAAGCACGCCGGTAAGGATGCCGGCCGCGAGCAGGAGCTGCAGACCCAGGCCCTCACCGAGGCCATTGCCCTGCTTCACAAGACCTGTCATGAGCAGGGCGGTGGAGCCGGTGGCCGAGGTGATCATCGCTGTGCGGCCGCCTACGACCGCCAGCGTCACCGAAAGCAGGAAGGCCCCGAATAGGCCCACACGGGGGTCAACTCCCGCGATACCAGAGAAGGCGATCGCCTCTGGAATCATCGCGAAGGCCACGACCAAACCTGAGAGGATGTCGCGATGGGGGTTACCCCACCACGCTTTGAGGAAATCAGTCACGTGTTCAGATCTATGAACGGCTGCGGCGTTTGGACTGAGCCAGAGGCGACCTGGAAAGGACCCGAGGCCTCAGCACGGGAGCGCAGCTGTTACGGGGGACTGATGACCATGGATTCACCTTATCAGCACTGGGGAAATGGCCCGGTCCTGCTGCACCCTCGGCAACAATGCGTTGGTTGGCAGGTGCTGGTCAGCCGAGACGCACATGAATGAGCACACCCTGACCCAGCAATTCGAGCATGACGCCCGCTGCGATCAGCCATTCCTTGTGCTGACCCTGGCGGCAGGGGCCATCGCCACCCTGGGCCTGCTGGCCAACAGCAGCGCCGTGGTGATCGGCGCAATGCTGATCGCCCCCTGGATGCTGCCACTGCGGGCGGCGGCTTTCGGAATCCTTCAGGGGCGCTTGCTGCTGGTGGGGAGGGCCCTGCTCACCCTGCTCATCGGCATCGCACTCACGGTGGTCTTGTCGCTGTTGCTCGGGGCCTCGGTGAGCCTGCCGATCCTGGGATCGGAGGTGGCGGCCCGCACCCAACCGAATCTCCTGGATCTGGGTGTGGCCCTGGTGGCAGGGGCGATCGCCGCCTACGCCGCGGTGAGCAGCAAGGCAATCGGCTCACTCGCCGGCACGGCGATCGCAGTGGCTCTCGTGCCACCGGTGTGTGCCTTCGGGTTGCTGCTGGCAAAGGCGCAGTGGAGTGACGCGCTTGGTGCGGCGCTCCTGTTCACCGCCAACCTGCTGGGGATTCTCAGCGGGGTGCTGGTCACCCTCGCGATCTGTCAACCAGACCTGCGAGTGAATCTGTGGCGCAGCCGTCTGGGCCTGGTGAGCCTGCTGCTGACAGCCCTGCTGCTGATTCCCCTGTCAGGAAGCTTCCTATCGCTGATGGCTCAGGCGCGGAAGGCCGCAGCGCTCGTGCAGATTGAGCAGGCGATCACCACATCCCTCAAGAACCAAACCCTCACCCTTGGCAAGGATTCGGAACTGATCAGTGTGAGCATCGACTGGACTCAGAATCCACCCTTGATTCGTGCCGCTGTACGTGTCACCAATCCCCGCTTGCCGACGGCAAGGCAGGTGGCCAACGTTCAGGCATTCATCAATCAGGGTCAACCGATCCGCTATCGACTGATCGTTCAGAAGGTCTCGGTCGATGTGATCGGTCCTGAGACAGAACCCAACCCCGCCCCATCCCTTCCTCAGTCGGTTCCTCAGGCGATTCCTCAGGATCCAGCGTCTCCGGAGGAGATCAACCACCAGCCCAACAGTCCAGAGCATGAGCTCGCTGAGTGATCCCGGCGCAGTGGGGACCTCTGGTCACCATCATGGGGGGATCTGCCTGTCGACTGTGGTTCTGAACCCTTTCTGCCCGCTCACCACGGCCAAAGTGCTGGCCCTCAAGGCCACCATCTTGTTGCTGCTGACGTTGCTGATCAAGGCCAGGGTGCAGATCGCGGCAGGATCAGCGGTGGGGATTGCTTTGCTGCTGCTCCAGGTCCTGGTGTTCCTGGCTGTCAGCGGCGCTCTGGTGCTGGCCGCCGGTGGAGCCACGCTCTACGCCACCCAGCAACGCCGGCCTGCAGCGGCCTGATGTCGATCCAGCAACTTTGGAATCCTGAGCAGATTCAGAGCCTGGAGGTGTTGGTGCTGGCCATGCTGCCCGTGGCCCTGCTGTGGTGGCTTTGGGTTCGCATGCTGCGCTGGTGATCCGTAGGCCCCTCCGCCGCAGGGTCATGGTTCGGGCGCAGGTGGTTTTCCGTTGCGGCACGGAGCGGCTGGGCGTGCGCCGTGCAATGGGCCGGCCCCCTTTGCTCGATCAGGGCCTCGTGGGCCTCGTGCTACTGCTCCTCGAGCGTGGGACCAGTGATGTGGATGGGCAGGTTTCCGGCCCGAGCTTCCAGTTTCCGGAACCATCCTTGGCCTGCGCAACCGTTCTGGCAGGCTGCCGCATCCGCTTTGAGGAGTACGGGAACAGGAACCTCCTGGAGCCCCCACCAGCACGCAGAAGGCCTATTTTGAAGTTGAGGGGAGGCCCGGTAGCCAACCCGACCCTCACCCTCCCAAAGAGTCCGGCCAGGGATCACCGGAGCCGGTGCGCATCACGGAGGTGCGAGTGAATCGAATGGTTGATGAACAACCAGGTGAACGCGATGGCGCAGCGCGTACGCCATCGTTGAGGCGTGAGCCATACGCCACTTCTGATTCCCGCGTGTTGAAACCCCGGGCTGCATAACCCGAGCCGGGATCACAACCGAGAAGGTCAAGCCTTGAGCATCTCTTCTCCCAGACGTGATCTCCAGTCCTTCCCTGCCAGGCCCCAGACAGGCGATGCGTGAACCACAGACACCCGACAGGTGCAAAGGCGCCCTGGAGCTCGATCTTGCAGCCGATGGGCAGAAGCATGGCAGGCTGAATTTCGGCAGTGCTGGATGTTCAGCGCAGGGGTCGGGGCCGGCGGCTGAGCGGTGCCACCACGGGCCGCAGCGCCTGCGGGATCTGCAGCTGCTGGTTGGCCCAGTGGGCAGTGAGCGCGGCCAGGAGGCTGGCGCGGTCGCCGTGGATGCGGAGCATGACGTGGGCTGCATGAACTCCCACCAGATTGCTCCGTTCAACCCACATTGCCAGCGCTGAAGGTGACAAGATCACGCAACCGATGGCACAAGCGCAGGCATCACCTGCACTCCATGTACCCACGTACCCCCTGGAACGACTTTGTTGCTGCTGCGGAACGAAGCGTTGACTGAACAGCCGTGAAGACCCGACGAACGCGGGCCGGAGGGCAATGGCACACGCTGGGTCTCAGCGCAAACAGCAGAAATGCAGCAGATCCACCGGCGATATGCCGAACATCCGCTATGCGCCCCACCTTTAACTCCTACACTGAAGAACTAAGACAAAGAGGAGCTATGGCTACATCTCCTTCGAGCCATCCTCGGGAAGCCGAACTGATCCATCAGCGTGGTCTGGAGATGACACCGGAAGCCCTCTGGCGCCAACGTGGAACGTTGATGGAGGGGGGACGCCCAACCTGGCGCGGCTGAGTTCGTCTGGCTTCTTTCACCATGCATTGCATCAAAGCTGGCCTGATTGTGTTGGCAGTGAGCTCGCTCAGCCTCATTCCAGCGTCCAAGTCAGGGCCATTGCCATCAGGATCTCCTCCAACCGCGGCACCATCCGGCGCAACGATCACTCAGGGCTGGGGCGGAATGCCAATGGGGCTGCGATCCGCAGATTCCCACTTCATCGTGATGATGATTCCCCATCACGAAGGGGCCATCGCGATGTCTGAGCTGGCCCTGACAAAGGCACGCCGGCCTGAGATCCGGGCCCTGGCCCAGAGGATCATCGCCAGCCAGAGCCGCGAGATCACCCAGATGCGGCAGTGGTATCGCCAGTGGACCGGCACCGATGCACCATCCTGGGCAGCTGGCGCAGGCCATGGCATGGGCATGGGCATGGGCACCAGCCTGGAGGCGCTCAAAAACGCACCCGATTTCGATCGCGCTTTCATCGAGCAGATGATTCCGCACCACCGCATGGGGGTAATGATGGCCTCCCACGCGCAATGGAACACCCAGCAACCGGAGTTACGGCAGTTGGAGGAAGCCATGGTGAGGGTACAGAGCCAGGAGATCGAACAGATGGCCCAGTGGTACCAGAAGTGGTATGGCTCTGTTGCCCGCTGAGGCTTAGTCTGACTGTGTGAGTCCGTTGGCTGAATTGTGTCCTTAAGCGGCAATTCTCTCCAGGACCAGCTGGACCTGGCCCTTTCCCCCTTAACAGACGCAAGCAGATTAGGCATTCTTGCAGAGTCAGGATATGAACCAGTGCAGTTGGCAGTCGTCAACCATCCCAATGTCACGGTTCGCATCCTCAACAAATGCGTGCCTCCATCCCTTGACACACTTGCTCAACGCCGCCTAGCCGCCGCTCTGGCGAGACACAAGCTGACCCCAGTTCATGCGCTGGACGCACTGACAGACATGGTCGTGAAAATTCGATTCGAGGGCGATTTACGCGATGCATGTATGGATATCTGCATTCACAGCCATACAAGAGATAGAATGATCAGGAAAATACTGAATGCACCAGGGGCCAACTCATCGTTTCGAAATGACCTATGGAAGCGATGTGAAAACAAGACGAATGAAGCCTTTATTCGAAGTTTACTCTCTCAGATCAAACAACGACACAAGCAGTTGCAGGGCATCAAAAAAGAGGCCACTCAAACCGAATCAGCGAACAGCACAACATGTACCGATCAGGCTGAAAGCCAAAGCAGGTGCATAGGCCACTGGATTTACGAGGAGTTTTACAGCGGAGGGCATACTGAGTTACACATGCTGTTGGCAGCCGATGGCGATTGCCTGTATTCCAGCGGAACACGACTTTCCATGACCCTGGTGGACTCGATGGGCAACTGGCAAGGCTGTGCAGAGGCTGCAAGTAACGCCAGGCCAGACGGGAGAGGGCGATGGCACTGTAACGGCAACGTCTTAACGCTCGAAATGGAAGACGATACATACATCGAATACGAGGTTTTGTTCGACCGGGGCCATCTGATCACGACCAACACCACAAATCACACCAGAAGAATCTGGAGCAAGCAAGCGTAATGCAAGCCATGGAAAACACTGAGAAAGCAAGCAAAAAAGAATGCTTTGACCTTCAAGTATCTGCAGCATTGCGCTTCCGCGAAGGCTTTGTGGAAAGCGGATTCAAGGTTGCAGCAGTTCTCTCCGTCTTTCTTGGCTGGATTCTGACCGCCCCAGCGGCCCAGCGTTTCATCGCCGGATCTCCTCGCATCCTATGGCTGAGTTGTTTCGGTCTTGGAGTCGTGGGTACCCTCACAATCATCATCAGCTTTATCCAAGCGCGCAGACAAGCAGATAACGTCTATGCAAATCTATGTAGCTTGCACTACATGGAGAAGCGATATCTATCTCACTACAGGCTCAGCCCTCGTCTCTTCTGGTGCGTGATCCTGCTGGACGCAAGCATCTGTTTCGCCCTATTGATTGCTTTCCTGGTTGTCCGCAGAAACGGCTTGACAGGATAAAGCGTGATGGTGATGGCCAGCCGGCCGACCACGGCGGATCAGGATCGGGTGGTTGTCAATCCGGCGCTCGTTACGCGTTGAACCAAGGAAGTTTCAGACCAAGGGCTTCGATGGGATCCATCACGAGCTTGTTGAGGGCACGGCCTAAAACAACTTGTGGCTCGTCGGCCCGAATGGGGAGAACGGGATGGGAGTGATCGGCACCGTTGACAATCTTTCGCCTGATCAGGGAATTCCCTGCCTCCAGGCCGCACACATAGGCTCGTTCCTGACACAATCCCTTGGCTCCATGTTCTCTCTCGCCCATTCGCACCCAGTCGCCAGCGCAGACGATCGACTCCACTGAGGTTTCCAAGGGTGGCCGTTTTCTGAAACTTCCCGGAGAAAAGAGCGAGACCGAACCTGGATAGCGCCGCACCTCGGAATCCACCACCCTGGCATTGGTGAATTCTGAATGAGCGATGGGAAGCAGATCGCGCGAGAGCAGATCGATGATCTCCTGATCACTCATCGATGCAATAGCCGATGCATTGTAAAAGTCGCTGGCGACCACCGAGCCCTGAGGTTGCTGATCACCCCACAGAGCCTGTTGCGCATCCTTGTGCAGCTGATCCAGCATGAAAAACGTGCCCCCAGAGCCCTTGAGTGATTCAAAGCGGGAAAACACATTGGCTGGGTAAGCGATTGGCACAGATCGATCCAGCCAGAGACGGGCTGACACGACATCGATGGAACCCAGCGAAGCGGCGCGAACAAGCTCTGGTGCAGCCTTGCTGAGTTCTGGGGATTGAGCCATCAGAGACCTGAGCCCTTTTGCACCAACGGCCAGAACCACAGCATCCACATCGTCCATCACCTGGACGGCCTTGGTCGCCACGTTCTGAAGCTCAACTGAGCTGACGCGCCGCGAGTCGGACGACACATTCACCCGTCGCACCAACGTTCCCCCAAGGACCTGCAGATGATGGAGGGAGATCAGCTTTCGACTCAGAGGCGCAAACAGATGTTCGGCGATGCTTTTCGACTTGATCCAACGCACATCAAATGAGTCTTGATGGGCTAAAGCGTAGTAATAGAGGAGCTCCATGGTGACCGCGGCCGACAACTCTTCGGGCGGCTTGAACAAGCCAACCAGCAAGGTGGGGCGGAGGAACTCATTGATGAGCCGATCGCTGATGCCGAGCTTGACAAAGAGTGATTGCGCATCGAGATCGTCGTACTGCTGGAAAGTC
>JAYKIG010000028.1:0-8661 GCA_035286045.1 Cyanobacteriota bacterium | reverse complement strand
ACAACTTCCCCCTCGATCTGGCGTCTGCAGAAGCCACCCCTGTGGCTCTGGTGGCTCCTTCCATCGGCTGAAGTTAACTCTCCTGCCACCAAGGCTGGATTTCTTACCCCCCACCATTCGGTGGGGGTTTTTGTTTTCGGGGACATCCGATTCAAGGCTTACGCCAGATCACCGGCTTACGGCGTTTGGGGAACAGCTCCCTGCACAGGGGGCAGACGGTGCCATCACAACCATGAGCGGTGCAGTGCTCGCGGCCATAGAAAATGATCTGGAGATGCAGCTTGTTCCACGATTCGCGCGGAAACAGCCGCTTGAGATCGGTTTCCGTGCGCGCCACGCTGACCCCACTGCTCAGGCCCCAACGTTGGGCCAATCGGTGGATGTGGGTGTCCACCGGAAAAGCGGGCACGCCGAAGGCCTGGGCCATCACGACGCTGGCGGTCTTGTGGCCGACGCCAGGCAAGGCTTCGAGCGCAGGGAAACTGCTGGGCACCCGTCCACCATGGCGCTCGAGAATCAACTCCGCCAGACGCTTCACGTGCCTGGCCTTGGTCCGGGCCAGTCCCAGCTGGCGGATGTGGCCGAGGATCGTCGTTTCCGGGAGTTCGGCCATGGCCGCCGGGTCGGGACCAGCTGCGAAGAGGGCTGGGGTCACCTCGTTGACCTTTTTGTCGGTGCACTGGGCACTGAGCAGAACGGCCACCAGAAGTGTGAAGGGGTCACGGTGGTCGAGGGGGATCGGGGTCTGGGGATAGAGCTCAGAAAGCCTGCGCAGCACAAGTCCCGCTCGCTCCGTCTTTCTCAAGGCCGAGGGATCCAGGACGGCCAGACAAAATTAAACGTCCCTTGGCATCTGCTTGTTCTGTCGTCTCTAGGGTTGGTTTGAGCCACAGCTGAAGTGCCAGCGGCAATCCCACAAGCCGCCCAATCTGAGAGGAATCAGGCGATGTGCTTCTCAGCAACGGCCAGCTTCGTGGCCAGCGGGGTTCTTCTTCCGTTGGGCGCCGCAAGCCTGGCCATCGCCATGGCAAAAGGGGATCGCCTGACCGTGCCCCTGGCCATGGCCCCCATGCTGTTCAGCTTCCAACAGGCTCTGGAAGGGATGGTCTGGCTGGGCCTGGCCGAGGGCTCAGGCGACGACAGCCTCACCGTGGGAGCCGCGGTGGCCTACCTGTTCTTTGCCTTCGCTTTCTGGCCGGTGTGGATCCCCTGGGCAGCCCTGCGACTCTGGCCCAGAGAAGATCGAAGCCCTTTGCTGTTGCCTTTGATCTCCGCCCTCAGCCTGGTGCCCGGAACGGTGTTGTGGCTCCCCCTGCTGCGCCACCCCCTCTCCGCTCTCCCCGAACAGATCGGGCACTCTCTGGTGTACCCCCTGACCCCTTGGAGCGCAGCCTTGCTCCCGCAGGGAGTGGGGCACATGCTTTATGCCATCTGGATCGTTCTCCCCTTGTTTCTGGTCCCTTCACACCGGACCCGCACCTTTGCGCTGTCCCTGCTCCTGGCCTTTGGCCTCACGCAATGGGCCCGCAGCCAGGCCCTCGCGTCGGTCTGGTGCTTTGCCTGCGCCCTGCTGTCGGTTCAGATCCTCTGGATCCTCAAGGAACCCACCTTCCCAGACCCACGCCTCCTGGAGGACCAGGGCCAGGCCCCAATCTGAGGGGAAGCCAGCCAGGAGAGGAGGCCAAGGGCAACAGACAACAATGGGGGCGTGCCGCCACATCGCTGTGCCCGATGGAAGCCCCAGCCCTGCTGGGATCACCGCGGAAACGCTGGTGGCCCAGCTTCGATTGCAACCCCATCCGGAGGGCGGTTGGTTTCGGGAGCTGCATCGCAGCACCATCACGGTGCAACGGGCCGATGGGGAACAGCGCTGCGGGCTCACGGTGATCTGGTTTTTGCTCACGGCAACGCAGATCAGCCGCTGGCATCGGGTGATCGGAGCGGATGAAACCTGGCACCATGCCGGTGGAGCCCCCCTGGAACTCTGGACCCTCCCCCCCGAAGGAGGAGTGGCCCAACAGAAGATCCTTGGGCCCTTTGGCGGCGGGAACGACAAAACGGTTCAACCGCTGCAGGTGGTGCCTGCAGGGTGGTGGCAGGCGGCCCGTTGCCTTGGGGATTGGAGTCTGGTCAATTGTTGCGTCGGCCCCGGTTTCTCCTTTCTGGATTTTGAGCTGCTCCACCCTGGGGACGCCAACCTCCCTCCAGGAATTGTGAGGGAGCTGTTGTGAGCGGCTGGAAACCTCTTGCTTTGCCCTTGGCTGGGCTCTGGCTCTTGGCCATGCTGCTGGCCCTGGCGGGTCTGGGCCATCTGCCCCTGCGGGATTGGGATGAAAGCCTCGTGGCCAGGGTGGCCCTGGAGGCCTCTGAGAAACCCTGGCCCGAGCTACTGCTGCCAACCTCCTGGGGCAAGCCCTACCTGAACAAACCACCGGGACTGCACCTCCTGATCGCAGGGGCGATCCATCTCTGGCGCGCCAGCACGCCTGGCGCGCCGACCACACTGCCCCCGGAATGGCTTCTGCGGCTGGTGCCTGCACTCCTTTCCAGCACCGTGGTGCCCCTGGTGGGGATGGTTCAGGCCAGGCTGAGACCTTCCCAACCTGCGGTGGCGGTGGCCAGCTCGGCCATGGCCCTCACCCTGCTCCCCCTGGCACGCCATGGACGCCTCGTCATGCTGGATGGCAGCCAGTTGGCGGCGATTCTGCTCGTCTGGTGGGCTGTTCTCACGCCCGACCGTCGACCCCGATCGCTCCTGCTTCATGGAGGGCTGATGGGTGTGGGAGCTTCGGCACTCCTGCTCCTGAAAGCCCCCCTGGCCCTTCCAGTGCTGCTGGCCACCATGCTGCTGCGGGCCGTGGATCGGGAGCTGGAGCGGAGCCCATGGCTCTGGCTTCTGGGCGGACTGATGCTGGGACTGCTTCCAGGGCTCGCATGGCATGGGTTCCATGCAATCCTGCGCGGTTCCGATGCGCTGGACATGTGGCTGGGGCAGGGGTTCGCCCGGGTGACTCAGGTCATTGAAGGCAACCGGGGCGGGATCTGGATGCCGGTCACAGAAATTTTGGAGGGAGGCTGGCCCTGGCTGGCCCTCTGGCCAGCAGCAATGGCTCTGGCCTGGCGGGAGCGCTGCACCCGGGCAGGGCGATGGTGCCTGGGTACCACGGCGCTCTGCGCCCTTCTCGTGTTGCCCTTGCGCACCCAGCTCCCCTGGTACAGCCATCTCCTCTGGCCTCCCATGCTCCTCTCTTGCGGACCCGTACTGGCCTGGTTGGTCAATCCCCAGGCCACCGAGCCTCCTCCATGGGGCGCATTCATGCGGCGCGTACCGATGTTCTGGGCCCTCCTCGGGGCCCCCCTCTGCGCCCTAGCCCTGGTCGCCCCTGTTGTCGGCCTTCCCGATGGACAGGCTCTTGCTCCTGTCGCCGGAACAGGGGGCCTGGGCCTGCTGGTGGGGGGAACTCTCATGCTGGCTCGACCGCTGCGGCGGCGCCAAACAGGGGTGATCCTGCTGGTCGCAGGCCTCTGGGGTGGCCTGCTTCTATTGATGCGGAGCCCCATCTGGCTCTGGGAACTTCAGGAACAGTGGCCGGTAGGGCCCGTGGCCGCGGCGGTGCACCAGCACCCCGCTGCATCCGTGCATCTCTGGAAGCTGGAGGAACGCCCCAGCCTCAACTGGTATGCGGGCAGGCGGGTGCAACCCATCGGATCAGACGCGCTGCGGGAACAAAGGGATCCGACCCTTCTGATCTCCATTCATCCAGAGCCGCCCGAGGCTGCGGAGATGACCTGCACACCGGTGCCTCTCGCACCCGAGGCGGGATCAGCCCCCCATCCCGTCTATGTCTTCACGTGCAAGAGAAACCGATGATCCATGTCAGCAAACCTGAAAAGTTGGTAAAGAAACACCTGGGCCCTGGAACAGCCATGCATTTCTGACATCCAAAACGGGAGTTGCTGCTATGCTCTGCTATCACTAATACCGCCCACGTGTCTTCACTCGTCAGCGAGTGTCTCTTAATTTTTCTTCTCCTGATAGCAAATGGAGTCTTTTCTGGTTCGGAAATTGCCGTTGTTTCCTCCAGAAAAGTTCGTCTAGAGCAACTGGCGGATCGAGGGAATCGGAAGGCAAGAAAAGCCCTCAAGCTCGCCAACTCTCCCAATGATTTTCTCTCCACCGTGCAGGTGGGGATCACCCTGATCGGCATTCTCAGCGGCGCCCTGGGCGGCGCCACGATCGCCCAGAGGCTCAAGCCCTACCTGGATCAGGTGCCGGCCCTCCGAGGGTCGAGCGAATTGCTCAGCCTGGCCCTGGTGGTGACCGTGATCACCTACCTCTCCCTGGTGATCGGGGAGCTGGTGCCCAAGCGCATCGCCCTGAGCAACCCGGAGGCCATCGCTTGCCAGGTGGCGGGGCCGATGCGTTTTCTATCCCGTCTCACGGCCCCCCTGGTGCACATCCTCAGCGGGTCCACCGATGGGATGTTGCGGCTGCTCGGGGTGAGGGCCTCGGAGGAACCGGAGATCACAGAGGAGGAAATCAAGGCCCTGATCCGTCAGGGAACCGAATCCGGGGTGTTTGAAGAGGTGGAGCACGACATGGTGCAACGGGTGTTTCGGCTGGGGGACCGGCCGATCCGCTCGATGATGACCCCGCGGACGGAAATCGCCTGGCTGGACCTCGAGGAACCCCTGGAGGCCTCCCTGAAAGAGGTGCTTGAGAGCACCCATTCCCGCTTTCCAGTGGCCCGTGGCAATCTCGATAATTGTGTGGGCACGATCCGCATCCGCACCCTCCTGACGGCTGTGGTGGAAAACCAACCCGTGGATCTGGAAGCCATGATGCAGCCCCCGCTCTTTGTGGCCGAGAGCATGCGGGCCCTCAATGTGCTCGAGCAGTTCCGGGAAACGGGGGTGCACATTGCCCTGGTCACCGATGAATTCGGCGGCATCGAGGGACTGCTCACCCTCAACGACCTGATGGAAGCCATCGTGGGAGATTTACCCTCCGCCGAGGATCAGGAAGAACCCCTGGTGGTGGAGCGGGAGGATGGCTCCTGGCTGCTGGATGGCTCCCTCGACATCGGCGATTTCAAGGCTCTCGTGGATCGGGAGGAGCTGCCGGATGAGGTGTCGGGCGGTTACCACACCATCGGCGGCTTCGTGATGCACCACCTGGGCCGGATCCCCATGGCCGGCGAACATTTCCGCTGGGATGGACTCAGCTTCGAGGTGGTGGATATGGATGGAAAGCGGGTGGACAAAATTCTGGTGGCGGAAGTGGCGGAAGCGAGCCAGGCCCCCGGCCAAACTCAAGAGCCACCAGGAGAGCACACGGACGACTGACCTCTAGGGATTGCACCAGCCACACTGGCCAGGATCGGCTGCCACCAACCCATCCCTGCGGGGCCTCTCTTCCCTGTACGAACAGAGCGCACACCCCCACACCTCCGCCAACACCAGCTCCGTAGGCAGACCGCACCCTCCACAGGCAAGACCGGGACGCTGATCCACCAGGCCCCAGCCTGGGGTCCGGCAAGCCGGACAAGGGGTGGCCATGCGCCGCACCAGGCGGAAGGCCAACGCCCGGATCGCTGCCATGCGAGTGGGGTTGCAATGGGCCCGCATGTCCGTTTCCACAAGGGCGAGCCCGTCGGGGGAGGCGGCAGCCGCCCGCTGCATCGCAGGCTCCAGGGCTTCCCAGCTGCAGAGTCCTTTCTCAACGGGGCCTTGAAGCTCACTCCCGCGGGGCCGCACGATGAGCGCGTGGCTTGGGAAGCCCACCTGCTCCAGCCACCGGGCCAGATCCGGCTCAGGCCCCGCAGCTGAAGGGGCCGGAACAAGGCGATGGGCGAAATTCGTGCGCCGCGCCAGCAGTTGCTCCACAAGCGTCAGCCCCCGGCTCTGATCCAGAAACACCATGCATTCCATCCCTGCAGCCAGAAATGGCAGGTGGGGATGGGGCCCGAAGCTGCCTTCGCTGGCGATCGCCAGATCCGTTCCACCCTCACTGAGCGCAACATTGGCCTTGGTGATGCAGGCCTTTCGCGCATCACCAAGGCGCGGCACAGAGCCGCAGAAGGTGCCGAGTGCATCCGTATCCACGCTCTGAACGTGGAGCAGCTGCGCACCCAGCCCCCAGCGCAGAGCCCGACCGATCACCCGCTCCTTGCCGTGGCGGGTGGCCAGGGCCACCACCTGGCCGGTGTAGGGGCTTGCAGAGGAGACCAAGGCGGAGGGGGTAGGGCGAACACCAGTCAAGGGGAAGGGTGGATGGCTTCCGCCAGGGCTGGCTCGGGTTCCGCTGGGATCACCAGCCGCAGCAGGATCGGCGCCAGGAAGGTGGTGCCGATCACCATCAACAGGATGGCCGCCTCCAGCGCAGGGGTGAGGATGCCGGCTTGACGGCCCAGGCCCAGGAAGATCAGACCCACCTCGCCCCGGGGCATCATCCCCAGACCCACCACCAGGCGGTTGGTGGGTTCCTTGCTGAGGTAGCTCCAACCGGCGGCCACCTTTCCGATGATGGAGACAGCCAGCAGGAAGGCAGCAATGATCAGGCCCTCCCGGTTGGCGGGATCAAAAGGATTGAGCACCGAAAGGTCCATGCCGGTGCCGATCAGCACAAAGAACACGGTGGCGAAGAGAGCCACCAAGGGTTTGACGGCCGCATCGATATCGTGCGTGTGCTTGGACGCACTGAGGATCAGGCCGGCAGCGAAGGCCCCCAGAGCCGCCTCCAGGCCAATGGCCTGGGCGGCAAAACAGCAGAGGGTGAGCACCACAAAGCTTGCCACGGCCACATCGCCGGGGGCCTTGAGCCGATCCACCACCCAATCGAACAGGGGGGCAGCGGTGCGGCTCAGGAACAGGGCCACCGCCACAAAGGCAATCGCCGCCAGGCAGAGCCGCACCACCGGCCCCAGGCTGAAGGCCCCACCGCCGACCACAGCCACCACCACCGCCAGGATCACGATGCCGAGGATGTCGTCGAGCACGGCGGCACCGATCACGATCTGCCCCTCGCTGCGCTTCAACCACTTGAGCTCCCCAAACACGCTTGCGGTGATGCCGATCGAGGTGGCCGTCATGGCGGCACCGGCGAACACCGACGGGATCAGGGGCACATGGAACAGGGTATAGAGCCCAGCGGTGCCAAGGGCAAAGGGCAGCACCACACCGGTCACCGCCACGGTGCCGGCCTGCACCCCCACGGCCACCAGTTCATCCAGCTCACTTTCCAGGCCCGTGAGGAACAGCAGGGCGAAGAGCCCGAGCTGCGAGACGGTCTGCAGGCTGGGGAAGGTCTCGTCGTAGACATCGCGCACCGCTTCGGGCGTGATGTCGGTGAGGGAAGCCACCAGTCCCGATAGGGCGCCCGAGAGTTCCGCCTGGGCGCCAGGGGGCACGATCAGGTGAAAGCCGGACACCCCGATCAGCACCCCCGCTACCAGCTCCCCGAGGATCGTGGGCAGCTGGAGCCGCACCATCAGCTCGGCGATCGCCCGGGCGGCGATGAAGATCACCAGGAAGCGACCCACCTGCAGCAGGGTTTCAGCCGCTTCCAGCTGATGGGAGCTGACCTCCATCAGCAGCGGGGGGATGGGAAGCATGGGGGTCTGGAGAAGTGGGAGGGTTATAGGGATGGCACCCGGCGGTCTGGGGCGGTGGCCTGCGGCGAGCGGCTCAACGGAGGCAAAGCCCTCGAGTGGTGACTCTGGGCCCTGGGTGATGGTGCAGCGGCTGGTGCTCACCTGAGGCTGCGAAGAGCCAGCGCGATTGCCCCAGGTTCTTGGCACACGGCCTAAGGTTCCACGCCAACCCTCACCTGTAGCGATGACAACCGCATCGGTGCCGCCCCAACGACCGGGTCTGCGGGTGCTGAACCACATCAGCACCACGAACATCAAGGGGGATCTGTTCGGCGGCGTTACCGCCGCCATCGTGGCCCTGCCCCTGGCCCTGGCCTTCGGCGTGGCCTCCGGAGCCGGTGCTTCTGCTGGCCTCTGGGGGGCCGTCCTGGTGGGCCTGTTTGCCGCCCTGTTCGGCGGCACGCCGTCGCTGATCTCCGAACCCACCGGTCCGATGACGGTGGTGTTCACGGCCGTGATCGCCAGCCTGACCGCCCGCAATCCCGAGAACGGCCTGGCCATGGCCTTCACGGTGGTGATCTTGGCCGGCTTGCTCCAGATCGTTTTCGGTTTCCTGAGGCTGGGCCGCTACATCACTCAGATGCCCTACACGGTGATCTCGGGATTCATGAGCGGTATCGGCATCATTTTAGTTGTCCTCCAGATCGGCCCCTTCCTGGGCCAGGCCCTCCCCAAAGGTGGCGTGATGGGCACACTGAATGCCTTGCCCCAGCTGGTCGCCAACGCCCGCCCCAGTGAGGTGATCCTGGCGCTGATCACCCTGGCCATCCTCTGGTTCACTCCGGCTGCGGTGAAGAAAATCGCTCCACCCCAGTTGATCGCCCTGGTGCTGGGCACGCTGCTCTCGCTCACCCTGCTCACCGGTGGCGGTGAGGGGATCCGCCGCATCGGCGAGCTCGCCTCTGGTTTCCCCCAGCTGCGGGTCCCTTATTTCGAACTGGATGATCTGCGGTTCATGCTCGTGGATGCAGCCGTGCTGGGCATGCTGGGTTGCATCGATGCTCTGCTC
>JAYKIG010000027.1:0-53022 GCA_035286045.1 Cyanobacteriota bacterium | reverse complement strand
TCACTGACGATGGCGGCGGCCGACTCGTCACAACTTGTTTCGAGGGCCAGAACTGATGGCATGGGCCCCTTGGCCCTCCCTTACTCTCCGCGATGACATCCTGACCCGCGGCCCCCATCCATGCGCCGTCTCTTCGCCGTTCTCCTCACCGCTTTCCTGATCTTTGGATGGGCGCCCACGGCCCAAGCCGATATCGGAGGCCTCACACCCTGCACGGAAAATGTCCGCTTCCAGCAGCGGGCTGGAGCCGCCAAAACCGAGCAGGCCAAAGCCCGCTTCAGGCTCTACAGCCAGGCCCTCTGCGGCACCGATGGTCTGCCCCACCTGATCGTGGATGGGCGCTGGAGCCATGCCGGTGATTTCATCATCCCTGGCATCGCCTTTCTCTACATCGCTGGCTGCATCGGCTGGGCTGGTCGCACCTACCTGATCGCCGTCCGAGGCGCCAAGGACGCGACCATGAAAGAAATCCAGATCGATCTCCCCCTCGCGTTCAAGAGCACCCTGGCATCCGCCAGCTGGCCTCTGGCCGCCCTTCGGGAGTACACCAGCGGCAAGTTGGTCGAAGCCGACAGCAAGGTCACCGTTTCTCCTCGCTGATCCCCTCCGCCCTCACACCTTCACTGGTTGACAGCAATCCTCACAACCCATGAAAAAGTTTCTCACCACTGCCCCTGTTTTTGCCGCGATCTGGTTCACCATCACAGCTGGAATCATGATCGAATTCAATCGCTTTTATCCTGATCTTCTGTTCCACCCTCTCTAAGGGTCTCCAGGCGATCCGAGGGTTCTGCAGAACATCAGCCCAAGCCAACGGCCCCTTCGGGGCCGTTTTTGTTGGCCGCTGTATCCCCCAGCCCCATGAGCGTTTCCAGCTCACGGCCCGCTGCCTCCAGATCCCCATTCACCAGCACCGCATCAAACTCCGGGGCCGCTTCCAGTTCCTCCCTGGCTCGGGCCAGCCTTCGTTGGATGGCCTCTTCGGCTTCCGTGCCCCGGTCGCGAATGCGGCGCTCCAGCTCCTCGAAGGAGGGAGGAGCCACGAAGATCTGCTGGCCGATGGGAAAGCTGCGACGCACTTGCCGGGCTCCTTCCACCTCAATTTCCAGCAGAACGGGGTGGCCCTCTGCCAATCGTTGTTCGACGGCCGCGCGAGGGGTTCCGTAGCGGTTTCCAGCAAAGGAGGCCCATTCCAGGAAGCCGTCCTGCTTCACCTGTTGCTCGAAGGCTTCCGTGCTGAGAAAGAAGTAATGCACCCCATCCACTTCCCCTTCCCGTGGGGCACGGGTCGTGGCCGACACCGACAGCCACAGCTGGGGATGGCGCTTCAACAGGCCCCGCACCAGAGTGCCCTTCCCAACCCCGCTGGGTCCGGTGAGCACGGTGAGACGGCCAGGGCGATCTACTGTGAATGGGCTAGTGGGAAGGGTCATCCTTACGACAGCATCGGTCCCGGGAAGATGGGGCCGCTGAACCTGACCCGCAGATTATTGGCCGCACAGTAAAGGTCTCCTGCCCGCCGATGGGCTCGCCCGTTCCCCCCCTCCGCCACCCGTCCATCGATGCCACCACCCTCCGCGCTCTGGTGGGGGAGCTGCGAAGCGTCCTGGTGCCCAGCCGATTTGAGAAAGCGCAACAGAGCGATGGCCACACCCTGCAGTTGGCCCTGCGCCACCTTGGTGGGCTTCAGTGGCTGGAGCTGAGCTGGATGGCGGAAGCCCCCCGGCTCCTGGCAATTCCCCCCCCGCCCAGGCAGGGAGAAGGCAGCACCCTGGCCCGACAGGTTCAGCATGGCCTTCGCGGCCTGGCCCTTGTGGCCGTGCGCCAGCAGGGCTGGGAGCGGGTGGTCAGCCTGGACTTCGCGCCCCGCCCCGGGGAACCGGTTGAGCGCCATCTGGTGCTGGAACTGATGGGGCGGCACAGCAATCTCTTCCTGCTCCATGGCGAGGGGCAGGTGATCGCCCTGGCCCGGCAGGTGCGACCGGAGCAATCCCGGTGGCGGCCCATCGGCACCGGGGATCCCTACACCCCGCCTCCACCCCTGCGGGGGGAGCCCCCCCGTGCGGAGGAGTCGTTTGAACGCTGGCAACGGCGCCTCATGGGCCTCCCCCAGCCTCTCTCCGAGGCCCTGATGGAGGCCTATCAAGGGGTGAGCCCCGCCCTGGTGCGCCAGCTCCTGGAGGGGGCCGTTCCAGGGGGCGCCCCTCTCCAGCCGCAGCTGCCGGTGCGCGAGCTCAGTGCCGAGCAGTGGGGCCAGCTCTGGCAGCAGTGGCAGGGCTGGCTCCAGGCCGTGGAGGGGGAACGGTTTGCCATGAGCTTCACCCCCAAGGGGGAGGTCCGCTGCTGGCCGGCGCCATCTGCCCTCGACCCTCTTCTCCCGCCGTTGGCGCTCCATGGGGCCCTTGCCCACCTGAGCCAGAGCTGGCTGGAGGCCCGCCAGCTGAACCAGCGCCGCCAGACCCTGCTGCAACGGCTTGGGGCGCTGCGCCGGCGGGAGGCCCGCCTGCTGGACGACCAGCAGGGCCTTCTGGAAGCCGCCGCCGGCAGGGAGGCGCTGCAACAGGAGGCGGACGAGCTCCTCAGCCATTACCCGCCGGACAAAGCGCAGATCCAGCAGGCCCAGGCGCTTTACAAGCGTGCCCGCAAACTGCGCCGCTCCGTGGCCGCCATCACCCCCCGCCTGGAGGCCCACCAGCAACGATTGGCCTGGCTTGAGGAAGCCCTGGTGTACGCGGATCAGGCCGATCAGGTGGATCAGCTGGCGGCGCTGGAGGAAGACCTCCACCAGCTCGAGCCCAGAGCCAGGGACGCGCCCGCCAAGCGGGGGCAGCCGCGGCGCAGGGCTGAGGGGGAACGGGCCGCTCCCCATCCTCTGGAGCTGCGGTCCCCATCGGGCCTGTGCCTTCAGGTGGGGCGCAACCATCGCCAGAACGAGTGGATCAGCCTGCGCCAGGCCCGACGGGGCGATCTGTGGTTTCACGCCCAGGAAATGCCGGGCAGCCATGTGGTGCTGAAGGCTTCTGCAGGACCGGCCGCAGAAGCCGATCTCAAAGCTGCGGCGGATCTGGCGGCCCATTTCAGCCGCGGACGGGGGAATGTCCGGGTGTCCGTGGTCATGGTGCCCACGGAAGGGTTGCAGCGCCTTCCCGGCAGCGCCCCAGGCACCGTTCGCCATCGGGGGGGGGAGATTCTCTGGGGGCAGCCTGAGCAGGCTCGGCGGCTGTTGGAGGCTTCCTAAGCTCAGGTCAATCCATGACGGACCTCACTCCCCTGTCCACCCCTGCCGATTCCCCTGCCCCAGGGTCGTCCCTGGCTCCAGCCTCCGGGGTGACTTCCTTTGATGATGAGCTGCCTGGCGAAGTGGAGATGAGCCTGGTGGAGCATCTGGAAGAGCTCCGCCGCCGCATCCTGCGAGGGCTGCTGGTGCTTGTGGTGGCCGCTGCCGGCGCCCTGCTGGTCGTTCGTCCTCTCGTGCGGCTCCTGGAGCAGCCCGCGCAGGGGATCCGTTTCCTTCAACTGGCCCCGGGTGAATTTCTCCTGGTGTCCCTCAAGGTGGCTGGGTATGCGGGGCTGGTGCTGGCCCTGCCCTGGTGGTTATTTGAGGGGTTGGCTTTCGTGCTGCCGGGGCTCACCCGGCGGGAACGCCGGCTTCTGGCCCCCGCCGTGGGAGCCTCCAGCTTGCTGTTCTTCGCAGGTCTGGCCTTCGCCTGGTGGGCCCTGGTGCCGGCGGCCCTGAGGTTCCTGGTGAACTACGGCGCCGATGTGGTGGAGCCCCTCTGGTCGATCGAGCGGTATCTGGATTTCGTTCTCCTGTTGATGGTGGCCACAGCCCTGGCCTTCCAGCTGCCCGTGTTGCAACTGGTGCTCGGAGCCCTCGGCTTGCTGGATGCACCCACCATGGTGCGGGCCTGGCGCTGGGTGGTGCTTATCAGCGCCCTTGCCGGAGCCGTTCTTACCCCTTCAACGGATCCGGTCACCATGCTGCTCCTCTCCGGGGCGATCACGGCTCTCTATGGCCTGGGTGTGGTCCTGGTGGCCCTGAGCCAGTCGGGGGGATGGCTCCGCAAAGCTTCTGATTCCCTCTGAGCCGGCCTCCGATCAGAGAAGAAACTCCACGGCCCGAGGCTCCGACACAAGAAGGGCGAGGGAGAGCGCCTTGCCCATCCGGGGCCGATCCCGCCCCT
The DNA here is from genome assembly GCA_035286045.1 of Cyanobacteriota bacterium. Classification (GTDB taxonomy): domain Bacteria; phylum Cyanobacteriota; class Cyanobacteriia; order PCC-6307; family Cyanobiaceae; genus Cyanobium. Next base: position 48,838 of record JAYKIG010000027.1, on the reverse strand, counting down.
CCACCAACCAGCTGCGCACCTGATTGGCCGCTCCCAACGCATTGAGGGTGGCCGCCACCTCGGCCACTCTCTCGCGATAGGCCTGCGGAGTCATGGGAAACGACTGTTGCTCCAGATGCCCCCACATCACCTGGAAATAGAGCCGCCCCTGACGCTGCACCAACCGCAGGTCGTAGGAGGCCTGCCACCGGCGCTGCAGCATCCCGATCAATTCTTCTGCGCTCAGGGCGACCTCGGGCTCGGCCATGGGCTGTCGATCGCAGCTGAATCATTGTGAAGCCTCCCGGCTTCTCAATGGCCCACATCGAACCGTGAAGCCTTCCATCGGAGCCGACGTTTCGCTCCCGGCATCGACCGGGTGCAGTTCATAATGGCCAGGCGATAGCTTCCCGCATCTCCGGTCCTGCCATATGACCCAAATTCCTGCAGCGTCCTCACCCGCTGACGTGCCCGGGATGGGTCGCCGGCAGTTCATGAATCTGCTCACCTTCGGCACGATCACGGGTGTGACGCTGGGGGCCCTCTATCCGGTTGTTCGCTACTTCATCCCCCCCAAGGCCGCTGGCTCAGGCGGTGGCACCACCGCAAAGGATGAGCTGGGCAACACGGTTACCGCCACCGGATGGCTCTCCAGCCACAAGGAGGGGGATCGCAGCCTGGTGCAGGGCCTGAAGGGCGATCCCACCTATCTGATCGTGGAAGGTCCAGAAGCGATCGGCAACTACGGCATCAACGCCATCTGCACCCACCTGGGATGCGTGGTGCCCTGGAACAGCGGCGCCAACAAGTTCATGTGCCCCTGCCATGGCAGTCAATACGACGCCACCGGGAAGGTGGTGCGTGGTCCTGCGCCGCTTTCTCTGGCCCTGGCCCATGTTTCTGTCGAAAACGACACGGTGTTCGTCAGCCAGTGGACGGAAACCGACTTCCGCACCGGAGAGTCCCCTTGGTGGGCCTGATGTCCCATCCCCTGTCCTCCTCCCTCTCCAGTTTGCCTGCTCCCGCCGTTCCTCCCATGCGTCGTCCCCTTCAGGTCATCCTCGGCAGCCTTGTCTCCTTCACCCTTGCCCTCACGGCCCTGATCGGCGGGGCCAGCCCCACCTGGGCCTATCCCTTCTGGGCTCAGCAGAATTACGCCACCCCCAGAGAGGCCACGGGCAAGCTCGTCTGCGCCAACTGTCACCTCGCCAAGAAACTCACCCGGGTGGAAGTGCCACAGGCTGTCTTCCCCGACACGGTGTTCAAGGCCGAAGTGAAAATTCCCTATGACGCCAGCGTGAAGCAGGTGGCGGCGGATGGCTCCCAGACCGGCCTGAATGTGGGTGCAGTGGTGATGTTGCCCGATGGCTTCAAGCTGGCCCCCCCCGAGCGCCTGAGTGAGGAGCTGAAGGAAGAAACTGCAGGCGTCTATTACACCCAGTACAGCGACACCCAACCCAACATCCTCCTGGTGGGGCCCCTCCCTGGGGACCAGCACCAGACCATCGTGTTCCCGATCCTCTCCCCCGATCCGGCCACGGACAGCTCCATTCATTTCGGCAAGTATCAGCTCCATGTGGGCGGTAACCGGGGTCGGGGTCAGGTGTATCCCACCGGTGAAAAGAGCAACAATGGAGTCTTCACGGCCCCAGCCGCCGGCACCATCGCCTCCATCAGCGAGGGTGAGAACGGGGCTCAGGTGGTGGAGATCACCAAGGCGGATGGCGATTCGGTGACGGAAACCGTGCCCGCTGGCCCCACCCTGCTCGTGAAAGTGGGCGAAGCCGTGGAGGCTGGAGCTCCCCTCACCAACGACCCCAACGTGGGTGGGTTCGGGCAAGTGGATGCGGAAGTGGTGCTTCAGAATCCGATCCGGATTTATGGCCTTCTGGCCTTCCTCGCTGCTGTGGCCCTGGCCCAGATCCTGCTGGTGCTCAAGAAGCGCCAGGTGGAGAAAGTGCAGGCGGCTGAGGGGATCGTCTGACCCCCGCTTCCATGGTCCTGGCCCTGTTCATCTCCCCCGGGCCCCAGCTTCAGCTGGGGCCCTTCGTGCTGCGTTGGTACGGTCTGCTCATTGCTGCAGCCGTCGTCTTCGGCCTGATGCTGGCCCGGCGTCTGGCCCGGCGTAGAGGCATCGACCCCATGCTGGTGAGCGACCTTCTCCCCGTTCTCGTGATCGGTGCCGTTCTGGGGGCCCGGATCTATTACGTGCTTCTCGAATGGCGCCACTACCAAGGCCAGTGGGGAGAAATGCTGGCCATCTGGCATGGGGGGATCGCCATCCATGGAGCGCTCATCGGCGGCACCCTGGCCACGATCCTGTTCTGCCGCTGGCGCCGTCAGCGCTTCTGGCCTCTGGTGGATGTGCTGATGCCTGCTGTGGCCATGGGGCAGGCGATCGGGCGCTGGGGCAACTTCTTCAATTCAGAAGCCTTCGGCCTTCCCACAGACCTGCCATGGAAGCTCACCATTCCTCCCTCCCGCCGCCCGGAAGAGTTCATGGATCAAGCCACCTTCCACCCCACCTTTCTCTACGAATCTCTCTGGAATCTGGGCGTGTGTGCCCTGCTGCTTGTCCTCTTTCGCCAAGCCTCCAGAGGACGCCTTGACCTTCCGGCCGGTGCCCTCACCTGCACCTATCTCCTGGCTTACAGCAGTGGTCGTTTCTGGATTGAAGGCCTCAGGCTTGATCCCCTCTGCCTCCTGTCCCAACCCCCCTTCTGCAGCGGTGGACTGCGCATGGCCCAGCTGGTGAGTCTGCTGTTGATGGCCCTCGGTGGCTTTGGCCTCTGGTGGCTCTATGGCCGCCGCCTCTCCCTTCCCGATCCTGCTGGCGTCTCCTCATGAGTGCACCGTCCCTTCTTCCCGTGCAGATCGTGGGGGCCGGTCCCGGCGCTCCTGATCTGCTCACCCTGCGTGCCGCTGCTGCCATTCAGCAGGCCGAAGTTCTCCTCTGGACCGATTCCCTTGTGAACCCCCGCATCGCGGCCCTGGCTCCGCCGGAGTGTGAACGGATCGGCACCAGCACCCTCACCCTGGAGGAAGTGATGGAGGCCCTGGTGCAACGGGCCAGGGCCGGGTTGCGGGTCGTGCGCTTGCACGATGGCGATCCCTGTCTCTATGGAGCGCTGGCCGAACAGATCAGCTGCCTGGCGGATGCGGGCCTGGAGGTGGAGGTGGTGCCGGGTCTCAGTGCGTACCAGGCCACGGCCGCTGCCCTGGGGAGCGAGCTGACCCTGCCGGGTATGGTGCAAACCATTGTGCTCACCAGGGCTGGCGGGCGCACCGGGATGCCGGAGGGGGAGTCCCTTGGTCGTCTGGCTGCCCTCGGGGCCTCCCTCTGCCTCTACCTCAGCGCGCGCCACGTGGAGGAGGTGGAGCGGGAGCTTCTCCTTCACTACAGCCCGGACACGCCCGTCGCCATTGGCTATCGCGTCAGCTGGCCTGATCAGTGGCTTCAGGTGGTGCCCCTCCAGCAGATGGCTGCCACCAGCCGGGAGCGGGGCCTGATCCGTACCACCCTGTATGTGGTGAGCCCCGCCCTGGCGGGGGCAGGCCAGGCGCGCTCTCTGCTGTACTCCGCCCACCACAACCACCTCTTCCGAGGTGGCGCCTGACCGTGACCGCGCCCCAGCTCAAACGTCTGGATCAGGCCCTCTTTGATGCGGTGGCAGCAGAGGCCCGCAGTTCTGCTCGCCTGCGCCGCAACCACAATCTCCATGCCGAGCCTGAGCTGGTTCAAAGGTTCCTGAATGTGATGCAGCCAGGCACCTACGTGCGTCCCCATCGCCACCTGCGGCCCTCTCCGGGGGAGGGCTTTGAATGTTTTTTGGTGTTGCAGGGCGCGATGGGTGTGCTGCTCCTCGATCCCGGGGGAGCCGTGATCCAGCAGTTGCACCTCGATGCGATAGGTCCCCTGCGGGGGGTGGAGATCCCGGAGGGCGTCTTCCATACCCTGGTGGCACTGGCCCCGGACACCGTGATGTTCGAGATCAAGCAGGGCCCCTATCAACCTGCCAGCGACAAGGACTTCCTGGGGGCTTTCCCTGCGGAGGGCACGCCGGAGGCATGCACCCAGGAAGGCCTGTGGCGCCAGCGTTTTCTTCCGCCTGCCGATCAGCCGGAAGGGAATTGATTGGCGAGCTGGGAGCGCCGGCAGAAGCTGCAGGTTCCCCAGAGGGCCATCTCGCCGGTCGGTGCGGGCCTCGCGCAGGAGGGGCACTCCGCGAGGCCATGGACATCCATGCGACTCGGGTGGCGGGCCCACACATCGGCTTCCGCTTCCCCCCCCGCCACGGGCAGGGGCTGGACATAGTGCTGCTGCACCCGCACCTCCCGCACGGCAAACCCCGCTCCTCGGAGGGCTCCCAGCAGCTGATGGCGGGTGTAGAGCAAACCCTGCAGCCAGGGGCCCGGTGCCGCTCCCACGGTGAGGACCCCTGCCTGCAGCGTGAGGGGACGGCAATGGCTGGCCAGCTGGGCGCCGGCCAGCCGGGGCCAGGCCTGCCAGAGGGCAGCCAGATGGCCCTCCCGTTGCCAGTGCTTTTGGAGGGTATCCAGACAGGACCCAAGGCCCTCGGCTGGAGCCGGGGGAGCGGGCATGAGGAAGGAGATGTTGCCCAGCACCCTCTTGACCTGCCCGGATGCCTTCCGGTTCTGGGCACCGTCGCCGCCTTTGCGGCGGCGTCCGCGGGAAGGTGGGGTGGTCTGACCCATGATCGCTTCAGCGTAGGGGGAAGTGGGCAAGGTTCGGCAAACCCCAGGGCTGAAGCCTCCGGTTGGAGATACCTTCGATAACGTATCCCTAACGCTGCCCCGGCCCATGGGCTTTTTTGATCGGCTCAGCCGCCTGCTTCGCGCCAACCTCAACGACCTGGTGAGCAAGGCGGAGGATCCAGCCAAAATCCTGGACCAATCCCTGGCAGACATGCAAGCCGACCTGGTGAAGCTGCGCCAGGCGGTTGCCACGGCCATCGCCAGCCAGAGGCGTCTTCAGAACCAGGCCGAGCAGGCCGATACCCAGTCGAAGGCCTGGTATCAACGGGCCGAGGTGGCTCTGCAGAAAGGGGAAGAGAGCCTGGCCCGGGAGGCCCTCTCCCGCCGCAAGACCTACCAGGACACCGCCACCGCTCTCAATACCCAGATCAACAGCCAGGCGGGTCAGGTGGAGACCCTCAAGAAAAGCCTCACGGCCCTGGAGGCCAAGATTGCTGAGGCCAAAACCAAGAAGGACATGCTGAAGGCCCGGGCCCAGGCCGCCCAGGCCCAGGAGCAGCTACAGACAGCCGTGAACAGCCTTGGCACGAACAACGCCATGGCGGCTTTCGAGCAGATGGAGGAGAAGGTGCTGAACCTGGAAGCCCGCAGCCAGGCCGCTGCCGAGCTGGCCGGGGCCGATCTGGAATCCCAGTTTGCGGCGCTCGAGAGCAGTGATGTGGACGACGAATTGGCAGCCCTCAGGCAGCGGCTGGAAGGGGGGGCGAATCCCATCCAGCTTCCTGCTCCCAACGGCCCGGTTCCCCAACTCGAACCGGTACAGGTTGCCGAAGTGGATGCGGAATTGCAGGAGCTGAAGCGCTCCATCGACAAGCTCTGATCCATACAATCGGGCCAGTGCAGAGCTCCATCCGTGGCTGACCCCCTGACGCCCTCTCTCTCCGGCGTTGTTGATCTCAACGATGCCAGTGTGGCGGCGGGTGCTCTCAGCGAGGCGGATCTGCTCTTGCTCGATGTCTGGGCCCAGTGGTGTGGACCCTGCCGTCTCATGGCTCCGATGATGACCTGGGCGGCCCAGGTTTACGGTGAAAAACTGAAGGTGGCCAAGTTGGAGGCCGATCCCAATCCTCTCACCGTCGAACGGTTCGGTGTGCAGGGTCTCCCAACCCTGATCCTGTTCCGCCGTGGTGAGGAGGTGGCTCGCCATGAGGGTGCTCTCCCCCAGGCCCAGCTGAAGGCTTTCGTGGATGCCCATCTCTGAGCCGGTGGATGCCCATTTCTCAGCGGGTTTCCCGCCTGGGTAGCGGAGTCTTTGCCCGCAATGACCAGCGCAAACTGGCCTATGGCAAGGGTCATGCCTCCCGTGGCAGCGATGGGGATCCCTGGCCGCTCGTCGATCTCTCTCTGGGTTCCACCGATCTGGCTCCACCCCCGGTGGTGCTGGAGGCCATGGCGTCGGCGCTTCGGCAGCCAGCCAGTGCGGCCTACTGCCTGCACGGGGCCACCCGACCCTTCCGTGAGGCGGCTGCCGCCTGGGTTCAGCGTCGTTTTGGGGTGGATGTGGATCCTGAGACGGAAGTGTTGCTCCTGATCGGATCTCAGGAGGGCACGGCCCATCTTCCCCTCGCTGTGCTGAATCCAGGGGATCCCGCCCTCGTTCTGGATCCCTGCTATCCCTCCCACCTGGGGGGGCTCCATCTGGCATCGGCCACCCCCGTTGTCCTGCCCCTGCAACAGGAACGGGGGTGGCGGCCCGCCTTTGAGAGCCTGCCCCAGAGCACCTGGTCGGCCCTGCGGCTGCTGGTGCTGGGTTTTCCCCACAACCCCACAGCCACCACCGGAGAGCAGGGCTGGCTGGAGGAAGCCGTGGCCCGGGCGATCGACCATGACATCGTGCTGGTCCACGACAACCCTTATGTGGATCTGGCGCTGGAGGGCACGGCCCCAGCCCTGTTGCGCCACAGCGATTGGCGCCGCTGTGGACTGGAGCTCTTCTCCTTCTCCAAGAGCTGGTGCCTGGGCGGCTATCGCCTGGCCTTTGCCGTGGGGGCTGAACCCCTGATCGGGGCCTTGCGCCAGCTCAAGGGGGTGGTTGATTTCAACCAGTCGCTGGCCCTTCAGGCAGGAGCCATCGCCGCCCTGGAGCGGGCCCCTGAGTGGCCATCCCAGCTGAAGCAGGTCTATCGCGACCGCCGGGATCGCATGGTGCTGGCCCTCCAGGCGGCCGGATGGGTGGTGCCCTGCCCATCCATGGCTCTTTATCTCTGGCTGCCCCTGCCCGAGGGGGCCCGTCAGCGGGGTCTGTCCAGCGAGGGCGTGTGCGCCTCCCTGTTGGAGGCAACCGGCGTTTGTCTCACCCCTGGGTCAGGTTTCGGGCCTGGAGGCGAGGGGTGGCTGCGGCTGGCCTTGGTGCGCCCCTCGGCCTCTCTGGAGGAGGCTGCCGACAGGATGGGACGCTGGCTCGCCGCATTGTGAGGGCTCCCCGACGGTGGGAGCTGCGCCATCTGCCGGTGTGTGCCAGCACGGAAACGGAGCTGGAGCGCTGGCTGAGCCATCGCTCCGATGGCCCCCCCCTCCGGCTGGAGCGGCCCCTTGCCGTGTTGGCCCGTCACCAGCGGTTCGGACACGGCCAGCATGGTCGCCACTGGCAGTCGCCTCCTGGGGGGATCTGGCTCAGTGCCGCCCTTCCCTGGGCAGATGAGGAGTCCAGGGCCGCCGCTCCAGGCCTCGGTGTGGCTGTGGGCCTTCTCCATCAATTGGAGGCCCTGGGCCTGGAGGCGCGACTGAAATGGCCCAACGATCTCCTGCTGCAGGGGCGGGATGGGCAATGGCGCAAGCTGGCAGGCCTGCTTTCAGGCCTCCGTCTGCGGGGGCTGAAGGTGCGCTGGGCCCGCGTTGGTCTGGGTTTCAATGGATGCAACCCTGTCCCCAGGGGGGCCACCAATCTGGTGGCCGCCCTCGGCCGGATCCGTGCCCGCCCGCGCTACCTGCTGCCACGGGTCTTTGCCGCTCTCGACTGGGCCATGGCGATGGCGGACGATCCCGACCTGATCCGTCAGCAAGCGGAGGCCCGTCTCTGGCTTCCCTCGCGGGATCTCACCATCGATAACACGACCTGGCGCGTTGAGGGGCTCACCCGACAGGGGGGGTTGGCTCTGATCTGCAGGGATGGCCGGCAAAGTGTCCTGCACCGTTCCTGGCCAGAGGGGGGGCACAGTCTTTACATTGGCGGCGACTGATTGGACGGATTGGACGCGGTTCAGACCGCTTCCTGCCCCCCTGCCTCCCGGCCCGCACTCCTGCCATGCTCCACCGCCTCCGCCCGTTGTTGCTGGCCATTGCCTGTGCCTCTCCCCTGGCAGGCTCCACCCTGGTGATGGCCCAGTCGGAGGGAGGCCCCTTCCCAGCACCCGAGGGAGGGGGGCCAGGGGCGCCGCCCCCCCTCACCCCTCCCCCACCGGTTTCCCCCGATCCTGTCCCCGCCGCAGAGTTGCCCCGATCCCGGCCGTCCCTGCCCACCCCACCCCCCGTCACGGCTGAGAGCCCGGATCCCCTCCGCCCCTCCCTCGAGCAGCTCCCCAAGGACCGCCCCCAACGCTTTGATGCCTCCCTCGATGCCCTGGTCCGGGACGGGATCGTGACACCCAAGGAGCGGGTGAGAGTTCGGGGCTCGTTGGTGCTGGATCCGGTGCCCGGGCTGAGGAAGCAAGCCTGTGGCAGCGGAGCCCTCTCGGCAGAGGAGTGCCGCACCGGAGTGGTGTTTCGGGGGCGCGGCCGACCCGACAGTGAGGCCATCGTCGTGCCTGGGGTCTCAGCTCCTGCACTGGCGGGTCCTGGGGGGGGCGGCTCCTACGGCCAGGGCATGGCACGCGAAGCCATTTCCGCCTCTCCCTTGCCCCCCATCAGCGTGCCGGTCAACGCCCTGCTGGCTGGGATTGGCGGTCGTTTTCGACTCACCGATGTCTTCCGGTTGACGCCCCGTCCTTCCCCAATTGGGGGCAATGGCAACCGGGGCCTGCTGTTTCCTTTGGTTGGATCTGCGGTTCCCACCAGCAACTTCGGCTGGAGGCTGCACCCGATCCTCGGCTCCTGGATCATGCACTCCGGGCGTGACTTTGCTGCTCCGGAAGGCACGCCAGTGGTGGCAGCCCTCTCCGGGCGGGTGGTGAGCAGCGGGGATGCGGGGGGCTATGGCCTGGCCATTGAGATCGAACACGAGCGCCCCATGCGCCGCACCCTCTACGGCCATCTTTCCGAGCTCTATGTGAAACCGGGAGACAGCGTTCGTCAGGGGGAGGTGATCGGCAGGGTTGGCAGCACGGGCCTGAGCACGGGGCCCCACCTGCACTTTGAACTTCGACTCCCCCAGGATGGCGGCTGGGTAGCCACGGACCCCGGAGAGATGCTGCCTGCTGAAATGCTCACGGCCATGCGATTGCCCGGCTTGCCTGCAGGGGCTGCCACCCATTCCGCCGGAGAACCGACGCCCGATGCGGTGGCCCTGTTGATCGGCCAACTGCTTCAGACACTGGAGCGGCCTGCGGGCAGTCCGGCTCCCGGACCGCGGCAACCCTCTCCTGGGAGCCCCCAGGCCGGCTAACCCACGATCTGTCCATCGCGGAAGTGAACCACCCGCTGGGCCCTCCTGCCCACATCCTGCTCGTGGGTCACGAGCAGGATCGTGATGCCTTCCCGGTTCAGATCGTCGAAAAGGTTGAGCACTTCGGCGGTGGTCTGGGAATCCAGGGCGCCGGTGGGTTCGTCCGCCAGCAGAAGGGATGGGTGGTTGATGATTGCTCGGGCGATCGCCACCCGCTGCTGCTGGCCGCCTGAGAGTTGATTGGGCCGGTTATCCAGTCGATGGGCCAGTCCCACCCGCTCCAGGGCGGCCTCCGCCCGCTGGCGACGCTCCGCCGGCGGGACCCCGGCATAGATCATCGGCAGGATCACATTCTCCAGAGCGCTGAACTGGGGAAGCAAGTGAAATTGCTGGAAGACAAAGCCCAGTTGGCTGTTACGGATGTCGGCGAGTTGATCATCGCTGAGGTCTGCCACCTCAATGCCATTGAGCCAGTAGCGCCCTTGGGTGGGCCGATCCAGGCAGCCCAGAATGTTCATCGCCGTGCTCTTTCCGGAGCCCGATGTGCCCATCACCGCGAGGTAGTCGCCGCGGTTCACCGTCAGGCACACATCGCGGAGGGCATGCACCTGGGCATCTCCTTCACCGTAGACCTTGTCCACGTGGTCCAGAAAAGCCAGGGTAGGCTCCACATTGGGAGCTGATGTCCCTGGCATGGGAGAATCAGCCGACCGCACCGGCATTGGCACTGGCCAGGGCGGCCTGGAGAATCGGAGTGCCAGCCACCGTAGAGCTGGCCCACTCAAAGAGCGGACTGGAGAGAATGCCGCCGATGGCCGTGACGACCACACAGGTGACAAGGGCCGCACGAAGGGGTTGCATCCCAGCGAGATTCCACTGAACGTTTGGGTAAGCCTTCACCACATCGGAAGCTTCGTGGGGTTCCTTCACCACCATCATCTTGATCACGGAAATGTAGTAGTAAATCGAGATCACGGAGGTCACCAGCCCAACGATCACCAGCAGATACTGGTGGTCGGCCCAGCCGGCGAAGAACAGGTAGATCTTTCCGAAGAAGCCCAGCATCGGAGGGATCCCTCCCAGGGAGAGCAGACACAGGCTGAGGCCAAGGGTGATCAGGGGATCCTTCTGATAGAGCCCCGCATAATCGGCGATCCGATCACTGCCCGTGCGAAGGGAGAAGAGAATGATGCAGGCAAAGGCGCCGAGATTCATGAACAGATAGGCGGCCATGTAAAGCACCATGGAAGCGAAGCCCTCCTCGGTGCCACACACCAGGCCGATCATCACGAATCCAGCCTGCCCAATGGAGCTGTAGGCCAACATCCGCTTCATGGAGGTTTGGGCCAGGGCCACCACATTGCCCAGCACCATGCTCAGGACAGCCAGAACGGTGAACAGGAACTTCCACTGGGCATCGAAACTGTCAAAACAACCCACCAGGATGCGCAGAGCTAGGGCGAAACCAGCCGCCTTGGAACCCACAGAAAGGAAGGCCACCACGGGGGTTGGGGAGCCCTCGTACACATCCGGGGTCCACTGGTGGAACGGAACGGCCGCGATCTTGAAGGCCACCGTGGAGAGCACGAACACCAGGGAAAGGGCGGCGATCGGTGCGCTGCTGCCAGCCAGAGCCACACCGATGGCCTCCAGGCCCGTGTTTCCCCCACTGAGGCCGTAGAGCAAGGAAGCGCCATAGAGAAAGACAGCAGCCGCTGCGGAGCCCACCAAGAGGTATTTCAACGCGGCCTCGGAGCTGCGGGCATCCCGTTTCATGTACCCCGAGAGCAGATAACTCGCCACGGAAAGGGTCTCCAGCGAGATGAAGATGCTCACCAGATCCGTGGCACCACAGAGGAACATGCCCCCGAGGGTGGCGGCAAGAAGGATGGCCGCATACTCGCCAAGCGGGGTGCCGCTTTGCTCCACATACCGCCAGCTCAGCAGCAGGGAGATCAACGTGGAGCCGGCGACGACGGCCCGGAAGGCGATGGCCAGGTTGTCGGCCAGGAAGGCCCCCAGAAAGGAGGGTTCCAGCGACCCGTTCCATTGCAGCGCAAGAAGCACAAGGGACGTTCCCAGACCCAGGTAGCAGAGGGGGGGCACCCAGCGGCTGGCGGTTCTCTCACCGGCAAGATCCACCAGCAGACAGGCCACGAGGGCAATCAGAACGGCGGATTCCGGGGCAATCGCTGCCGCGTTCAACTGCAAACCGATGTCGGCAACCACAGCGATCGATCAAGCGTTGAAGCGGACTGTAGCGGCGATGGCGGCGGGTTTAGGCGCCCCCGGAGGGCTGCTGTTTCGCGAAACGTTGCGCCGAAGGGCGCCCCGATGCGATATAGAGGGTCATCCGGTCTGATCCATCTCCTGTGGCGCACACCCTGGTGATCGTCGAGAGCCCCACCAAGGCCCGCACCATCCGGAACTTCTTGCCCAAGGACTTCCGGGTGGAGGCCTCCATGGGCCACGTGCGCGATCTCCCCAACAACGCCAGCGAAATTCCCCCAACCCACAAGGCCGAAAAGTGGGCCAACCTCGGCGTTGATACGGCCCACAACTTTGAGCCCCTCTACGTGGTGCCAAAGGACAAGAAGAAGGTAGTGAAGGAGCTCAAGGATGCTCTCAAGGGTGCTGATCAGCTTCTGCTGGCCACGGATGAGGATCGGGAGGGGGAAAGCATCAGTTGGCATCTCCAACAGCTCCTCAATCCCAAGGTGCCGGTGCGGCGGATGGTGTTTCACGAGATCACCAAACCGGCCATCCAGAAAGCGCTGGAAACGCCCCGGTCCATCGACATGGAGTTGGTGCACGCCCAGGAAACCCGCCGCATCCTCGACCGTCTGGTGGGATACACCCTCTCTCCCCTGCTGTGGAAGAAGGTGGCGTGGGGATTGTCCGCCGGACGGGTTCAATCCGTGGCGGTGCGGCTGCTGGTGCTGCGGGAGCAGGCGCGCCGGGCGTTTCGCAGCGGCAGCTACTGGGATCTGAAGGCCGCCCTGGAAAGCCAGGCCCTGGCCTTTGAGGCCAAGCTCACCCATGTGGGCCAGGATCGGGTGGCCGGAGGCAGCGATTTTGATGAATCCACAGGTGCCCTCAAGAGCGGCAGCAAGGTCAGGCTGCTGAAGGAAGAGGAGGCCCGATCCCTCCAGGAGCGGGTGCAACAGGCCCCCTGGAAGGTGAAGGCGGTGGAGGAAAAGCCCACCGTGCGCAAGCCGGTTCCGCCCTTCACCACCAGCACCCTGCAGCAGGAGGCCAACCGGAAGCTGCGTCTCTCCGCCAGGGACACCATGCGCACGGCCCAGGCCCTGTATGAGCGGGGCTTCATCACTTACATGCGCACCGACTCGGTCCATCTGTCGGATCAGGCCGTGCAGGCCGCCCGCAGCTGCGTGGCCAGCAGATATGGCAAGGACTATCTCTCCCCTGCTCCCCGCCAGTTCCAGACAAAGGCCCGCAATGCCCAGGAGGCCCACGAGGCGATTCGGCCAGCGGGGGAATCCTTTCGCACCCCCTCGGAGACCGGATTGGACGGCCGGGAGCTGGCGCTTTACGAGCTCATCTGGAAACGGACGGTGGCCTGCCAGATGGCCGATGCCCGGCTCACCCTTCTGGCGGTCGATCTGGAAGCTGCGGAGGCCACATTCCGCTCCAGTGGCAAGCGAATTGATTTTCCTGGTTTCTTCCGGGCTTATGTGGAAGGCAGCGACGATCCCGATGCGGCCCTTGAGGGCCAGGAGGTGTTGCTCCCTGCCCTGGTGGTGGGTGAGGCTCCCACCTGCAAAGGGGTGGAAGCCCTGGGCCACCAGACCCAGCCGCCCGCCCGCTACAGCGAGGCAGCCCTGGTCAAGACCCTCGAAAAGGAGGGCATTGGCCGGCCCTCCACCTACGCGAGCATCATCGGCACGATTCAGGACCGGGGCTACGCCACCCTTCAGAACAACGCCTTGATCCCGAGTTTCACGGCCTTTGCGGTGACGTCCCTGCTGGAGCAGCACTTCCCTGAATTGGTGGATCCGGGGTTCACGGCCCGCATGGAGAGCAGCCTGGACGACATCTCCGCGGGCAAGACACCCTGGCTGCCTTATCTGGAGAAGTTCTACAAGGGGGAGGAAGGGCTCGAGGCCCAGGTGCAACGCCGGGAGGGCGACATCGACCCCACCACCTCTCGCACCATTGCCCTCGAGGGCCTGCCCTGTGTGGTACGCATCGGCCGCTTTGGTGCCTATCTGGAGAGCAAGCGGGAGGCGGAAGATGGCACCGAAGAACTCTGCAAAGCCACCCTCCCCCAGGAAATCACCCCCGCCGATCTCGATGCCCAGAAGGCGGAACTGCTTCTGAAGCAGAAAGCGGAGGGCCCGGAATCCCTTGGGGAAGATCCGGAAACTGGTGCACAGGTGTATCTCCTCTTCGGTCAATATGGGCCCTATCTCCAGCTGGGTCAGGTGGGTGAGGACACCCCCAAGCCCAAGCGAGCCTCCCTGCCGAAGGGAGTCAAGCCAGAAGACCTCAGCCTCGACGATGCTCTGGGCCTCCTCCGGCTGCCGAGGCACCTGGGGGAGCATCCGGAAGGGGGGAAGGTGCAGGCCGGGTTGGGTCGCTTTGGCCCCTACGTGGTGCACGACAAGGGCAAGGGGGAGAAGGACTATCGCTCCTTGAAGGCGGAAGACGATGTGCTCGCCATCGGCCTTGGCCGCGCCCTGGAGCTGCTGGCCCAACCCAAGCGGGGCCGGGGGGGACGCACAGCGCTGAAGGATCTTGGCACCCCGGAGGGGAGCAGCGAGGCCATCCAACTGTTTGACGGGCCCTATGGCTTGTATGTCAAGCAGGGCAAGGTCAACGCTTCCCTGCCGGAGGGCACCACGGTCGAGAGCCTGACCCTCGATCAGGCCATCGAGCTCCTCGCGGCCAAGGCCAGCACGGGCAAGGGGAAGGGCAGCAGCCGCGGACGCACGGCCACCCGGGCTGCGGCCGCCCCGAAGACGACCCGGGCCAAAGCGACGGCGGCCGCCAAGACTCCTCGAATCAGTTCAGCGGGTACCGCCCGGAAGACACCCGCCACCACCAAGACCGGTCGCCTGCGGGCCAGTCCCGTGCGGGTGATCCGCCCGGCAGGAAACGGATGAGGACCAGTTGTCAGCGGGTGGGAAAGAGGAAACACAAGATCTGGGCCACAGCCTGGTCTCTCCCCCTGCTCAGTGCACTCTCCGGCTGTGCGGGCACCCCCTGGGGTGACACCCTCTCCGGCAGTTTTCCTCCGCTACCGGTGCCAACCACGGCTGAGAAGGCGGTTCCTGCGGTTCCCAAACCCCTGGAGGGCCAGGCGCCTCCGCGCTCCCCTTCCCCTGCGCCCCCGGCCGAGAGAGGCTCCTCCGCTGCCGCCCCAGCACCAGGCGCCAGGCCCACGGAGCCCAAGAACCCCACGACAGAGGCGCCCAAGCCCGCGGCTCCGAAGCCCATCACCTCCTCTGTGGCCACCGCTCCCTCCCCCTACCGGGTCACGATCCGGTTGCCCCAGGCCGATCCTTCCGCCCCTGCGGAGGCGGTGACCGAGGCGCTGCGAACGGCCGGAATTCCTTTTGAGGTGGAAACGATCGAGAGGGTCAACGGAGCCTCGCCCGCCGTCCGTCCGGCCCCACCCCCCCGCTGACCATGGCAACCCCTCCCGGCCCTGGCCTGGCTCGGAGCCGGCGGGACCTGAGCCCCCGGCAGGCCCGTCAGCTCATGGACACCGCCTATCTGGCGGCGGCAACAGCCCTGCTCTGGGCTGCGCTCTATTACTTGCCAGTGGGCAGTCCCCTGTTCCGCCTGGCCCTGCCCCTCCCCCTCACCCTGCTCCAGCTGCGCCATGGCTGGCGCTGCGCCCTGGAGGGGCTGGTGGTAACGAGCCTGCTGCTGCTGGCCCTGATGGGCCCGATCCGGGGCCCCCTCGTCCTCTTCCCCTATGGACTGCTGGCTCTTTGGTTGGGTTGGGGCTGGCGCCATCGCCTGAGTTGGTGGATCACCCTGCCCGTCGGGGCTCTGATCGGAGCCTTTGGCTTCCTCGTGCGCCTCGCCGTGCTTTCCGTTCTGCTCGGGGAAAATCTCTGGGTTCTGATCACCACGGCGGCGTCCCAGCTGCTGGATCGCTTCACGGATGCCCTGGGCTTAGGGGCCGGCCTGGATCTTGCCCAGGTTCAGGGGGCGGCGCTGGTTCTGGTATTGGTGCAGAACCTGCTGGTGGTGTTGTGTCTCCATGCGGTGGCCTACTGGATCTTTCCCCGCCTGCAGGCGCCCATCAGTGAGCCTCCTCCTGCGTTGCAGGCGTTGGTGAGCCTGGATCCCCTTTGACCCGGCCCAGGCTCCTGTGTGGCTCACCCGCGCAGGCGGAGCGTTGGCTGGGGGGCTGGTCCCCTGGGGGGCCTCCCCCCGAGGTGTTCCTTCTGTTGGCGGCCACCGACACCGCTTCCGTGCCCGGAATCTCCGCCGCAGGAGCGACCCCGGAGTCGCGACGAGCCACGGCCGCGGCGGATGCGGAATTGCTGGTGCGGGGTGCGCGGGGGCTCCGGCCCCACGCTCTGCCTCCCCTCCCCGCTGGAGTTTCTCCTGCCCTGATCAGCCATGTGGTGGTGGATGCCCTGGCCCTCCATCCCCTGGTGGTGGATCTGGGCTGTGCCGTGGCCCCGGCGATCCCCCACCTGCGCCTGCCGCCTCCGGCTGGGGTGGGACCCGCCCGCTGCCTGAGCACAGGAGCAGCGATGACCTCGGCGCGGGTGGAGGCCCTTGTGGAGCTGGGGAAGCGCTGGGGGAGATCCCTGGTGAACCGGGTCCCCCAGGCCCCCCTTCTGTTGGCGGAATGCGTTCCCGGGGGCACCACGACGGCCCAGGCCGTGCTGTGTGGTCTGGGGGTGGAAGCCCTGGGGCTGGTCAGTGGCAGCCTGCGGCGCCCGGTGCATGGCTTGAAGGGTGCTCTGGTGCAGCAGGGGGCCCAGAGGGCAGGGCTGGGCTTGGGGGAGGGGGCCAGCAACGATCCCCTGGCCGTGGCTGCGGCCCTGGGGGATCCCATGCAGCCCCTGGCGGCCGCCCTGCTCCTGGAGGCTTCCCTCGCTGATGTGCCCGTGATGCTGGCCGGCGGCAGTCAGATGGCGGCCGTGCTGGCCCTCGCGCTGGCCCTGGCCTCTCCCCTCCAGCGGTCCCGGCTCATGGCGGTCACGGCCCTGGCCACCACCCATTGGGTGGCCGAGGAACCCAGCAGCGATCTGGTGCGTTTGCTGCACCTACTGGCCCAGCGGTGGGAGGTGGAACCCCTCGCCTTCGCCAGTTCCCTGCGGTTTTCTTCCGCTTGCCATCCGGCATTGGCCGACTACGAGGAGGGCTTTGTCAAGGAAGGTGTGGGAGCAGGGGGATTGGCTCTGCTCTGGGAGATCAGCGGTGGGGACCCCGGAGATCTGGCCACCACCTGCAGTGCGGCCTGCCACGAGCTCCTTCCGGTACCCCCTGGGCTGTCCGGCCAGCGTCTACGGTCCACCCATGGCTGAAGGGCAACTGACGCGGCGATCCCTCCTTGGGATGGGGGTGTTTGGATCTCTGGCCCTGCTGGAGAGCACGTTGCTGGGGTGCTCCCGGCGGGGGCCCAGGTTGGCGGCTCGCAGGGGAGATCTGCCGGAGCGCTGGCTGCGCCAGCTGCCGAGAGAGTGGGGGTTGCGCTGGCTGGAGGGTCCTGTCCAGGTGCAGAACGCGAGCCAGGCTCCCCTGGCGGAACGTCCCGCCCTGGTGCAACTCGGGGATGGTTGGGCCAGCGATCTGCCGAAGGACACCTGGGCCCCTTTCGGCCATGCCACCCTCCTGAACCGTCTGGATGCCAGGGCCGCTGCCCCCAGCCGCCTCTTCCGTGCGGTGGGAGAGCCAGCGGTGGCCTTCCCCTGGAGCTGCAACCCCTGGGTTCTGGTGTTGAAAGACCGACCGGATCTGGTCAGGCAGGCCCCTCGCGGCTGGGACCTCCTCCTCGATCCCAGCCTGGCGGGCAAGGTGGTTCTGCCCTCCAGCCCGCGGGTTGTGATGACCCTGGTGAAAGAAGATCCACAGCGGTTGTGTCGGCTGCGGCAGCAGGCCCTTGCCCTGGATGATCGCCATGGCCTCCAGCTCCTGCTCAGCGGGCCTGCCCAGGCAGCCGTGCTTCCCAGGCAGCAAGCCGTGCCCCTGTTGCGTCGCGATCCCCGACTGGCGGTTCTGCTGCCGGAGCAGGGCTCACCCCAGACCTGGTCCATGCTGCTGCGGCCTGCGGGAGGGGAGGAGATCCCCCCGGCTGAGTGGTTGGAGGCGATCCTGCACCCCCCCCTGCTCCCCCGGCTCCTGGCTGCCGGGTGGGTGCCGCCCCTTCCATCGCCAACCCTGACGGCCGCCCTGAAGGGCTTCAGCCCCACCGTGGCCCAGCTGCTCCTGCCCCCCCCTGCCGTTCTGGAGCGCTGCCAGGACCTCCCCCCCCTGGAGCCCCAGGAGCGAAAGCGGCTTCAGGAGCTCTGGAACGGCAGCCTTCCCTGCCAGGCCCCCTAGCCCCAGAGCCGCCGGCGAGGGGGGGCTGCCAACCGGCGGTGCCCATCTTCCAACAGTGATGGGATGGGCAACTGGTGGGGGCAGCGGGGCAGGCAGGCTCCACAGCGCTCACAGGCCCGGCCATCCACCTGCTCCCACCAGTGCCCTGCCTGGCCGATCAGGCCGTAGCGCTCCCTGGCGAAGGCTTCCATGCCGTGGGCGATGGCCAGTTGCCGAAGCCGCAACAGGGAGGGAATGGGCACCTCCTGGGGGCAGGGGAGGCAGGCTTGGCACTGGCCACACCACTCCTTGCCCAGGCGCTCCTTGCCCTTCGCCTGGAGTCGTTGCAGGGCCTGATGCTCCTCCTGGCTGAGGGGTTGGTGGGCGCAGGCCAGGGTGGCGGCCAGATCCAGGTCGGAAGGAACGGTTGCGCCCACGGTGAGGGTGGTGACCCCCTGGGAGAGCAAAAACCGGTAGGCCAGTGCCAGGGGAGCCCATGGGGCGCAGTCCTCCACGAGCTGGGGAGGGGGATCCTGAAGCCGCCCACCCTTGTCTGCCGGCGAAATGGCCATCACCCCGAGCCCCGCCTCCAGGGCTTGCTGGGCGAGGGGCAGGCGGGATGGATCGAAGAGATGGAGGTGGAGACTGCAGAACCGGAACCGGCCGCTCTCCAATGCCCTGGCAATGAGATTGTTGGAGCCATGGCTGCTGAAGCCCACCTGCCCCACCAGGCCTTCACCAAGGGCACGGGCACAGAGGTCGGCGCCTGGGCCCTCCAAGGCCCACCGCAGGTGCTCTTCCGTGTTCAGCCCATGAAGGGCCAGGTTGTCCAGCCTGTTGATCCCCAGTTGCTGCAGGCTGGCGTTCAGCTGGCTCCAGGCTGCAGCGCCGTCGGAGGTGGGCAGCAGCTTGCTGGTGATCACCAGATCGGCCCGGAGCTCCGGTTGGTCCCTGGCGAGGGAGGCCAGGGCAGCTCCGAGATAGGTTTCGGCCGGTCCATAGGCCGGAGCCGTCTCCAGGTGATTGATGCCAATCGCCCCAGCCTTCGCTACCACGGCTTCCATGGCTCCGGGGCTCTCCAGGGCCCGCATGGTGCCGAGGGTGAACAGGGAAACGGGCCGTCCCGTCCCGAAGGGGCGCCGGATGGCTTGGACAGGGTTCGTGCCCTGTCCGTCAGGAAGGGGAGTCGCCATGCTCCGGTGCGCCCTGGCCGTCCTCCGGACCATCCGCGTGGGAGTCGTCCACTGGTTCTTCCCCTTCCACCATCCCCTCCGGTGGGAAGCCCTCGGGGGCGGCTTTATGAAGATGGCGAATCAATTCTGCTGGGCTTGTCCGGTCGAGAAAACGGCGGAAATCCTCCTGATCTTCCGCATCGGCTTCCGCATCCACCGGAATCGAAGCATCTGCCACCACTTCCTCCAGCATCCAGATGGTGCTGTCGGTGCGCAGGGCCAGGGCAATGGCATCGCTGGGCCTGGCGTCCAGTTCCGTGCTCTCACCCGCTTCGTTGATGAGTTTGAGAACGGCCCTGAAGGTGTTGTCTTCAATGGCATGAACCACCACCCGCTCCAGTCGAAGCCCTGCCAGGGTGAGGATCTGGGCCATCAGATCGTGGCTGAGGGGGCGGGGTGGGCGCTCCCGGTTGATCCCAGCCAGGATGTTCTGGGCCTGGGCCTGATCAATCCAGATAGGCACCTGGCGGCGGCCCGAGGGGTCCTGGAGAAGGACGATCGGGCTCCGGCTTGCGGCATCAAGGGCGATGCCGGCGACCTGCATTTCCACCATGGTGTGTGTGCTCCTGGGTGTGTCTGCTTTGCAACAGCCCTGGCCGTTGTTTGATTATGGCCAGTTCGCGGCCCACCCTCCGCCCAAGGCATGTTCACCGGATTGGTTCAGGCCATTGGCCGTCTGGAGCCCTGTTCCCAGGGGGTGTGGGTGCGTGGTGCCCTGGAGGGGTTGGGGCCGATGGCCCTTGGAGACAGCATCGCCGTCGATGGCGTCTGTCTCACGGTGGCGGAACTGGATGGCTCCGGTGAAGGATTCCGGGCGGATGCCAGCGAAGAGACCCTTTCCCGCACCACCCTCGGCAGGCGGGCCCAGGCCCGTGCCCAGGTGAATGTGGAGCCCGCGCTCCGCCTTTCTGATCGTCTTGGCGGCCACCTGGTCAGTGGCCATGTCGATGGACTGGGAACCGTGTTGGGCATCGAGCCCCTGCCGGCCTCCTGGCGTCTGTCCGTGGGCTGGCAGGATCCCAGCTACCGGCGATACATCTGCGAAAAGGCCAGCATCACCGTGGATGGAATCAGTCTCACGGTGGCGGGCTGTGCGGATGGGGGCGCAAGCTTCTGGCTGGCAGTGATCCCCCACACATGGGAGCACACCACCTTGAAGCATCGCCGCGTGGGGGATGTGGTCAACCTGGAGGCGGATCTGGTAGCGCGTTATCTGGAGCGTTTGCAGGCGGACCAGACACGGGGGAGAGGGGGGGAGCAGCAGCCGGCAGCGAAAGAACTCACCAGCGAATGGCTGGTCGATCAAGGCTGGTGAGCCCGATGGGGAGGCTTATTTTTTCACCGCTTCCAGGGGCAGAAGCCAGATGGAACCGGTTTCCCGATGCAGTTCGATTCGGAATTCCTGGCCGGGTTCCAACCCCATCCGCCTGGTGTAGGCCTGCCCGATCAGGAGGTTGCCATTCCCATGCACCCGGGTTCGAAAGTCCGCATGGCGGCCCCGGCTGAGGTTGGTGGCCATGGTGCTGGAGGGGAGGGTGTAACCCTTGGCGGCCACCAAAGCCCGATAGAAACTTTTCTTGAGCACCCTGCCACTGGGACCCACGTATCCGCAGGCACGGGCGATCTGATCCTCTGGACGATTGCTCAAGGAACGGGCCTTGTCCAGAAGGTCCTTGCCCTCCAAAGGAGCGGACGCAGGAAGCCCATTGCCCTCAGCCGTGCCGTTGGCTGATCTGTTCGGCTTGTTGGCAATGGGGGTTGACCCCGTGGTGCCGGCTGAGCCTTGAGATCTGGCTGAGCCAGCAGGGCTGGCTGAGCCTTTGTTCGCAGCCATCCGTGTCAATGAGGACCTATATCTTAATTTTGCCCGTAGGGACTCCTTTCCGCAAGGAAATCATCCAATCGAAACCCAACAGTTGTGATCAGAGGAGATAAAGGAGTCCGTAAAGCACCACCCAGATGCCATCGACAAAATGCCAGTAAAGTTCAGCTGCTTCCAGACCGAATGGCTTGCTGGGGGAGACCTGACCCTCCTGCCCTACCTGGGAGAGAACAACCAGGATGCAGATCACGCCGAGGGTCACATGCAATCCATGAAACCCGGTGAGCGCATAGAACGTGCTGGCGAAGAGATGGTCGGTCAGACCAAAGGGGAGATGGAAGTACTCCACCATCTGGCCGATCAGAAAGGCGATGCCCAAGGCTGCGGTCACAAGCAGCCACAGACGACAGGGCTGGGATTGGCCTGAGAGGAGGGCGCGACCGGCCCTGTGGAAGGTGAAGCTGCTGATGATCAACAGGGCGGTGTTGATGGTGGGCAGGACCAGCTCGAGTTCGTAGTTGGAACCACTGGGCAGGGGGTTCACGGCCCGGAAGGTCAGATAGGCCGCGAAGAATCCGGCGAAGGTCATGCCGTCGGCCACCAGGAAGGTGGCCAGCCCGAAAAGCCTGGCATCGGCATGCCCCTCTGCGGGAGCGTGGGCAAGGGCCTCTGCTTGAGGGGTGGCAGAGGGTTCGCTGGGGGCAGCTGTGGCCAGACGGTCCATGGGAAGGGGGCGGTGGAAAGAAGGGAGAGGATCAGGTCCCGGTCCAGAGATCCTTGCCGGTGGCTTTGTCCAGAGTCAGGGCGCCAGTGGCATGGCCGTAGCCGTAGGGGTGTTCCACGAGGGGAGCTTCTCCAACCCAGTTCTCAACAGGGGGGGGGGAACTGGTGAGCCATTCGGGGGTGAGGGCATTCCAGGGGTTGTCGCCTGCTTCCTGCCCTGCGCGAAGGCTCCAGATCACATTGAAGAGGAATGGCAGGGTGCTGACGGCCATCAGAAGGGCTCCAACACTGCTCAGCTGGTTGAGGGTGGTGAAGGTGGGATCGTATTCAGCCACGCGCCTGGGCATGCCATTGAGGCCCAACCAATGGTGCGGAGCGAAGCAGAGATTGAATCCGATGAAGGTCAGAGCGAAATGAATCCTTCCAAGAGACTCATTGAGCATCCTGCCAGTGAACTTGGGATACCAGTGATAAATGGAGCTGAAGATGACGAAAACAGAACCCCCGTAAACAATATAGTGAAAATGACCGACTACAAAGTAGGTGTCGTGAACGTGGATATCAAAAGGAACCTGAGCGAGCGCAACGCCTGTAATGCCACCGAAAACAAAATTGACGATGAAGGCGCAGGAAAAAAGCATGGCGCTGTTCAGGGCAATCTTCCCACCCCACAAAGTGGCGAGCCAGTTAAAGAATTTGATCCCGGTTGGAACCGCAATAAAGGCTGTAGCGATCGTGAAAAACAATCGCATCCAGGGTGGGGTGCCACTGGTGAACATGTGGTGTGCCCAGACGATCAGGCCAAGGAAAACGATTGCCATGATCGAATACACCATTGTGCTGTAGCCAAACAATGGCTTCCTTGCATGAATAGGAAGAATTTCGCTCACCAACCCAAAGGCTGGCAGCACCATGATGTAAACCGCAGGATGAGAGTAGAACCAGAAAAGGTGCTGATACACCACAACGTTCCCCCCAAGTTGAGGATTGAAGAAGCCGGTGTGGGCAACGATATCGAAGCTGAGCAGCAGCAGGGTCCCCGCGAGAACGGGGGTGGACAGAACAGCCAGGATGCTGGTGCCCAGCATGGCCCAGCAGTACATGGGAAGTTGCATCATCTTGAGGCCAGGCCGCCGCAGCTTCAAGATGGTGGCGATGAAATTGATGGCCCCGAAAATCGAGCTTCCCCCAAGCAGAAGAACGCTGATGATCCAGACCACCTGAGCTGTTGCTGGAGTCGTGATGCTCAAGGGCGGGTAGGCTGTCCAGCCGGCTTGTGCAGATCCGGTGATGAAATGGCTAGCGATCAGCAGCAGGCCCGCCGGTGGAATGAGCCAGAAGGCAACGGCATTGAGCCTGGGGAAAGCCATGTCTCGGGCTCCCACATAGAAGGGAATCAAATAATTTCCAAATCCCCCATTCACCACGGGAACAATCCATAAAAAGATCATGATCGTGCCGTGGAGAGTCAGCACCTCGTTATACGTTTCCCGATTCACAAAATCAGACATGGGGCTGATGAGCTCCGTCCGGATCACGCCCGCCAAAGCCCCACCAATCAAATAGAAGAGGAAACTTGTAACGATATATTGAATGCCAATCACTTTATGATCGAGGCTAAAGCTGAAATATTTCAACCAGCCTTGGGGTTGCAGGCTATCTCCAGGTTCAGGCTGGAGGTTCAGATCCTGGGGTGTGGCAACAGTCATGATCAGGCAATGGGTTGGGAGTCAAGTTGGGCTACAGCTGCCCGGGGTGGACTGATCGGGCTGTTCTTCTCGAGCCACTGAGCGTACTCACCAGGTTCATGAACAACAACGGAAGAGCGCATTCCACCGTGATAAGGGCCACAGAGCTCAGCGCAAACCACCGGATAGGTTCCGGGTCTGGTTGCCGTGAAGGTGAGGATGGTCTGCTGACCAGGAATGACATCCTGCTTCAAGCGGAATTGGGGAACCCAAAAAGCGTGAATGACATCATTGGCTTTCATCCTTAGCTCCACGGGTTGATTGGCGGGAATGTGAAGCTCTCCGCTGGTGATGTTGGCTTCGGGATAGTGGAAAATGAAAGCAAACTGAAGGGCTGTGAGATCAACAACCAATGAATTCTCGCCTGAGGCAGGTGCGATGCCGCCCCAGACCTGCGGTGGGGAATCATTCGGATGATCGCCTGATCCAACTGAGGCGGGTTGAGCGATCGGCATTTCGGCCATGTGCTGGGCATGGGCCATGCCGCTGTGATCATTGAGAGGGGTCATTCCTCCCATGCGTTCATAAATGTCGTAGCTGTAGATGCCGATGAACAACACCACGATGGCTGGGATAGCAGTCCACACGATTTCGAGTGGGAGATTGCCTTCGATTGCTTCACCATCACCACTGTCGCCAGGCTTTCTTCGGAAGCGAACCAGGCTGAAGAGAAGGAGACCAACGATCCCGAGGAAGAGAATGGTTCCGATGATGAAGAGAACCTTAAAGAGCTCGTCGTAGACCGGCGCGTTCAGGCTTGCGGCCGGGGGAAGAAGCGAAACATTCTGGCCGAGGAAGAGGCCGGTGAGCACGAGAACCATGCCCACCAGGAAGGTGATCAGAGAGGTGGGAATTGCCATGGCCTTCTAGGGGAAGGGGGATTGTTTGATGGTGCGCAAACCAAGATAAGGTTTGGTTCGGCGTGAGATGGGTAGCTATCAGAAACATCCTACGAAAGCTGCTCTGATGGCGTGGGTCCTTTTGTAGCGGCAGTGGCATTTGGCGCCAATTGTTACAAATTTGCCCCAGATGTTTGGAATCCCTGATCTGAAAAACCCCGTTAGCATTTGACCTCAACGGCATCGTTTTGCTTTGTCTCTCCAATCCGCCCTGCGGATGCTCACGACCCACCTGGTGATCGCCCTTGTGGCCCTTGTGGTGATCGGTGGAGCCACCCGAGTCATGGAGGCTGGCCTCGCATGTCCGGACTGGCCTCTCTGTTATGGGTCACTTCTGCCCGGACGGCAGATGAACATGCAGGTTTTTCTGGAGTGGTTTCATCGTCTGGATGCCTTCCTGGTGGGCCTTGCTCTGCTGGCCTTGGTGGCCGTCAGCCTCTGGGGACGGCGCCAGCTCCCTTCATGGCTGCCCTGGATGTTCGTTTTGGCCGTTGGGCTGGTACTTGTCCAGGGGATTCTTGGGGCCCTGACGGTCACCGGGCTTCTGGCCTCCTCTACGGTCACAGCCCACCTGGCCACGGCCCTGATTCTTCTTCTTCTGATCAGTGGCCTGGATCAGGCCCTCGCAGGTGAAGTGCCTTCAGCCTCTCTTCCCCCCTGGTGGCTCCCCCTGCCCTGGATCAGCACCGCATTTGTCTTCGCCCAATGCGTGCTCGGAGCCTCCATGGCCAGCAGGTGGGCTGTGGATCAGTGCTTCACCTCTGGGGAGATGTGTGAATGGGTTCTGCGTCACCGCCAACTCGCCTGGGTGGCTGGCCTTTCCGCCCTCGCCGTCGCCTTCAGCTCTCTCCTTCTTCCACGGGCGGATGGTGCCATCCGGGCCCTTGCCGTTTCCGCAGCCGTCCTCGTGGGCCTTCAAGTGAGCCTGGGAGTTCTCACCCTGCGGACGCAGTTGCAACTGCCTTCCCTGACCATTGCCCACCAACTGGTTGCCGCTCTTCTCATGGCCCATCTCGGTGCTCTCTGCGGCCGAACCTTTCGCGCCTGGGCTCCTGCTCCCTCATCCATGGAGGTGAAATGTGGCTAGTACCTCCATCTCCCGCCCTACTCGCCTGCCCGCCTGGTTGGAGGTGGCCAAGCCCCGTTTGATTCCCCTTCTGCTGGCCACAACGGTCGGCGGGATGGCCCTCTCGGCGGGATGGCCCCTCGATCCCCTCCGCCTCACCTGCACCCTGGTGGGTGGGGCCATGGCTTCCGCGGGGGCAGGGGTTCTTAATTGCCTCTGGGAGGAGGAACTGGATCGCCGCATGCTCCGCACCAGCAAACGGGCGATTCCATCGGGGCGCCTTGCCCAACGCCAAGCTTTCGCCCTGGCTATCGCCCTCACCCTCGGGGCTGTACTGGTTCTTGTGTGGGGGGTGAATCCCCTGGCGGCAGCCCTGGCACTGCTGGGCTTGTGCAGCTACGTGCTTCTCTACACCGCCCTTCTAAAACCGAGAACCTCCCTCAACATCGTGATCGGAGGTGTGGCAGGAGCCATCCCCCCCCTTGTGGGTGCTGCCGCTGCCGGCTCCCTCGGCGGCTGGCCCTGCTGGTGGCTCTTTTCGCTGGTGATGGTCTGGACCCCAGCCCACTTCTGGGCCCTTTCCCTCCTCTTGAAGGAGGATTACCGCGCCGCCGGGATCCCCATGTTGCCCGTGGTGCATGGGGTGGTTCCCACCGCTAACGCCATAGCCCGTTACAGCGCCCTGACCGCACTCCTCAGCCTGCTGGGAATCGTGGCTCTTCCCAGCGGTGGTTGGCTTTATGGGCTTCTGGTGATGCCCTTCAACGCCCGTCTCCTGCAGCTCACAGAGCGTTTGCGAAGGGAGCCTGCCGATCCGGTCTGTGCACGCAACCTTTTCCGGTGGTCGATCTTCTATCTCTTCGGCATCTGTCTCCTGCTGCTGCTGGCACGCACCCCCCAGGCCTCCCAGGTCAGCATGGGAGCGATGGCGGTTCTCCTCCACCTCCATACCCCAGGTGCTGCCTAGATTGCTCGTGCCGTAAAACCGTTGGAGAAGCTCGGTTTGATTGAGCTCCACCACCTCAAGAAGCGCTTCGGTGGCGATCGCAAAACAGCCCCGGTTCAGGCCCTCGACGACCTTTCTCTCCAGGTTCCGGCGGGTTGTCTCTATGGCCTCCTTGGTCCCAATGGTGCTGGGAAAACAACGGCGATCCGCATTCTCTGCACCCTCCTGGAGCCCGATGGCGGGGAGGTGAAGGTTGCAGGGCATGACGCCCTGGCCGATCCACGGGCTGTTCGTCGCCTGTTGGGGTATGTGGCCCAGGAGGTGGCCATCGACAAAATTCTCACGGGTCGTGAGCTGCTTCAGTTGCAGTCCGATCTCTACCATCTGCGCCCATCCCAGAGCGCAGAACGTCTCGAGGAGGTGATTTCCCTCCTGGCCATGGAGGAGTGGATCGATCGCCGATGCGGAACCTATTCCGGTGGCATGCGTCGCAGGCTGGATCTGGCGGCTGGGTTGCTGCATCGGCCTGCCGTGCTTGTGCTGGATGAGCCCACTGTCGGGCTGGATCTGGAGAGCCGTAAGGCCATCTGGCAGGTCCTCCGCCAGCTCCGCGACTCCGGCACCACCATCGTTTTGAGCAGTCACTACCTGGAAGAAGTGGATGCCCTGGCCGACCGACTGGCCATCATCGAAGCCGGGCGTGTACTGGCGGAGGGCACTCCTCAGCACCTCAAGCAGTCCCTCGGAGGCGATCGCGTCACGCTCCGGGTAAGGGAATTCAGTGATGAGGAGGAATCCACCCGCATAAGGGCTCTCCTCGATGTCTGTCCCGGGGTGAGGCAGGTGGTGGCGAATCGCTCCCAGGGCTACTCCCTCAATCTGGTGGTGGACGACGAAAGCGTCACGGAGGCCATCCGTTCCTGTCTGAGGGAGGCCGATCTACCCGTGTTCTCCCTCGCCCTCAGTCGACCCAGCCTGGATGATGTCTATCTCCAGGCCACGGGACGCACGTTGATGGATGCGGAACTTGCCGTGGTCGGGCAGAGGGATGTCAAGGAGGAGCGAAAAAAGCAGATGCGTTGATGTCCCTTCACAATCCTGCCCTCCCGCCCCAGCGTTCCTCCTTTCCATGACCAGCGTTTCCCCCATGTTGAGCCCTCTGCCTTCCGAGGCGGCTCCCCCCTCCCCCCTGGCCGAGGTGATCCAGGAGACCCTTGCCCTGACGCGGCGGTTGTTTGTGCAACTTCTCCGTAGACCATCAACCTTGGTCGCTGGGGTGATTCAGCCGCTGATCTGGTTGTTCTTGTTTGGAGCCTTGTTTGCTAAAGCGCCGGCCGGCCTCCTGCCTGGTGCGGAGAGTTATGGCCATTTCTTCGGGGCCGGCGTGATTGTGTTCACCGCATTCAGCGCCGCTTTGAATGCGGGCTTACCCGTGATGTTTGATCGGGAATTTGGTTTTCTCAACCGTCTTCTGGTGGCCCCTCTTCGCTCCCGCAGCTCGATTGTGCTGGCCTCTGTTCTCTATATTCTTTCTCTCAGCCTGGTGCAGAGCATCGCCATCGTGCTGGTTGCCGGTCTGTTGGGGTATGGCTGGCCAGGGCTCAGCGGTTTCCTCCTGGTGCTTCTCACACTCACCTTGCTGGTGTTCGCGGTGACCGCCCTCAGCCTTGGCCTGGCCTTTGCCCTGCCTGGGCACATCGAGATGATTGCGGTGATCTTTGTGGTGAATCTGCCCCTTCTTTTTGCCAGCACGGCCTTGGCTCCCCTGTCCTTCATGCCTGGTTGGTTGGCATGGCTGGCGTCTGTGAACCCCCTCACCTTTGCGATTGAGCCCATCCGTGCCTCCTACAATGGATCCAATGTCCTTTCTCAGGTGGTTCTTCAGGCCCCCTATGCAGATTTGACGGGCACCCATTGCCTGGTCATTCTTCTGACCCTCGCTACAGTCCTTTTTCTCGCCGTGCGCCCTCTGCTTGATCGAAAGTTGCAGTGAATCCACCACCTTTCAGGGATCCCTCCACCAGCGGCGCCGACACTCCGTCCGAATCCCCTCCCATGCCGGATTGGCAGGATGCCCTCGTTGAGGCCATTCAGGATCGGGATGCAGCCCGCGCCATCCAGCTCGCGGAGCGCTGTGTTCATCGCTATGGAATGCACACCCTGGAATCGGTGATGGAGCGGGCCGAGGGGCTGGGAGAAGGCCCGGGAGCGGTTCGATCCTGGTTGCTTCCCCTGCTCTCCCAGCCTGCTGTGGCTCCGCCCTCCCCATCCCCCTTGCCCCCCGCCTCTGTGGGGTTGGATGAGGCATTCGCTCCCCTTGAGGTTGCCTTCCCCCCTCTCCCCTCTCCCCTTGAGGATCTGCGCTCCAACAACAGGCCACCCCAGGCCCTTCCCGATCCCCCTTCCCTCTCGGGGACAGGCTTTGACGAGCCATTCCTCAGTGACGTGATGGAGGAGAGAGAAGCGGCTCCCGTGCCCACCTTTGAGGCTGAGGGTCCCTCCACTGGGTCCTCCCCTCCTTCCCGTCGATCCAGAACGGACACCCCGCGCGATCGGCACTCTCCAGCTCCGATCTCTCCAGCCTTGGAGCCCTGGCTGGTGTGGCTCCCCGGAGCGGTCGATGCCATGCGCCGGTCTTGACACGGCCTCTCCTTACAGATTGGTCGCCCCTGAAGGGGTCGATGATCGTGTCCGTCCAGGCCCCGGAAGGATCTCCCCTTCGCCATCCCCAGGCCATTGCGGCGATGGCGGAGGCTTCCCTGGCCAATGGAGCCTCCGGGGTACGCCTGGAAAGCCCTGAACATATCTCCGCGGTTCGTCAGCGCTGTCCTGAAGCCTTGATCGTGGGCTTGTGGAAGCGAACCTGGCCCGAAAGTTCCGTCTACATCACCCCCCGCTGGGAGGATCTTCGTGCCGTCTGGGCCGCCGGGGCTGATGTGGTGGCGCTCGATGCAACCCAACGCCCCAGGCCAGAGGGCCAGCGGTTGGACGATTTGGTGCGACGGGCCCGAGAGGATCTGGGTGTGCCCCTGATGGCGGATGTGGACTCATTGGAGTCGGGGTTGAGGGCTGCCGATCTCGGTTGTGCCTGGGTGGGCACCACGCTTTACGGCTACACCGAGGCCACCAGAGATTGTGCGCCTCCAGCCTTTGGCCTGCTCAGCCAGCTTCGTGAAGCGCTGCCAGCGGCGGTTCCCCTGATCTGTGAAGGCGGGATTGCCACCCCTGAGCAGGCTCAGCAGGCTCTGGTCGAAGGTGCTGATCTCGTGGTGGTGGGCACTGCCATCACCGGAATAGACCTGCAGGTGGCCCGGTATGTGAAAACTTTGAAGCAAGGATCACAAATCTTTCTGTAGTCAGGATCACATGGGCGCCATTGACGCTCACGATGAAGAGTGTGGTTCACGAGGCTGAAGAACAGCCATGGCTCTGCAATTTCTTCTCCGGCAGGGGCGAGGCCGAACAATGTCGGCCCCCCTGGGCTCAAGGGCGCTCCTGAGCGTTGTGTTGCTCGGTGCTGCGGCTTTCCCCTTGAGTCCTGGCCATCTGGCCCAATTTGAAGCATTGAATCGGGAACTTGGCAAGCTCTGCTCCAGCAATCCACCGAAGCAGGCCAGGGCGGTGTGTCGGATTCACGCCAAGTTGGTGAGTGCCTTCTAAGGCCCTCACATCATCCCGGGCATCCCCATTCCGCCCATGCCGCCCATTCCACCCATGCCGCCCATTCCACCCATACCACCCATTCCACCCATGCCGTCCCCGGCGGGGCCTGCACTGGGGGGCTCAGGACGGTCGGCGATGACCGCTTCGGTGGTGAGGATCAGGGACGCAATCGACACCGCGTCCTGAAGGGCCAACCGCACCACTTTGGCAGGATCCAGAATGCCTGCACCGAGAAGATCTTCGTAGGTGCCGGTGAGAGCATTGAAGCCTTTGCCCTCGCGGCGGATCGTCTCCACCACCACATCCCCGTTCATCCCCGCATTGCTGGCGATCTGCCGCACGGGTTCCTTGAGTGCCGCCTGAATCAGGCGAACTCCGGTGATCTGGTCGCCGCTGAGGGTGGCCAGCAGTCCCTCAAGATCATCGGCAAGTGCGAGGAGCACGGTTCCACCTCCGGGAATGATGCCTTCTTCCACCGCGGCTCGCGTGGCATTCAGAGCGTCTTCAATGCGCAGCTTGCGATTGCGGAGTTCCGTTTCCGTGGGAGCTCCGACCCGGATCACGGCCACGCCGCCCGCCAGCTTGGCGATGCGCTCGGCGAGCTTTTCCCGGTCGTACTCCGAGTCGGTCGCCTCCAGCTCTCTTCTGATGGAGGCGATCCTCTGGTCGATGGCCGGTTTTCGGTCTTCTCTGGCCAGAATGGTGGTTTCGTCCTTGCCGATGGTGATCCGCTCGGCCTGGCCCAGATCCTCCAGGCTGACCTTCGCCAGGCCCATCGCCCTGTCCTCGCTGATCACCGTGCCCCCCGTGAGCACAGCAAGGTCCTGAAGCATGGCCTTGCGGCGCTCCCCGAATCCGGGGGCCTTCACAGCGGCCACCTGGAGCACCCCCCGGGTCTTGTTGACCACCAGGGTGGCCAGGGCTTCGCCCTCCACCTCCTCGGCGATGATCACCAGGGGCCGGCCACTGCGGGACACAGCCTCAAGAACCGGAACCAGATCCGTCACGCTGCTGATCTTGCGGTCCGTCAGGAGCAGGAAGGGATGATCGAAGCTGCACTCCCTTCGCTCCTGATCCGTGATGAAGTAGGGGGAGCTGTAACCCCGATCGAAGGCCATTCCCTCGGTGATCTCCACCTCCGTCGCCAGGGATTTGGATTCCTCCACGGTGATCACCCCATCGGTGCTCACCCGGTCCATGGCTTCGGCAATCATCCGTCCCACTTCCTCATCGTTGCCGGCGCTCACGGTGGCCACCTGACGGATGGCCTCCCCCTGCACCGGGGTGCTGCGGTTGGTGATCCCCTGCACAGCCCTGTTCACCGCGAGCTCCATCCCACGGCGGAGTTCCACAGGATTGGATCCTGCGGCCACATTGCGCAGCCCTTCACGAACCATGGCCTGGGCGAGCACGGTGGCAGTGGTGGTGCCATCCCCCGCCGTGTCCTTGGTTTTGGAAGCCACTTGCTGCATGAGCTTGGCCCCCAGGTTCTCGAAGGGGTCGGCGAGTTCGATCTCCTTGGCAATCGTCACCCCGTCGTTGACAATGTCGGGGGCACCGAATTTCTTCTCCAGCACCACATTGCGCCCCTTCGGACCGATGGTCACCCTCACCGCATCGGCCAGGGCATTGACGCCCCGCTCCAGGGAGTCTCTGGAGGCGTCGGAGAACTGAATCAGTTTGGCCATGAAAGGAAATTGTGGAGCACTGGCTTTCCTCCCAGGCTCCCACATGGAAGGATCCCGTCACCAGATCCGGATCTGCGGATTGCCACGGCGCTCGGGTTGGGGGTGTGGCCGGTAGGGTCAGCCCTGTGCAGACAGACTTCGGCCCGATGGAGGAGATCCTCCAGCAAACGCTTGAGGGTGCCGCTGACCGGGCCCTCTCACCTCCCGCGGCGGCGGACGGACTCGTCTTTCTCCTGATTGCCTCCCTCGGTCTGGTGATGGCCCTGGTGTACGTGCCGATCCGCTTGTTCCTCACCATCACGGCCCGAAGCCGCCGGCTGCGGTTGCTGCAGCGGATCCGCCGCCTTCGGGAAGACCTTGCCCAGCCTCTGGCAACCCCGGGGGCCAAGGAGCCCAGTCAGGTTCCTTAGCGCATCACCATCCCCCCATCCACCTGCAGCACCTGGCCGGTGATGTAGGACGCTGCTGGATCGGCAGCGAGAAATCGCACAACCCCTGCCACCTCCTGGGGCAGTCCCATCCGGCCCAGGGGGATCGCCTTGAGAATCGGCTCCTGATCCAGGCTCGCTGTCATCTCGCTTTCGATGAATCCAGGAGCCACCGCGTTGACGGTGACTCCGCGGCCGGCGAATTCCGCGGCGTTGCTGCGGGTGAGGCCGATCAGGCCCGCCTTGGCCGCGCTGTAGTTGGCCTGCCCCGGATTTCCCATCAGGGCCACCACGGAGGTGATGTTGATGATGCGGCCCCTGCGGGCCTTGAGCATCAGCTTGCTCACGGCCCTGGTGGTGAGAAAGCAGCCGGTGAGGTTGAGATCGATCACGCTCTGCCAATCAGCCGTTTTCATTCGCATCACCAGTCCATCCCTGGTGATGCCAGCGTTGTTCACCAGCACATCGATCCGTCCTCGCTGACCCACGATGTCCTGCACCATCGCCTCCACCTCCGCTTCCACTGCCACATCGGCTTGCCGGGCCCAGGCCAGGCCGCCCGCGTTCACGATGCCTTCCACCACCTCCGCGGCCGCCTCGGGCGAACGGGCGTAATTCACCACCACCTCTGCGCCGGCAGCGGCCAGCTCCTGGGCGATGGCGCGGCCAATCCCCCGGCTGGCGCCGGTCACGAGGGCCACCTGCCCGGCGAGGCCCCCCGAACACTCCCCGTTGGCGGGATGGGGCTGGCTGGTCATGGCAGAGAGGCGACTGAGGCGGCGATCGTATGCCCGCGCCGGAAAACCTTGCCCGCCCGCAGGCCTAGCCCTGCATCTGTTCGACGCTCACCACCGCATCGCCCAGCAGGTCTGCCAAGGTCTCGAGTTGCTGTTGGCTTCCCATCACCACCATCAGCTGGCCGGGGCCCAGCTTGGTTTCCCCTCCTGGATTGGCCACCAGCGTTGGGGAGCTGGCGTAGCTGCTACCGCGGTAGCTGTAGGGATTCACCACAGCCGGCGCTGGTTTGCGAATCGCCAGAACCAGGGCCCCGGAGCGGCCCCGGAGGTCCAGTTCCGCCAGGGTGCGCCCGTTGAGGTGCCCGAGCTGGGCTGCGTCGTCGCTGAGTTGAAATTCTTCCACCTCGCAGTCGGATCCCGCCAGCAGCTCCATAAAGTCCACCGCCAGGGGGCGTGTGGCCGTTGCGGCCATGGTGCGGCCTCCAGCCACATAGGGGCTCACCACCTGATCGGCGCCGGCCTGGCGCAGTTTCCGTTCGGCCTCCTCGCTGTCTGAGCGCGCAATCAGCCGACACCGGGGGGCAATGGCCCGGGCACTCAGCACCACATACACGTTGGCCGCGTCGTTCGGCAGGGCGGCCACCAGGCTGCGGCAGCGGTGAATACCAGCATCGATGAGAGTTTCATCCAGGGTCGCATCCGCCATGAGGACGGGCAGGCCCTTGGCCTCGGCAGCGTCCCGCCGCTCCTGGTCCATCTCCACCACGAGGAGAGGGGTGCCCTCACGGCTGAGCTGGGCGGCGATCTCCCTGCCGATGCGGCCATAGCCGCAGAGGATCACGTGATCATTCATCAGTCTCAGCCAGTTCAGAAGCCTGCGCTCCTGCAGGCGTTGAAAGTAACCCGTTTCCGCCAGCCCCAGCAAACTCTGGAGACCCAGCTGCACCACAACGAGTCCGCCGATGATCGAGAAAACAGTGACGATGCGTCCTCCCTGACTCAGGGGATGCACCTCGCCGTAACCGATCGTTGGGATGGTGATCGCCACCATCCAGTAGCAATCCCCCCAGTCCCATCCCTCCGTGATGCGGTAGCCCACGGCGCTCGCATTGACCACGATCGCCAAGGCCATCAGAGGGATCAGCCAGGGTCGCCTGATGCGTGAGGTGGGGGGCGGGCGATGGGGCAGGCGCACGCCGCGTTGTCTGAGTTTCCATCTCCGCAGCGGGGATCTATGCCAGGCCAAGGGCGTTGAGCACCTCCGCATCGCTGAGGGTGGTCAGGCCCGAGGGGTCGGCCAGACCCCTCACCCCCTCCCGGGTGGGGAGGGAGTCGGTGCTGCGCCCGAGGGCCACCAGGGGCACGCCGCAGTACAGGGCCAGCTCCTCCGTGATGGGGTCGCTGGTGAGCACCACATCGCTCCCGGCGACCTGAGCCGCCCGCTCCAGCAGACCCCCTGGTTTTGCAGGCGACAGCACATGGTGACGCAGCCCAGGGATCTTGGCGCCAATGGTGGCGGGCAGCTCCTCCCATCGCTCCTGCGGCCAGTCGCCAGGCACCCCCGCTGGCACCAGAAGAAGCATGGGTCCTTCCCCTGGGGGAAGGCTGGCCGCGGCCTTCTCCAGGGCTGATTTGGGCAGGGAAAGGCGGAACAAGTCGGCTTCCAGGGGCACTCCGATCGGCTTGAGGTAAGCCGCAAGCCCCTGGCTGGCCCATCCCCCTGGAGGCGGGCTCACCAGCTCCGTGGCGGAAAACCCTGCAGTGGCAATGCGCGTGGGGATATGGCTCATGGAGAGCATCAGATCCACCTGGCGGCCTCCAGCGAGATTGATACACACTTGGAAATCGGGCTCCCGGATGGAGCCGAGCAGGTTCGCCCAGTCCGCCAGACTGGCATCACTGAAGGAGAAGGGGATCACCTTCTCAACGGCCGGAAGCAGCTTCCACACCGGAGCTGCGGCGGGGGAGCAGGCCACCTGCAGGCTGAACCCCAGGTTTTCCGCCAAGGCGGCTGCCGCCGGCAGCACTTGCAATTGTTGGAGAGCATCCCCGGGGACCAGAAACAGGGCACGCATCGGGGAGCGGGGGCGGTAGGCCTGATTGTATGGAGCAAGTCACCAGGCCGTCCGTGCGTGTTGGAGGAGCTGCATGCATTTGCTGATCGCTGCTGCTGGAAGTGGCCGCCGCATGGGAGCGGAGATCAACAAGCTCCTGCTGCCGGTGGCGGGGCGGCCCGTCCTGGCCTGGACCCTGGAGGCTGCCCTGGCCTGCGAGGACATTCGCTGGATCGGGGTGATGGGTCAACCGGAGGATGGACCGGCCATCGCGGCGATCCTGGCCGCAGCGGAGCCGGCGAAGCCAGTCCAATGGATCCTGGGGGGACCGACCCGCCAGGACTCCGTGCGTCTTGGCCTGGCGGCCCTCCCCGCGGAGGCCGAGGCGGTGCTGATCCATGACGGCGCCCGTTGCCTGGCTACCCCAGATCTCTTCAGCCGTTGCGCCGTGGCCCTCAGGAAGGCCATCCCCAAGGGGGCAGGCATCATTGCGGCCACCCCCGTGAGCGACACCATCAAACAGGTGGGTGGCGGCGGCCAGATCCTCGCCACCCCCGACCGTCAGCACCTCTGGGCGGCGCAGACCCCCCAGGGATTTTCGGTGAAGCAGCTCCGGCAGGCCCATCGGCAGGCGCAGGAGGAGGGCTGGAGCGTCACCGATGATGCGGCCCTCTACGAGCGCCTGGGGTTGCCCGTTCGGGTGCTGGAGGCCCCGGCGTCCAACATCAAACTCACCACCCCCTTTGATCTGGCCGTGGCCGAAGCGGTGCTGTGCTCCCGTGGCTAGCAAGGCTGGAGGTGGAGGACCCCATGGCTGAACTCTGGAACGAATGGTCCTTCTGGGCCGTGGCCGCTGCCCTCCTGGCGGCCCTCACCTCCTTGTTCGCCAAGGTCGGCGTGGAGGGCCTTCCCAGCAACCTGGCCACCTTGCTGCGCACCCTCGTGGTGCTGCTGTTTCTGGCGGCGGTGGTGCTCTTACGGGGGGAGGGGTTGCCCCTGTCGTCCCTGCCCCGCCGGAGTCTGGTGTTTCTCCTGCTCTCCGGTCTGGCCACTGCTGGCTCCTGGATGTGCTTCTTCCGTGCGCTGCAGCTGGGTCCTGTGGCGCGGGTGGCGCCCATCGACAAGTTCAGCGTGGTGCTCGTGGCCGTGGGCGGCGTAGTCCTTCTAGGGGAAAACCTCAGCCCCCTCCAGTGGGGTGGGGTGCTGCTGATTGCCCTGGGGGCCGGGCTGGTCGCCTGGACTTGAGCCCCGTCTGGGCTGACGTCCGGGGAGGGCGTGGCCAATCTGGGTTCAGGTGTGCACTGGTGCAGTGATGGGTGGGGTGCTTCGAACAGCCGGGGGATGGGTGAAGCGCTGGGTGCTCCTGGGGCTTGTGCTGGCGGCCCTGATCCTGCCCATGGGGTTCAGGGCAACCCTGGCCGCCCCGGCGCAGGCTCCGCCGGAGAGCGCTTCCCATGCAGCCGAGAGAGCTTCAGATGGGGTGCCGCCGCCAGCGTGGATCACCCTCGATGGCCGAAAGGTTCTGGAGGTGCGGGTGGCGGCCGGCGCCCAGACTCCCCAGCGCGTGGCCGAGCTGGGGAGCCGGGTGCTGGAGGAGCTGGCAAAGAACCAGCGGCTGGATCCCGACCAGCTGGTGGTGAAGGAGGACCCGCCTTATTTCGTTGTGGGGGTACAGAACCGCGACGGCTCCTTTCAGCCCCAGCTGGCGGTGGATGAGCGGGCGGCCAGGGCCTTTGCCCTCTCCCGGGAGGAGCTGGCCCTGCTTTATCGCGACCAGCTGCGGGGTGCCCTCAAGCAGTACCGCAGCACCCACAGCCTGGAGGCCTGGCTGATGGGGTTGGGGCTGGCCTTGGCGGTCATGCTGCTCTATGTGCTCTGGTGGCAGCTCCAGACGGAGCTCAATCGCCGGCTCCAGCGCTGGCTGGATGGGCGCTTCGGGGCCTCGGGCCTGCGCTGGGGGGGCAATCAGGTGCTGGATGGGGAGCAGGTGCGGGGAGCGCTGCAGATGCTGCGGCGCCTGCTGCACTGGACCCTCCTGCTCGTGGCCAGCTACCTGCTGATCCCCCTGCTGCTCAGCTTTTTCCCTCCCACCCAGGCCATTGCGGAGGGGTTGCGGGCCCACATCCTCCGGGTGATGGGCCAACTGCTGGACGGGGGCACCAACGCCATCCCCAACCTTCTGGCCGTGGCCCTGATCCTCTTCCTCACTCGTCTGGCCATGCAGGCGTGCAAGGCCTGGTTCGCGACCATTGAGCGGGGCCGGCTGGTGTTTCCAGGCTTTTACCGGGAATGGGCCCGCCCCACCGGGCGCATGGTGTCAGGGGCCATTCTCCTGGTGGGAGTGGTGACGGCCTATCCCTACATCCCTGGCTCAGGCAGTCGGGCCTTTCAGGGGGCCGGGCTGTTTGTGGGTCTGCTGGCGGCACTGGGATCGAGTGCGGTGGCCACCAATGTGATCAGCGGCCTGATGCTCATCTACACCCGGGCCTTTCAGGAGGGCGATCGCATCGAAATCAACGGGGTGCTTGGGGTGGTGCAGGACCGGGATCTCCTGGTCACCCGCATCGTCACCCCCAGGCAGGAGGTGGTGAGCCTGCCCAATGCCAGCGTCATCGCCTCGCCGATTCTCAACTACAGCTTCAGTCGCCGGGAGGCGGCCCAGCCGGTGGCTGTGGCCACCACCATCACCATTGGCTACGACGTGCCCTGGCGCCAGGTTCACCTCCTTCTCCTGGGCGCGGCCACCTCGGTGGAGGGAATCTCTGCTGAACCCCCTCCCTACGTGTTGCAGACCTCCCTCAACGACTTCCACATCAGCTACGAACTCAATGCGTATGTGGGGGAGGTGTTGCGCTACCGCGAGATCCTCTCCGACCTGCTGGGGGCCATCCAGGATGAGTTCGCCGAAGCAGGGGTGGAGATTCTCTCCCCGGCATATCACGCCATGCGCAATGGCAATGGCCGCACCGTCCCCCCCTGGCCACCTCGCCCTGGGGCCTAGGCCTTCAGCCAGGTGGGTTCCAGCTCCAGTCGGCCCGCGGATCCATCCAGGCGGGCCCAGATTCCAAGGGGCAAGGCGGCGTTGCCTGGGGTGTGGCCCACGGGCAGGTGAGCCACCACCGGAATTCCCAGGTCGGCCGTGCGCTCCCGCAGCACCTGCTCGGTGGTGAAGAAGGTGTCGGGGGGCTGGTTGGCCCGATCGTCATCGGTGCAGCCGCTGAAGCTTCCCCAGCCGATCCCCGCCAGCTGCTGAAGCGCCCCGCAGAGGCGCCAGTGGGTGAGCATCCGCTCGATGCGGTACGGCGCCTCACCTACATCCTCAAACACCACGATGGCGCCTTGCAGCTCCGGCAGGTGGGGGGTGCCGAGCAGATGGGTGGCCACCGTCAGGTTGGCCACCAGCAGGGGCCCTTCGGCCAGGCCGCCCACCCACCCGCTGCCTTCCAGCGGGGCCAGCCCCTTGCCGAACAGAAGGTCCTGAAGGCGCTCCTGACTCCAGAGGGGTTCACTCGCCAGGGTGGTGAGCAGGGGGCCATGGATCCCGCCGCTGCAGCCCCGGGCCCAGCGGGCCCAGAGGAGGGAGGTGATGTCGGAGAAGCCAAGCAGCCACTGGGTGCTCGCCAGGGAAGTCAGCCCACCCCCCCCAGCGTCCAGCAGGCGGGCCGATCCCCACCCCCCGCGCACGCAGGCCAGGAGGGGCGCCAGGGTGTCCTCCCGCTCATGGCGTGCCAGATCCCCTGCCCGCTGCTGGTCTGTTCCGGCCAGATAGCCCCAGCGGCGCCCCACCAGGGACCCAGGATCCTCTACCTCCAATCCCCAACGCCGCAGTACGCTGATGCCGGCCTCCAGCCGCTCGGCTGATTCCAGGGCTGAGCTGGCAGCCACCAAGCGCACCCGGTCGCCTGGCCGCAGGGGGGGCGGAAGGGGGGGTAAGGGGGGGCGCCTCATGGCTGGGCTATCACCAGAGCCAGTAGCAGCAGGCTGCCGAGCCACACCTGGTGGCTGAAGTGTTGTCCGTAGGTGGCCCGGGGCAGGCCTGGGCGGCGAAGCAGCCAGGCCTCCCGCTGCATGGCGAGGGTTGCCACCGCCCAGAGCCCCCAGAACACCGGGTGGTTTACGCCGCGAAGCCAGGCGGCCCCCGCCAGGGCCAGGCAGGTCAGGGCATAGCACCCGGAAACCACCGGTGGGGCCAATGGGCCCAGGGTGAGGGCGCTGCTGCGCACCCCGATCCGGCGATCATCCTCCCGATCACTCATGGCGTACACCGTGTCGAACCCGAAGGTCCACAGCAGGGTGGCCAGCCAGGTGAGCAGGAGGGCTCCCCAGGCCACTCCTGGAGCGGCTCCCCCTGCGCCGCTGCTGGCGGCCCAGGGAATCAGCACGGCGAATCCCCAGCAGAGGGCCAGCACCAGCTGGGGGAGGGGGAACCAGCGCTTGGCGGAGGGATAGAGCAACACCGGCGGGAGGCAGGCCAGGGCCAGGGCCAGGCAGGGGCCACGGCTCGGGGCCGGGAGGGCCAGCACCACCATCAGGGCCGCCAGCAGGCAGATTCCCAGGAGGCTCCAGGCGGTGCCGACCCTCACTCGTCCATCGGCCAGGGGCCGGCCCTTGGTGCGATCCACCAGGGGATCGATGGATCGGTCCCAGAGATCGTTGGCCACGCAGCCTGCACCACTCACTGCCAGGCCTCCCAGAACGATCCATCCCACCAGTGCGGCGGGGGGTGGGGAGAGAGGATGGAGCCAGAGGGCCCAGCCGGCCGGGATGAGCAGGATCAGCCTGCCGCTGGGTTTGTGCCAGCGCAGCAGTTCCAGCCAGTTGCCAATTGTCCGTCCCATGGGCCAGGTGCCTGGCGATGTCTGCCCCAACCTCTTCCCCCTGGTGGCGGCAGGTTATCGGTCAGGGGACCACTGCGGATTGCTGCAGCGGACGGTCTGTCGGGGGCCATCGGTGGCAAAGTGACGCCGCCTTCGCCCAGCATGGTTCTGATGGGCCGCAGCGAGCCTTCGGTTTCGATCCCTCTCCAGGGGAACGCAGATGGGGGTGAACGCCGGGTGGCCGCCATCGACATCGGCACCAACTCCATCCATTTGCTGATCGCCGCCGTCGATCCCGCCCTCCACAGCTTTCGGGTGCTCCTGGCGGAAAAAGCCACCACCCGGCTGGGGGAGAGGGATCCCGTGACCGGCGATCTGGGCGGCGAGGCCATCGAGAGGGCCTTTCTCACCCTGCGCCACTGCAGGGATCTGGCCCTCAGCCATGGGGTGGAGCAGATCCTCACCGCCGCCACCAGTGCAGTGCGGGAAGCGCCCAATGGTCGAGAGGTGCTACAGGCCATTGAAGACCAGCTCGGCCTGGAGGTGGATCTGGTCAGCGGTCCTGAGGAGGCCCGGTTGATCTATCTGGGCGTGCTCTCGGGCATGGCCCTCGACCAGACACCCCATATCATCCTGGACATCGGTGGGGGCTCCACAGAACTCATCCTGGCCGATGGCTCCGATGCCCGGGTGCTGACGAGCACCAGGATCGGGGCGGTGCGGCTTCAGCGCGATTTCGGCCAGGAGGATCCCCTCCCCCCCTCCCGCCGCAGCTTTCTGGAGGCCTACATCCAGGGAGCCCTGGATCCAGCCGTGGCCCAGGTGAAGCAGGCCCTGCAGCCGGGTGAAAAGCCCCTGATGGTCGCCACCAGTGGCACGGCCATGGCGATGGCGGCCCTGCTGGCGGCTGACGAAGGCCGCCCTCCCCTCCGTCTCCAGGGTTATCGCCTCACCCGAGCGAGGGTGCAGGGGTTGCTCCAGCGCCTGATGGGGATGCCTCTGGAGCAGCGCCGGCAGCTCGCACCGATCAACGACCGCCGGGCCGAAATCATCGTGCATGGGGCGCTCATCCTTCACACCGCCATGGCCATGCTCCAGATGCGTGAGCTGGTGGTGTGTGAACGGGCTCTGCGGGAGGGCCTGATCGTGGATTGGATGCTGCGCCAGGGGTTGCTGGACGACCGCTTTGCGTTTCAGAGCACCATCCG
This sequence comes from Cyanobacteriota bacterium, assembly GCA_035286045.1. Lineage (GTDB taxonomy): Bacteria > Cyanobacteriota > Cyanobacteriia > PCC-6307 > Cyanobiaceae > Cyanobium. Next base: position 8,001 of record JAYKIG010000027.1, on the reverse strand, counting down.
GGAACGCACGGTGCTCCACCTCGCCCGCAGCTTCGGGGTGGATCTGGCCCGGGCGGCCCGGGTGTCGGGCTTTGCCCTCAGCCTCTACGACCAGACCCGGGGTTGGTTGCATCAGGACCCGGGACCGGGTCGTTTGCTCCTCTGGGCCGCGGCCCAGCTCCATACCTGCGGCCAGCACATCAACGTGGCGGCCTATCACAAGCACACCTGGTATCTGATTCGCCACGGGGAGCTGCTCGGCTACTCCGAGGCGGAACATCTGATGGTGGCAGCCATCGCCCGTTACCACCGCCGGAGCCTGCCCAAAAAGCGGCACGAGTCGTGGCAACTGATCCTCAGTCGGGAGGATCGCCGCACGGTCAGCACCATGGCCCTGCTGTTGCGTTTGGCCTCCGCCCTTGATCGTCGTCCTGGCCAGATGGTGGCCGGGCTTCAGGTCAGGCGTCTGGGGACGGCCGCCTTCGAGGTGATCCTGATGCCCGAGCCGGCCCGGAACAGAGAGGCGTGCCCGGATCTCAGCCTGGAGTGCTGGAGCCTCCGCTCCTGTGCGCCTGTGGTGCAGGAGGCATCAGGATTGGAACTCAAGGTGAGGGCGTTGACGGAGGAGACGCTGCCGGCATGAGGGGCTGGGGGCTGAACCGTTTCCAGCGAATGTCGTCCACACCGCCCAGGGGGGCAGCCTGGCCGGTCCCGGTGGAGGCGCGCACGGCATAGGGACGGCCGGCCATCACCTCCAGTCCGCGGCCCAGGGGGAAGCTCCGTTCCCCCGTCAGGGTTCCTTCAAAGAGCGTTTTGCCGTTCGTGTCGCGCACCTCCAGCCAGCTGGGCTCGCTGGCCTGAAGGCGCAGGGTGTTCCCGGCGTTGCTCGTCATGGCACCGGGCTTGGTGACCTGGGTTGGCTGGAGGGAGGAAGGTGGAGGCACCACGCGTTCCGGGGCCGGGGACGGGGTTGGCTCCGGCTCCGGCGAAGGGGAGGGGCGGCGGCTTGGGGATGGGGCCTGCAGGAGCCAACCAGCTGTTGCGCCCAGGGTCGTCAGCAGGGCGGCCAGTGCCCAGCCCCAGAGGGGGATGGGCACTGGCCGCCCTGAAGGGCCTGATATCTGCTGTGGGGGCTTCTGGGTTGGCTCTGTCCGCCTGGGGGAAGGGTCTGGGGTTCTGGAGGATCTGGAGCGGTCGACAGGCCTGGGCTCCATGAGCCGACTCTGGCGCACGCTGGCGATCCCCTCCTCCACATTCGCGTTCAAGGTTCCAGCGATGCGGCGGGCCAGGGCCACGATGAATACCCCTTCAGGGAGTCTGAGGTGATCCCCCTGCTCCAGGGCCTGCAGGAGACGCGGTTCCACCCTGAGCCGGGCCGCCAGGGCCTCGAGGGAGAATCCCGCACCCTCCCGGGCACGCATGAGTGCTTCCCCCAGCTGGACCAGCTCAGGGATGGAGTCCTCCCCAACCCCATCGAGGGAGAGAGGGGCCACTGGTTCGTTCATGCATGGGGTTCGGCCACCCGAAGTATGGCCAGGGGAGACACGGCTTGCATGGGCTCAAGATCAGTCCCGCGGGCCCAGGATGTGTGCTGGGGGAGAGGCTGGCCGTGAAGGGCAGCCGATGACGGTTTCGCTGATGGTGAAGGTGAGGGAGGCCCCGATAGCGAGGCTGCCGCTCTTCCGGCTGAGGGCGAAGCCTGTCACCGCGGGCGCGAAGGTGTCGACGCGAAGCGTGCCCGTGTAGCGGTTGGTGAAGCCAGCGGGAGCAACAGCTTTGCCAGCGAGGTCACCGATGGTGCCTGCGAGGGCGTTGGCGGTGGCCAGGGCCGGAATGTGGTCGCCCCCAAGATGGTCAACCGATCTGGCGTTGTTCTGTAGCCATCGCTACGCCTTGCTAGATCCTTGCGGTCACGAGGGCCGCCCAGGGAAGCCAGCATCGACAGCAAACTTGAGTCGAGTCTTGAAAGACTTGAGATGGGCGATACTGGATTCGAACCAGTGACCCCTTCCGTGTGAAGGAAGTGCGCTACCGCTGTGCTAATCGCCCCGGTGGCTCCGCCCACAGCGGTTGGCCGAGAATCCGAGCATAAACCACACTGGGCCCGTCACCCCTTCCATGATCTGGCCCTTCCTGGCCTTGCTCACCGCCTGCTGCCAGAGCGGCCAGGATCTTCTTGCGCGGCGCCTGCTGAAACGCTCCGGCCTCACCTCCAGATTGGTGATGGGCGTGGGATGTTTGGTGGCGGCGCTGACGGCCCTGCCACTCACCTTGATTCCCGGGCCTACCCCCCAGTGGCCTGGCCTCCTTCATGCCCTTGTCGCCACTGCCCTGGTGAACGGCCTGGCCTTCTGGGCCTACGGCAGAGCCCTGCGTCGAGGCGAGCTCAGCCTGGTGGTGCCGCTCCTCAATCTCTCTCCCCTTGTGCTCCTCATCAGTGCCTGGTTCCTGCTGGGGGAAACCCCCGGCCCCGGCAGCCTGGCCGGCATGGTGTTGATCGTCCTTGGGGCCTTGCGGCTCGGTGGCACGGATGCAGACCCATCCCGGGGCCTCCTGGCCGCCCCTGGGGCTCGATGGATGCTTCTCGTGGCTTTGCTGTGGGGCATCGGCGCCGGCATCGACAAGGTGGGAGTCCTGGCCAGCAGCAGCCAGGCCTGGGTGGTGGGATTGAACATGGTGGTCGGTCTGCCCCTGACCCTCTCCGCCCTGGCGGCCGGGGAGGGTAGAAGCCTGGGCGTTCCGTCTCAGGATGGGGAGTTCTGGCAGAGCAACTGGGGCAGCCTGCTGCTCTTTGGGGGGATCGGTGCATTGGGGATGGCCATGCAGATGGAAGCTCTGCAGCGCACGGCCGTCGTGAATGTCATCGCCATCAAGCGACTGAGCACCCTCTTCAGTGCGGCAGCCGGGGGGATGTTGTTGGGGGAGCCCCGGCCCGATCTTCGGCTCCCAGCCGTGGCTCTGATGCTGGCGGGTGCCGTCCTGATCCTGATGTCACCCAACGGCTGAGGGCTGATCCGTCACCATGGGGGACTGTGATGCCTGTCGTGGGGCGCCATGCCGCAGCCGGAGACCCTTGCCCGGGACGCTGTAATCCCCCCTGCCACCGATGTTCTGATCGTTGGTGGGGGCGTGTGCGGGACGGCGTTGCTGCATGTTCTGGCGCGCTATACGGACCTCTCCCATCTCACCCTGGTGGAGCGCTACGGGCAGCTGGCCCAGGTGAACTCCCGCGCTTCCAGCAACAGCCAAACCATCCACTGCGGGGACATTGAGACCAACTACACCCTGGAAAAGGCGCTGAAGGTAAAGAAGATCGCGGGAATGATCGGCCGTTATGCCAGCCAGTTGCCTCCGGCTGAGCGGGATCGCTGTGTGTTCAACACCCAGAAAATGGTGCTGGCCGTTGGGGAGGGGGAAGCCACCCGTCTGCGGGAGCGCTTTGCAGTGTTCTCTCCCCATTTCCCGGCCATGCAGCTGCTCGACAAAGCCGCCATTGCAGACTGGGAACCCCGGGTTGGGCTGGTGAAGGGGGAACCCCGGCCCGAGGACCTGGCGGCCATCGGCATCCGGGGGGAGGCCACGGCGGTGGATTACGAAGCCCTGGCGGAATCCTTTGTCCATCAGGCCATCGCTCGGCTGGCCACCCAGCCCCATCGCACCCTGAACCTTCATCTGGGAACGGAGCTTCGCAGCCTGACCCCTGATGGAGATGGCTTTCTGGTGGAGCTCAAGCCCTGGCCTGGGAGTGAGGGCGCTCCTGGCGGCTTCCCCGGACCACGGCTCCTGAGGGCCCGCTACGTAGTGGTGAATGCCGGGGCCCATAGCCTGCTATTGGCCCAGCGCATGGGCTATGGCCTGCAGTACTCCTGCTTACCTGTGGCGGGAAGCTTCTACTTCGCCCCTTCCGTGCTGCGGGGCAAGGTTTACACCATGCAGAACGACAAGCTGCCCTTCGCGGCCCTCCATGGGGATCCGGATGTGCGGGTGGCCGGCCAGACACGATTCGGTCCCACCGCCCTCCTCCTTCCACTGCTGGAGCGTTACCGGCCAGCTTCCTTTGCTGAATTCCTGGAGGTGCTCCGGGTGGATGGCCATGTGCTGGCCGTGCTCGGTGAGCTTGTTTTTGATTCCGATATCCGTTCCTATATCCTGCGTAACCTGCTCTATGAAGTTCCCGGATTGCGCCGGCGCCTGTTTGCGGCTGACGTGCGCAAAATCGTGCCGGATCTGGCGACCGAGGACCTCCACTTTGCTGAGGGATATGGAGGGGTTCGCCCCCAGCTGATTGACAAGACACTGCGAAAGTTGATGCTGGGTGAGGTGAGCATCCCCGCCTGCCCTGGCCTTGTCTTCAATGTCACCCCTTCCCCGGGGGGCACCTGCTGCCTGGGCAATGCCGTGCGCGATGCCGAGACCATCGTTCACCACCTTGGGGTTTCCTTGGATCGAGGGCTGTTGGCGCAGGAACTGCTCAACGCTTCCCAGCCCGAGGCGGTTTGAGGTCCGATGTCCGCCAGCGGGGCTTCAGGGCCGTGGATCGTCACCGGATGCCGTGAACGCGGAGGCCAGCGGCGTGCCGAGCAGCTCCTGGTCGATCAGGGCATCCAGGGTGACCGCAGAATGCACCAGGGCCTGGTAGTGGCGAATCACCCGGCGGCTGCGCTTCATCGCTTCTCCATGGTGGGTCAGTCCCTCCCCTTGGGGTGCACCGAGGGGGCCGCCCTCCTCCCTCAGCAACTCCATCTCCCCCTGATGGGCCATCAGGGCCACCACCAGCTCATGAATCCTTTGGCGACGATCAGCCATGGTGGAAGCGTTGTCCTCCTGGGAAGGTCATAGGCATCATGGGCAGGGGCCATCTGGATGTGGTGGGCACCGATGCCTCCGGCCTCGAGGGGTTGAGCCTGCGCTGGAGGGATCGGTTGCTGGAGGTGGACTGGGTGGCGGCTCCCCGTCGGCTCCATGAAAGTCTTCAGGCCTGGTGTGCCCAGGCCGATCCAAGTCCTGCGATCGTGGCCACCGATCAGCCGGATGTGCTGCTTCCGTGGTTGTTACAAGCGCTGGACGCTGGTGGACAGGGGGTGTTGCTGGCCAGTGGCGACCCCCTGTGGTTCGGTATCGGCCGCCTCCTGGTGAACAGCCTGCCGACCCCCTGCCTGACGTTTCATCCCGCCCCTACCTGCCTGCAGCTAGCCTTTGCCCGCCTGGGCCGCCCCTGGCAGGATGCGACCTGGTTGAGCGTGCATGGGCGGGATCCGGAGCCCCTGGCGGAGGCCTTGAAGAGCCGCCCCCCAGCCCTGGCCATCCTCACCGATCCTGGTCAAGGGGGGGCGGAAACCGTGCGCCAGGGGCTCCTGGCCTCAGGCCTGGACGCCAGTTACGCCTTCTGGGTGTGTGAACGGCTCGGCCATCCTCTGGAGCGCCTGCGTCGGTTTTCGGCCCAGTCGCCCCTGCCGGAGGACCTCGACCCTCTCCATCTGGTGGTGCTTCTGGCCGAGACCCCCGAGGCCCCCGATCCCGGGGGGTTGCCTCTGTTCGGTCTGGAGGATGGGCTATGGCTTCAGATTGATGATCACCCCGGTCTGATGACCAAGCGTGAGGTGCGCATCCAGCTTCTGGCCGACCTGGATCTTCCCCCGACAGGTGTGTTGTGGGATGTGGGGGCGGGGGTAGGTTCCGTGGGCTTGGAAGCGCTGCGGTTGCGGCCCCACCTGCAGCTGTGGGCCGTGGAGCGTCGGCCTGGCGCTGCCGATTTGATCCGCCGGAACGCAAGGCGGCTCGCTGTGCAGCCGGCTGGCGTGGTGGAAGCGGAGGCTCCTGGTGCCCTGGCCGATCTACCACCCCCCGACCGGGTGCTGATCGGTGGGGGGGGGCGCGCCCGTATGGGGGTGCTCCAGGCCGTGCTCGCCCGCTTGAAGCCAGAGGGAAAGGTGGTGATCCCCCTGGCCACCGTGGAGGCCCTGGCCGAGCTTCGGGGCGAACTCAACTCCGCGGGTCTGCAGGTTGCTGTCAGTCAGGTGCAGGCCTGGCGAGGCGTGCCCCTGGCCGATGGCACCCGTTTGGCCCCTCTCAATCCCGTGTTTGTGTTGAAGGCCTGGCCGGTTGGGCGAGCCAGTGAATCTTCACCGGGCTGCCCACCTTGAGCCCGAGCCGTGCGGCCTCCCCCGCGCCGAGTTCCACTACACCGTCCACGGGCGTGTTGGGTCCATAGCTGGGGCAGGGAAGGTTCGGACAGATGGGCACGTTGGCCTCGATGGCGAGGATGCGGTTGTTCGCGATGAAGAGCAGGTCGAGGGGAGCGAGGGTGCGGTGCATCCAGAATTTGGCGATCTCAGGAGGGCTGAAGACAAACCACATCCCCCGCAGGGGGGGCAGGGCCGGCCTCTGCTGCAGCCCCATGCTGAATTGGCGGGGGCTGATCGGCACTTCCAGGTCGATGCAGCGGGTCTGCTCCCCGCCCAGACACCATTGGGCCTTGATCGGCAGGTATTGGGGTGGCCCTTCCTCACCCCCATCGGCCCCGCAGGCCGCCATCACCAGGCAGGCACTTGCCAGGCCCATGACCACACCCCCCGGAGGCAGACGACCGGCTTTCATCGTTCTTCCCTCAGGGTGTAACCCAGTCCGCGCACCGTATGGATGAGCCTGGATTGCCCTCCGTTTTCCAGTTTGCGGCGGAGATAGCGCACATAGACCTCGATCACGTTGCTGGTGGTGGTCCGTTCTTCGGGCCAGATTTTCTTGAGGATCACCTCCCGACTCACCACCTTGGGACTGAGCTCCAGCAGCAGTAGGAGCAGCTCAAACTCCCTGGAAGTGAGGGAGATGGGTTGGCCGGCTCGCTGGACCAAGTGGGTTCTGGGATTCACCTCAAGATCGCCCACCACAGTTGGTTGATCCGCCGCGCGGGCAGAGGGTTGGCACTGATGCAGGTGCAGGTGCAGGTGCAGGCGCAGCCGCGTCAGGAGGTCGCTGGGCCCGGCGGAAGAGAGCCAGAGATCATCAGCCCCACTGCCCAAGGCCCGACAGCGGCCCTCCACGTCGTCCTCGAGGCTTCCAAGCAGGATGGGCAGGGCTCCCCAGCGGAGCCGCAGGAGAGGGATCAGCCCTTCCATTCCGCTGGAGAGGATCACCGCCGCTGGAGGTGGGCTCTCCATTCTGTGGAGCTCCTCCACGGGTGAAAGGGGGTGGGTGGCATACCCGGAGGCTTCAAGCCGCGGGGCCAGATCCATGGCCACCGTTCCACCCAGCAGCAGCATGGGAATGCGTTCAGCCATTCTCAAGATTTTGGCGAGGCTTGGCCACATGGGGGAGGCCCCAGCCCAGTTTGTTGCGGAGCACCTGGAAAAATTCATGGTCGGCCAGGCGCACAAAGCCCAGCGGATGGTCGCTGCGTCGGATGAGTACCCGATCCTCCGGCCACACGTAGCAACCAGCACTGCCATCCACCACCATCATCAGCCGCTCGGGGGTGGCGGGAAAGACGGTGACTGGCTCCCGATCTGAGAACACCAGCGCTCTGGAGGCCAGGGAATGGGCCGCGATGGGTGTGAGCTGCAGAACGGGGCAATCGGGCGTGATCACCGGACCTCCGGCGCTGAGGGAGTAGGCCGTGGAGCCGGTGGGGGTGGAGAGGATCACCCCATCGGCGGCAATGTCCACCGGAGCATGGCGGCCGATGGCCACCTCGAAATGGCACATGCTGGTGAGCGGCTCCCGGTGGAGGGCCATCTCATTGAGACAGAGCAATTCCCAGCGGCGCTGTTCCCCGCGCATCACCGTGACCACCAGCATGGTGCGTTCCTCGACGCTCCACTGCTGCGCCACCACCTGATCCAGGACCCTGTCCAGATCCTTGAGGTAGGCCTCTGCCAGAAAACCCAGGTGGCCTGTGTTGATGGTGAGGATGGGAACTCCTATTGGAGCGGTCTGGCGGGCGGCGGAGAGCACGGTGCCATCCCCGCCCAGCACCAGGGCCAGGTCCAGGCTCTTGTCAAAGCCCTTGGGCACGCAGGCGGCGTA
>JAYKIG010000026.1:0-14068 GCA_035286045.1 Cyanobacteriota bacterium | reverse complement strand
AGATTGTCGGTGGTGCGGGTGAACTGGGTGTTCACCAACACCAGCTTCAGCTCTGCGGTGCTCTCAGAGCGGGCAACGCGCTTCACTACCACGAAGTTGCCCGTGTTGCGCTGCAGCTGGTGCCATTTGCGCTGCAAAATGGCCGGGGAAATCTCCTCCTGCAGCTCCGGAGAGAGAAAGCTTGTGGCAGCAACGAAACGGCCGTCCGTGACGGCCGCCATGAACTCGGACACCACCTTCTCGGCCGGCTGATCGGCCACATTGATGTGATAGCCCGCCAGCAGGCCTTTGTCGTCGATCACCATGAGCACCAGGCGCTCTCCTGCGCTGGTCTGCAACCTGGCCTCCACAGTGCTCGAATCCATTCCGGGAACCACGGAGGTGATCACCCAGCTGAGGATCTTGGGTTGGCGGCGCATGTTCATCTCCACCAGATAGGGGCTGGTCATGCGCTGCAGCTCCGGGGCGAACTGGACATAACGGGCCTGCGCATCCCCATCCCTCATGGCCCTCAGCACCCGCTCGGCCGCCAGCCGGGCCCGCTGCTCAACAGCCGCCGAGCTATTGGCAACGGGGGAAGCCGCCTTGGTGCCCGTGCTGCCAGGACCCGCGCCCTGGGCCTGGGACAGTGCAGGCCAGGAACCGGTGGCCAGGGCCGCCAAGGCGAAGGCAACCACTCTGAAGCACAGGGGCACAGGGGCCATGAAGAACGGAAAGGGTGCGCCGTCAGTTTGCTGCAAGGGTCGCGTCCTCGCCATCCGTTTCCCCCGGCAGAAGGGGAAAGACCACCAACTCGGCGTCGGCCGGTTGCAGCAGGAGGGTGATGATCCGGTGCCGGGCGGTGGGGCCCCCGCTGGGTTGGCGGCCGTCACCCCCATTCACGGCCAGATGGGGCCAGGCGGCGGGGGCCAGGCAGAGGCGCAGTCGCTCTCCAGGTTGCAGGGTGGCGGCCAGGGGTTGCAGGTGCACACAGCGCTCGAGGGGATCCATCGCCCCAGGACCCAGCACCCGCAGCACTCCCGTGCACAGCTGGCGCGACCTGCGGCCGTCCCGGTCCACCAGCGAGAGGGCAGCACAGAGATCAAAGCCGGGCTGGTCGGCCTGCACCCTCAGGCGGAGCCTTGGCCTGCCAAGCAGCTGGAGGGGCTGGGAGAAGGGGTCGGAGGTGAAACAAGCCACATCCGAGCGCTGATCCAGATCTGTGCGATCCGCCAGGAGCGCCTCGCCCCCCAGATGCCCCCCCCGTCCGGGCACGGGGCGCCAGGGATCGTGCACTATCACCACGGGCTCGGCCGGGCCGACGGCCTGCTCCAGCAGCCGACCTTCATCGCTGCGGATGGCCGCAAGGCCCCCGCTGCCCAGCCGCCAACGGGGGCAGGGCCTGGGAGTTCCAGGATGGAAGGCAGACCAGCCGCCTGTGGTGGCATCCTGCAACCAGATCTCGCCCGCTCCTGTGGAGCGGCTGCGGGGCCCGGCGAAGTCGTCCGGCGGCACCCCAGCACCCCCCAGATACCGGCGGAAGAAGCCCACCTGCTGCGGATCCAGCCCCCCCTGCCATTGCAGGTGGCTCCAGGCCGCCACATGCAGGCAGGGCCTGCCCCCGGAGTCGGTTGCCCGCTGCCAGAGCCGCAACACGCCCCCAAGGTGGGGGTCGTGCCAGCCGCCGATCAGGAGCATGGGCCGTCGCAGGAGGGCATCGGAAGGCTGGTGCGTCACCCAGCCCTGGGCATCCAGAGGATCGGCGCGCAGCCAGGCCAGACCCATCCCCCCCGGATCATGGGTCTCCAGGAGGGCCAGGCCGTTGTGCAGATAGTCGCCCGTATCCAGGCTGCGGCGGATCGCGGCCCACCCCTTCCCATCTCCCCGGCGCCTGGCCCCCTGGGCGGCGAGCTGGAGGGCCCAGCCAAGCCCCAGGGCCCACCAGTGCGCCCCGCCCTCGCTGGCCCAGTCCAACCGCTCATCCAGCCCACACATGGCCGGGGCCAGGCAATCCGGCAGGTCCTCGGGTCCGCCGCCGGAATTGAGGAGCTGGGTCAGGCCCTGGTAGGAGAAGCCATAGGTACCGAGCCGTCCATTGCTCTCGGGCAGGGCACGGGCCCAGCGCACAGCCTCTGCCCCATCCCGGGCCTCCTGGGCAAAGCCCCCGAAGACACCTTCCGACTCCCCCCGCCCCCGCACGTCCTGCACCACCACCAGAAAGCCCTGCTGGGCGTACCAGTGGGGATGGGCGTAGGTGAGGGTGGAGGCCAGGGCCGACCCATAGGGTTGGCGCATCAGCAGCACGGGCCAGGGCCCCTCACCGGAGGGGCTCCAGAGGCGGCAGGCCAGACGAATACCGTCGGCGCAGGGCATCCAGGCCTGCCGGATCTGGACCACTCAGCGCACGTCAGGGCAGTGCAGCCCAATCACATAGGTGGTGAGCACTTCCGCATCCATGGTGCTGAGCCCCTGGGTGCTGGCCACCATCGCGACGGAGTCGGGGGCAGTGGCTGAGCGCCCTGCCGCATTGAGCTGCTTGAACTGGGCGCAGAGGCTCTTGGCCAGCGCGGGATTCTGCTTCACCGATTCCAGCAGCGCGGAAGCCGCCAGCAGCGGTTGGGCGAGGGAAAGGCTGAAGAGCAGCCCGCCAACCCAGTGGAGGGGACGCCGCATCGGTTGAAGCCTGGGGCCAGGGAGGTGGGCGTGCATGGGCATCCCCGATCGGGGCACCATCTCGTGCTGTTCTTCTATTTCATGCAGCGCAGCACACCCCGTCTGCCGTCCGAGGGTCAGTTCGCGGAGCGACCGGATGCGGCCGCCTGGATCCAACGCCGCACGGTGCTGAGCGATGGGGGTGGGGAGGATGGTCCGAGGAGCCGCTGCCAGAGGCGGCTCACCTGCACCTGCAGCCGCTGGGGATCGGATTCGGCCAGGGCCCGGGCATCGGCGATGCCCGCATGCAGCAGCAGGGAGGCCTCCTCCGGAGCCAGCAGGGCGGTGGCCATCAGGCGGGCCTGGGCGTGGATCCGCAGAAGCCGGGCTTCACTGGCCACCCCGGTGCTGGCCAGAACCCGCAACTGCTCCTTCGGCAGGCTGGCCACCTGGTCCCAGGTGGTGAACCCCGCTGCCAGGAGGGTGGTGCGCTCCCGGTGAAAATGGGCTGGCAGCTGCTCCAGACCCTGGGGGTCTGGCCGGCTCAAGAGGGCCTGAGCTGAACGCTGATCTCCCCGTTCTGGAGATCCAGATCCGCCTCCGCCAGCACCACGGGCCGGGCCAACCCCTCCCCCGCCGGTTCGAGGCCGCGCAACTTCACCCGCACCACCCCATCGGCGGGAGCACGACCGGTGGGGCGGAGATTGCGGGCCACCTGCTCGGCGGTGGGGCCTGCCGCCTCCGGCGCAAGATCCGGGGGGGCGGCGGCCACCACCAGATCGGTGCCATTGTCGAACACCACAGGCACGGTCACGGCCCCCGGCACGCTGATGCGGGGGCTGTAGCTGATGGCAAAGGCCGCGCAGGAGATGGCCAGAAGGGTGGTGAAACTCGTCACGCCCACCAGGCGGAACCGGATCCCCCAGCGGGAGAGGAACCCGACGGCGGTGAGCAGCAGGAGTCCGCCGGCGGCCAGGCCGAGCCACTTGGCGGCCACCAGCAGAATTGGATCAGCGGCCATGGCACTGGTCAGGGCTTACAGGCTCCTTATATTGCGCCCGCCCAGAGAGGGTTGGACCCCGGCAGATGAACAAGCTGCCTGAGTCGCCCGATTCCCGTTCCGGGTTGGCCCGATCTCCGGCAACGCTGTTGTTGCGCCTGAGCCGCTGGCTGGTGCGGCCCCTGTCCTGGATGCTGCTCCTGGGCCTGGGGGCTGCCGTGGTGGGTCTCCTCATCGCCTGGCAGCGGTCGGATCTGATTCTGGGGCGCCTCTACAACCACTGGCGCCCTTGGTTGCAGAGCCAGGTGGGCAGGGTGATGGGCCGCCCCCTGGAGCTCGGGCCCTACCAGGGCTTCGGCCTGGAGGGGGTGCGCATCGGTCCGAGCCGCTTCCTCCCTGGGTCCGGGGATGCCTCGACGGCAGGGGTAAAGGGGTTGGTGGTAAGGGTGGATCCCCTGGCCAGCTGGCGCGACCGGACCCTGAGGTTGGAGATGGATCTGCAGGGCGCCAAGGCCGATCTGCGCCGCAACGCCAACGGCCAGCTGTGGACCTTCGGCCGGGTGCCGCCGGGACGCACCCCCCCCCGGATCGCTCTCACCTTCCGGCTTCTGGAGCCCGGCCAGGTGCGCCTCTGGAACCTGGGCGCCAACCCCCAGCCCCTGGTGCTGGATCTGCAGGGGCAGGCCCGGGTGGAGATTCATCAGCAATCGGTGGAATGGCGCGCGAAGGCCCAAACCCACGGCAAACCAGGGGTGGCGAGGGTCCACGGGGGGGGGGACTGGAGCCGTCAGCGGTGGCAGACGGAAGTTTTCGCCACCCGTTGGGAGGTGGCGCCCCTGATCCGGCTCCTGCCCCTGCCGGGGCGGGTGAGCGGGGAGGGCACGGGCCAGCTGGCCCTCAGCCTGGAGAAGGGCCAGGGGCGATGCGAGGGGGCCGTGGTGGGGGAGGGGTTGCGGTGGCAGCTCAACCCCACGGCGCCCGTGCTCCAGCTGCCCCGGGCGCCGCTGCGCTGCAAGGAGCAACGGCTGTTCCTGGCTACCAGCGACTGGAGGGTGGGCCCCTGGGCCGGGCGGGTGAGTGGGGATCTGGAGAACCGGCGCCTGAGCCTGCAAGCCCTCGCCCGTCCTCCCCAGGGCCTGGATCTGGGCCCGCTCCCCCTGCGGGGTCGGATGGAGAGCCGGATCGGCAAAGGTGGCCTGCAGGACGTGCAGCTGTTTGCCCAGCGGGGCGGGTCCCGGATCACCGCCACAGGCCGATTGGGCCGGGAGCTGGAGCTGGAGGGCACCTGGGAGGTGGCCCTCGCCGAGTTTCCCCGCCTGGCGAAGCTCCCCCCATGGCTCCAGGAGGGTCCCCTCGGCGGCACCGGAAGGCTGGGGGGGCGGTGGGCCTCCCCCCGGCTCGCTGTGGCCACCGGGCAGCCCCGCCACAGCCTGCTTGGACCCTGGCGTGCCGATCTGGTGTGGGCCGATGGACGTCTGGCCATGCCCCGCTTTGAGGCGGAACACTTGCAAGCCGGGGCCACCCTCCCCCTCGCCCTTCAACCGGGGCGGGGTTGGGTGGCCGGGCCCCTGGAGGCCCGGCTCCACCTCGCGCCCTACCCCCTGGCCCGGCTCAATCCCCTCCTGGGCACGGCCCTGGATGGGCTGATGGAAGCCCGGGGGGTGGTGCGGGGGCCGTTACGCCACCTGCGACCGGATCTGGATCTACGGCTGCAGCGTCCCCGGGCTGGCCCCCTGCGGTTGGAAGAAACCTGGACAGGCCGCCTGCAGGCCGAGCTGGATCCCGCCAATCCCCTGGGAGGGCAGGTGGGTGGCGGCGTGCTGCGCATGGCGGCCACCGTGCCGTCCCCCCCGGGGCAGGTGGAGGCCTGGCTGGATCGGCGCTGGCAGCCGGTGCGAATGACCCTGCAACGGGATGGGGGCCGTCTCAGATTGCAGGGCACGCCGGAGCGCTATGCCTGGACAGCCCATCGCCTGCCGTTGCAGGGGCTGGCCCTGGCCTTCGGGCAGCGGATGGAGCCCCTCCAGGGCCTGCTGAGCGGGAAGGGTGAGGTGGGCTTCCAACCCCTGATGTTCCAGGGGGATGGGGAGCTGAGCCAGCCCAGGTTTCTGGGCCTGCCGGGCAGGCGAGTGCAGGCCCGGGTGCGCTATGCCAATCGGGCGTACCAACTCCGAGGGGTGGCCGAGCCCCTGGGCGCTGGAAGCGTGGACATGAGCCTGGAGGGCCGTTGGCAGGGGCCGTTCCGGGCCCGCTTCCAGGCCCGCCAACTGGACGGGCAGGTGTTCCGCGATCTGCTGGCGTTCTGGAACCGGGGCCGGGGGGCTCCGGCCCGCCGCTGGGGGGTGGCTGAAGATCTGGGCCAGCTGGTGTTCGACACCCTGGGCACCAGCGTGGATGCCCAGCTGCTGGCACTGCGCCGGGCCATCGAGGAGACCCAGGGACGCAATCTGTCCCTCAACCGCCCGCAGGGGATCGGCCCCCTTCTGGCGGCGCTGCAAACCAGCGTGGATGCGGACCTCACCCTGCAGGGGCCCGACTGGAAGCGGGTTCAGATGGACCTGGACGGTTCCGGTTATCTCTGGGTGGGGCTTCCGGATCGGGACCAGGCCCTCACCAGCACGCCCTTTTCCGTGCAGCTTGCCGGGCCCCTGGGGGGGGGGCAGGGCCGGTTCCAGCTGGGGGGGGTCCCCCTCGCCCTGCTGGCCCTCCTCACCCCCGTGCCGGAGACCCTGCGGGGGCGGTTGGCGGTGAACGGGCGCTACCGGCTGGGGGGCAAACCCGGCCTGGAGATGGCCCTCGCGCTCGAAGATGGGGCCATCGGCCCGGTTCCGCTCACCCTGGATCGGGGAGCGCTCACGCTGGAGAAAGCGGCGGTGCGGGTGGATCTGGCGGCCCGCGGGGGAGGGTCGTCCAATCCGGTCACCCTGGCCGGCACCCTGCCTCTCAATCCGCGCAGTGGGGGGCTGGAGCTCCGGCTGGCCAGCCGGGGAGATGGTCTGCGGGTGCTGACCCAGCTGGCCGGCGACGCGGTGGTCTGGAAGCGCGGCAGCACCGACCTCCAGCTGCTGGTGCGGGGCAGCCTGAGCGATCCCATCGCCAACGGATTCATTCGTCTCCGGGGCGGCGAGTACAAGCTGGCGGGGCAGACCCTCTCGGATGTGGAGGCCACGGTGCTGTTCGATTTCGAGCAGGTGTTGGTGCAGGAGCTCCAAGCCAGGGCTGGCCGGCGGGGACGCCTCCAGGGCGAGGGACGCATCGGCCTCTGGCGCCAGCTCGGGGCCACACCCACCCTGGCGCTGCAGTTCAAGGAGGTGCCCTTTGCCACGAGCCGGATCACGGCCCGCAGCGACGGACGCCTCACCATTGGCGGCACCCTAGGGGCCCCCGTGCTCGGCGGTGAACTCGCTATCAGCCGTGGCAAGATCAACGCCCTGCCCGGGGAGCTCTCCCCCACCCAGCCCGTGTCCCACAGCCCGGCCAAGCCGAGCAGCATGGCGGAGTTGCTCGAGCAGAAGTGGGATTTCCAGCAGCCCCTGGTTCTGTTGGGTCCCCAGATCCAATCGGTGGGAGCAGGGCAGGTGGAGGAGAGCATTCCCCGCCTCCCCTGGCTCAGTTTTCAGGACCTGAGGCTGCGCTTCGGACCGGATCTGCGGGTGGTGGTGCCCAACGTGGCGAGCTTTGACACCGGCGGCTCCTTGAAGATCTCGGGGCCCCTGGATCCCAGCCTGCGGGCCAGCGGGGTGGTGCGGTTGCTCTCGGGCCGCCTGAACCTCTTCACCACCGCCTTCAGCCTCGATCCGGAAGCCCCCAATGTGGCCGTGTTCACCCCATCCCTGGGGCTGGTGCCTTACCTCGACATCGCTCTGCGCACCAGGATTGCCGACAATCTCGGTCTGGTGACTCCGAGCGGCTTTGGTGAGGCCCAGACGGGGGGGGGCGTGGCCACGGGGCCCACGGCCGGTGCGCCCGACAACGGTTTTTCCTCCCTGCGCCAGCTCAACCTGATCCTGGTGACGATGAGCGTGAGCGGGCCCGCGGATCGGATCGCCGATTCGATCCGGTTGTCGAGCAATCCACCCCTTCCCCAGGAGAGGCTGGTGGCGTTGATCGGGGGCAACAGCCTGGCGGGACTGAGTCAGGGTGGCGCGGGCACGGCCCTGGCGACAATCGTGGGCCAGTCTCTGCTGTCGCCCCTGTTGAGCGGGTTGAGCGATGCCCTCGGGCAGCGGGTGAGCCTGGCGCTCTATCCCACCTACGTGAATCCCGAGATCGCCAACCCCGCCGTGCGGGAATCCCGGCGCGTACCTCCCCAGCTGGTGTTGGGCGCGGAGGTGGGGGTGGACATCACCGATCGACTCAACCTTTCCGTTCTGGGGGCGCCGAACCGCTCCGACGTGGCGCCCCAGATCACCCTCAACTACAAGGCGTCCGAGGCTCTCAACCTGGAGGCCTTCGTGGACACCCTGGGCTCCTGGGGCGCCCAGCTGCAGATGCTGATCCGCTTCTGAACGGCCGTTGCTGTGGGACCATGTTTCCTGCTGCTGCGCCCCCCATCTGGATGACACGCAGCTGATCGGCATTGATCTCGGCGGCACGGCCATCAAGCTGGGTCGCTTCGATGGGGAAGGCACTCTTCTGGCCGAGCTGGAGGTGCCCACCCCCCAGCCCTCCGTGCCCGGGGCCGTGTCCGTGGCCATTGCCGAGGCGGTGGCCCATCTGGATCCGGAGGGGTTGGCGGGCCGGGTGGGGATCGGTCTGCCGGGGCCCACGGATGGGGCGGGGCGGGTGGCCCGGCTGGCGATCAACCTCGAAGGATGGGAGGATGTGCCCCTGGCGGATTGGCTGGAGCCGGAGCTGGAGCGGCCCGTGATCCTGGCCAACGACGCCAACTGCGCGATGGTGGGAGAGGCCTGGCTGGGGGCGGCGCGCGACTGCGCGAACGCGATCCTGCTCACCCTGGGCACCGGGGTGGGAGGCGGCATCTGGCTCAACGGGGCGCTGTTCACCGGTCCGCGCGGTGCTGCCGGCGAACTGGGCCTGATCGGGGTGGATCCGGAGGGCCATCCCTGCCGCAGTGGCAACCGGGGCTCCCTGGAGCAGCACTGCAGCATCGGCGCCCTGGCGCGGCTGAGCCCGGTGGATCCCCAGGAGCTCTGCCGACGGGCGGAGGCGGGGGATGGGGAGGCGCTGGCTGTATGGGAACGCTATGGGCGCTCGCTGGGCATCGGGTTGAGCTCCTTGCTCTATGTGCTGACTCCCCAGCGGGTGTTGATCGGGGGAGGGCTGAGTGGGGCGTTTCCCCATTTCCTGCCGGCGGTGTGGCGGGAAATCGAGGCGAGGGTGCTGCTGCCCAGCCGGGAGGGGTTGGAGATCCGTCGCTGCGCCCTGGGCAATGGGGCGGGCCGGCTGGGGGCGGCCCGGCTGGCGCTTCAGCTGTTGCCGTAGTGGTGCAAGAACCAGGTTTTCACCACCTGGGTGAGGGCGCCAGAGGCCAACAGGATGAGGAGCAACCAGCCGAAGTAGGCGGCAGGCAGGGGCACCAGCGCGGGCCGCAGCCAGGAGGGTTGGGTTCCGGTTTTGATGCTGATCTGCGGCAGACTGACCCATGTTCTACTACTTAAAGAGCATTTAATATCGGCGTATTTCTAGAAAAGAATGCCGCGGTTTCCTGGGCAGATGGCAGTTGAAGCTTCTTGGAAATCCACTCTGTCATTGCGAGCCCTGGCTCTGATGGCTATGGCCTCTCTGGCGGCTGGCGCCCCTGTCGGGCGGGCCTCTGCCCAGGGGAAAGCGGCACCACCCCCCGCGCCCCCTCCCCTCGGACCGCACACCATCGAGCCGCCCCCCAACCTCCGCTGGCGCTACTACGGCAACACGGTGGTGGATTGGGGCGGCTGGAAACGCCTCCCCGATGGGGTGCGCTACACCTTGGTGCAACCGGCCGCCAACGATGTGGGGGAGGCTCGGGCCCAGGCCACGGCGATCGCGGTGGATTGCGCCAGCCTTCGCCACAACTGGCGGGTGCAGGACGCCTGGGAGGCCTGGAGCATCCCCACCCCCCGCTCGGTGGGCCAGCAGATCGTGCTGGATCTCTGCGCGACCGCAGACCCCCAACCCCCATGAACTGCCACAATCCCTACCAGTGCGGTGGGGATTCATGACCTTCAGTGCCAAGACCCAGTACGCACTGGTGTCGCTGATGGAGTTGGCGGCGATTTATAGCCAGGGGGGGGTGCTGCAGGTGGGGGAGATCGCCCAACGGCAGTCGATTCCCGATCGCTATCTGGAGCAGATGCTCACGGCCCTGCGGCGGGTGCAGATCCTGCGCAGCCAGCGGGGTCCGAAGGGGGGCTACCAGCTGGCCCGGCCACCTTCGCAGGTGAAGCTGTCGGAGGTGGTGTCATCCATGGAGGGCAACCCTGCCCCTTCCGGGGCGGCGCGCCAAACGCCGGAGTTTCAGGTGCTGGCGAACCTGGAGGATCAGCTGGAGCGGGCCCGCCAGCAGGTGCTCCAGCAGACCACTCTTCAGGATCTGCTGGAGCAGCGCAACAGCCTGGCCATGTCGCAGATCATGTATTTCATCTGAAGCCCCTCAGAAGGCAAACCACTCCAGCCGCTGCCGCTCCCCCTGGGCCGTGGTCTGCACCAGCTCGATCCCTTTCACCGTGCCGTCCTGCCCATACCAGGCATCCTGCCGGAGGGCTTCGAACGCCTGACGGGCCTCTTCCAGAGAGTTGAAGTTGCCCACAGGAACCTGGCCCCAGGAATCGTGGGTGTAGATGCTGAACGACATGACGAAAAGACGATGGAATGGGCCAGACGGGATCAGGGGTTGAGCGGTCTGTCCGGAAAGATCCGGTTGCCGTCGGTGGCCACGGTGCTGGGGAGGCCGGGCAAGGGAATCGGGCTGAGGGGATGCTTCGGTTTGACGTAGGCAGGAATCTGCTTGATGAAAATGCCTTCCTCGGCGGGGCAGGTTTCCCACTTGCTGTAGAAGAACTCCTCATTCTGCGAGGTGTACTTGCCCCACACCCTGTCTGAGCCGAAGGAAGGAGAGCGGGGCTGGTGGTTCTTGTGGGCGATGTAGGAGCAGAGCACATTGCCGATCGGCAGGCCAGCCAGTCCGGCTCTTGCGGTGTAGTCCATGTCTTCAAAGCCGATGCCCTTGAAGCCCGGATCGAAGGCCCCCAGGCGATCGATCACCTCTCTGGAGATCACGAAATGGGACCAGGTGCTGTTGAGCAGGGTGAGCTGGGTCGCTTGCCAATCGAAGGATTCGGCCCAGCGGCGCATCCAGGGAAAGAAGCGGAGGTCGTCGTTGAGGATCAGGAGGGGAAGGGGCTGGCTGAGGCGCACCATCTCATTCCACAGGGTGGTGAGCCCCGCCGCTTGATCCCGCAGCACAAAGGTGTGGTGGGCGGGCGCCGTGGCGCAGATCTCATCTTGCAGGCGCCGCAGGTAGAGCTGCTGTTCTGCCGTGTTGGGATGGCCGTTGACGGAAACGGTGATCTTCACCTCGGGGAAATAGCGGCTCACCGAGCGATACAAGGGTTGGAAATAGTTGTCGTAACGCTCGATATAGGTGGTGATGCCAATGGCGAAGTCCTGGTCGAGCTTTTTTCGGGGTTGCACCAGAGACGCAGGAACCAGGCATCGCGCTTGTCCAAGAAGCCCTCTTGCAGAGCTGTACAGATAAAAGTTGAGATTATTTTTGGGCATCTTTGGCAGAGGGTGTGTTCATCTCCTTCTTAAGATGTGTCTATTTTCCTATTCAAGCATGGGGCATGGCTGAGCGAATCCGCTGGGGGGTGGCACGGCAGCTGGCACTGCCCAGGGCTCTCAGCAGACGATTCCGGTGTCGCTTCGAAGGGAGACGGTATAAAAGCGGGGTCTTAGGTGGAGGCTGATGACGTCCGAGCTGGCCGGTGAAACGGATCTGGTGAGCACGATCATCCCGGTGTTCAACCGGGGCGCGCTGCTGCGGGAAGCGGTGGCCAGTGTGTTGGCCCAGTCGCATCGACCGATCGAGATCCTGATCGTGAATGATGGTTCCCAGGACGACACCGCTTCGGTGGCGGAGGAACTGGCCCACGGCAGCGCCGGCCTGATCCGGGTGATCCACCAGGACAATGCGGGGCCGGGTGCAGCCCGCCAACGGGGTCTTGAGGCCTCGCGAGGGGCGTTCATCCAGTTTCTCGATTCCGATGATCTGCTTTTTCCCGGCAAGTTCGCGGCGCAGGTGGGCGCCCTGCGTCGTGCCCCCCAGTGCCAGATCTGCTACGGGCCGAGCTTCGAGGACAATCACGGGGTTCAGCCCGTGCAGAGGCACGGACCGATGCGGGCCACCGGTGAGCTGCGGAAGCGGCTGTTCCCCCAGCTTCTGGTCGAACGCTGGTGGACCACCAGCTCGCCGCTCTACCGACGGGATCTACTGCGACGGATCGGGCCCTGGCAGCCCTGGATCAACGAGGAGGACTGGGAGTACGACGCCCGTGCCGGTGCAACGGATGCCCCCCTGGCCTGGGTGAGCGAGCCGGTTTCCGTGCGCCGGATCCATCTCCCCGGGGGGCACCTGAGTGATCGGGGTTGCGAGGATCCCCGCAAGCTCTCCCACCGCGCCCTGGCTCAGGCTTCCCTGTTTCGCTGTGCCAGGCAGGCGGGCGTCAGCCTTGAGGCTCCCGAGATGCGCCATTTTGCCCGCGCGGCCTTCCTGCTCAGCCGCCAGTGCGCCCGAGCGGGCCTCCCCTCGGCTGCTGCGTCTCTCTACGACCTGGCGCGCCAGGCCTCCACACCAAGCCGTCGGTTCGCTCCCGATCTGCTGATTTACGGGCTTCTGGCCTCTCTGCTGGGCTGGGAGCGCTCCGCTCTCCTGAGTGAGCGAATTCGGAATCGTCTCCGCAGCCGGCAGTCTCTGGACTGAGCTGCCGGCGCCGCCGGTGGTGATCTACGGGGAGGAAAGCTTTGATTTCTGGCCTGAAGGGGGTCCGGGGCCTGGTCCTGGCGGAGCGGGTGGCCGAGGGGCAGCTGGGCAGCGAAAACGGAGAACAGACGCACGGAAACCAGTAAGATCAGTGCAGATGCACATCTTGGGCTCGACCATGCCGCCAGCGCTCACGCCGCTTGCCCAGGAGGCCAGCACCAAGCCTGATGCCCAATTGGTGGCAGAGGCCTGTGGCCGCGCAGCCCAGGCCCTGGGCCTCACCCGAGAGGAACTGAGTGCACTGGTGGGCAAGCACCGCACCAGCATCGAGCGGACGGGCCTCGATCCCAGAACCAAGGAGGGTGAGCTCGGCCTTCTGTTCTTGCGGGTCTATCGCAGCCTTCATTCCCTGCTGGGTGGCGATCAGGCGTTGATGCGTCACTGGATGGCGCAAACCAACCGCTCTCTGGGCGACCAGCCACCGCGTGAGTTGATGGCGCGCATCGAAGGTCTCACCCGCGTCGCCAACTACCTGGATGCCCTTCGCGGTTGATTGCCTGGCGGCCCCATGCGCTCCTCTCAAGGGGGCGGTGATGCGCCTCACCGATTGGCAGGGAGAAAGCGGCACGGCTGATCTGGTGAATGGCCTGCTGGAACAGGCACGGCTGGAGCAGCTCATCAACACGGTCAAACCACCGATCCCGAGCGATTGGCCTGAAGCGTCGGCCGACCGGCCCATGCCGTCGCACCCGCTCCTGCTCAAGCCCTTTCGCTATCCGCCCCTGATCAGTGGTTCTCGCTTTGGACGCGTTCACCAGCAACATCTCTTCTATGGGGCGCGAGCCCTGGAGACGGCTCTGGCCGAACGGTCGTTCCATGCCCTGCGCATGCTGGAAGACTCGCCCCTGCCTCAAGGGGCCCGCGTTCAGCGGCTGCAGACAGCCTTCTCGGTGGAGATCAAAGCAGAACGGGGCCTGGCGTTGCAGAGGCACCTCGCCGCTGAGGCCCTCGTTGCCATCACGGATCCCAGAAGTTATGCCAGCTCTCAGCGCTGCGGTGATGCCATGCGTGAGCGCGGCATCCAGGCATTTGAGGTGCCCTCGGCCCGCTCCCCCCACACTCCGCCTGTGGTTGGGGTTCTCAGCCCCTATGCCTTCAGCAGCACACCATTCGATTTTCAAGACTGGTCTCTGGAGATCCGTGCAGAAGGTGTCACGGCAGTGTCGTTCGCAGGAGGACTCAAGGGAATCTTCACCAGGGAGCAGTTTCTGGTGGACGGGCGCTGGCCTGGGCCGCTGTAAGGCGATGGTCAACTGGATTGTGATCGCCGCGGATCGGCCGGGTTGCTCCGCCGGGGGCCCTCAAGGGCTGCGTCAGCGGTAGTTTTCAAACTGCAGGGGCACTTCCAGGTCTTCCTGCTTCAGGAGCTGGATCACCTGCTGCAGATCGTCCTTGCTCTTGCCCGTCACCCGCAGGCTGTCGCCCTGGATCGCCACGGTCACCTTCTTGATCTGATC
>JAYKIG010000025.1:0-9430 GCA_035286045.1 Cyanobacteriota bacterium | reverse complement strand
CGGTCCAATCCACGGCCAGCTCGGCCCGATAGCCCCAAGCCTTCAGGTGTCTGGCCGCAAAGGCCGTGAGGCGAAGGGTGGCCGGACCGCTCAACCCCCAATGGGTGATCAGCACCACCCCCCTCTGGCGCAGGGGGGCCGGCTTGCCTGCCGGGGCCGGAGCCCCGACAGGGGGGTGGAGGGAGAGGGCCACGGGATCGCTGCTCACCCCTGCCAGGGCCGTGAGGGAGGGGGCCTCCAGGGCCAGGGTGAACAGGGAGGGCACCGGTGACACCAGGCTGTGTCCCAAGGCACGGGCCAGCCGGTGGCCACTGGGATGGCTACCGGTGGCCAGCACCAGCCGCCCGGCCTCCAGGGAGCGGCCATCCCGCAGGGTGAGGGCGAATCCTCCGGCGGGTCGGGCCTCCGCGTGCTGAAGGGCCAGCCCCGCCCTCACCTGCACCCCCGCCGCTTCCGCCGCCTGGCGAAGGCAGGCCACCACCGAAAGCGACGACTGGGAGCGGGGGAAGAGTCGGCCATCCGGCTCCTCCACCAGTTCGAGACCATGGCGCCGGAACCACTGCAACGTGTCCCGGGGGCCGAAGCGGGAAAAGGGTCCCAGGAGCGCTGCCCCCCCCCTGGGGTAGTGGGCGGAGAGGGCGCGAGCCTCCCAGCAGGCGTGGCTCACATTGCAGCGCCCGCCCCCGCTGATTCGCACCTTGTGGAGCAGCTCGGAGGTGGCCTCCAGGAGCCACACATCCGGCGTGCCTCCTTCGGCAGCCAGGATGGCCGCCATGAAACCGGCCGGGCCGCCGCCGGCCACCAGAACCGAAACCCGATCAGGCAGGTGGGTGGGCAGCATGGAACGATGCCAAACGCTTTCCGCTTCAGTGTGGCGCCCATGCTCGACTACACGGATCGGCACTTCCGGGTGCTGATGCGTCAGGTGAGCCGCCACAGCCTGCTCTACAGCGAAATGGTGGTGGCGCGTGCCCTTGATCACCTGGTGCGACAGGGGCCGCCCCACTGCGATGCGGAACGGCAGCGGCGTCTGGAACGCCTGATTGGGTTTGACAACGTGGAGAAGCCCCTGGTGCTGCAACTGGGCGGGGACCATCACCAGGAGCTGGCGACCGCCGCCCGGCTGGCCGCGGACTGGGGCTACGACGAAGTGAACCTGAATGTGGGCTGCCCGAGCTCCAAGGCCAGCCAGGGCAACTTCGGCGCCTGCCTGATGGCGCACCCCGAGCGGGTGGCGGAGGGGGTGGCGGCCATGGCGGCTGCCAGTGGCCTGCCGGTGACCGTGAAGCACCGGATTGGGATCGACCAGCGGGATGGATTTCCCGAGCTTCTGCAGTTCGTGGACACGGTGGCGGCGGCTGGTGCGGCCCGCTTCGCCGTGCACGCCCGCAAGGCGTGGCTGCAGGGCCTGGATCCCAAGGAAAACCGCACCATCCCCCCTCTGCGCTGGGAGGTGGTGCATCAACTCAAACGGGAGCGGCCCCACCTGGTGGTGGAACTCAACGGAGGTCTGGCCACCATGGAGGCCTGCCAGGCCCAGCTGGCAGACCTGGACGGGGTGATGGTGGGCCGGGCGGTGTACGAGCACCCCCTGCGGTGGGCGGCCGTGGACCGGGAGATCTTCGGCGACACCTCCCTCGATCCTGCCCGCCCCTCCTCCGTGGTGCGCGGAATGATTCCCCATGCGGAACGCTGGTGCAACCAGGGGGGAAGGCTCTGGGCCATTGGCCGCCACCTGGTGCATGTGGTGGAAGGAGTCAAAGGAGCCCGCGGCTGGCGGGCTTCCCTCTCAAAGGAGGCGGGGGCACGCCACGCAGGGCCTGAGGTGCTCGCCGCCGCCGCCCTTCAACTGGAGGAGCGGGGGCTCTAAGAGGGGGAACCCCCTGGGATCACTCCGCGCCGGTGGAGTCGCCGCCGCTCCGACGGCGGCGGGCCCGACCGGCATCGAAGCTGTCGCCACCACGGTCGGCACCGCCATAGCTGCGGTCTTCCCAGTCGCGGGCACCGGAGCCACGATCCTCGCTGCGGCCCGCATAGCCGCCGCCGTAACCACCGCCTCCTCCGCCATAACCCCCACCTCCTCCATAGCCACCGCCGCCGCCATAACCACCGCCTCCGCGACGCTGTCCGCCGCCACCGCCACTGCCGCGGGGTTCAGCTTTATTGATGCGGAGGGGCCGGCCCATCAACTCGGTTCCCTGCAGCCCTTCGATGGCCCGGGATTCCATCTCGTCGTCGGCCATCTCCACAAAAGCGAAACCGCGCTTGCGGCCGGTGTCCCGCTCAAGCGGGAGGGAACAAGTCACAACATCACCAAAACGGGTGAAGAGTTCAACGACGTCCTCCTGCTCTGCGCGGAAGGGAAGATTGCCGACAAAGATGCTCACGAAAGGGGCTGGGGGAACCGATACGGATGCCGAGAACCCTGAGGGTTTCGGACCCGCATAGATTAGACGGTCTGCGGAATCCGGCCCGCCGAAGGGGGGAGAAGTGTTGCAGCATCCTTACTGCACCCTTACTCCAGGATGGATCCTTCCCCCAGGCCTTGCTCCTGAGCCAGACGAAGCTGGCGCCGCACCTCAGAAAAGCTGGTGCCACCCTCGCTTTTGCGGGCCTCCACCACCTGGCGGGGAGCTATGGCGGCGTGGATATCGGCCCCGAAGAAAGGATGCAGACGCTGCCATTCCTCCAGGGGGAGGTCGGCCAGCAGACGGCCCTCCCCCACACACTGCTTCACAAGTGCCCCCACCAGCTGGTAGGCCTCCCGGAAGGGCACGCCACGGGCCACCAGGTAGTCGGCCACATCGGTGGCATTGGCGTAATCGGTGTGAACGGCCCTCTCCAGGCGCTGGGGCCTGAACTCCAGGCCTTCCTCCAGGAGGATCGCCATCGCCTCCAGACCATCCAGGCAGGTGCGCACCCCATCGAAGAGGGCTTCCTTGTCCTCCTGAAAATCCTTGTTGTAGGCCAGGGGCAGGCCCTTGATCATGGTGAGCAGGCCCATGAGGTGGCCAAACACCCGCCCCGTCTTGCCGCGCACGAGCTCCGGCACATCCGGATTCTTTTTCTGGGGCATCAGGCTGCTGCCCGTGGCACAGCGATCCGTGAGGGTGATGAAACCAAACTCCTCGCTGGCCCAGAGAATCACCTCCTCCGCCAGCCGACTGAGATGCACCATGACCAGGCTGGCCGCGGCCATGAACTCGACGGTGAAGTCGCGATCACTCACGGCATCCAGGCTGTTGGCGTAGATCGCCGTGAACCCCAGCTCAGCCGCGGTCTGGCGGCGATCGATGGGCACCGGGGTGCCCGCCAGGGCAGCGGCACCCAGGGGGCAGATGTTCACCCGGCGACGCACATCCGCCAGGCGGGCCCGGTCGCGCTGGGCCATGGCCACATAGGCCAGGAGATGGTGGGCCAGGCTGAGGGGCTGGGCCCGCTGCAGATGGGTGTATCCCGGGATCATGGTGTCCACATGCTGCTCCGCATGGGCGAGGAGCGCCCCCTCAAACCGCGCCAGGGCCCCATCGATGGCGTCGATCTGCCGCCGCAGCCAGAGACGGAGATCCGTGCCCACCTGATCGTTGCGACTGCGACCGGTGTGCAGCTTCTTGCCCAGGGCTCCAAGCCGCTCGGTGAGGCGATGCTCCACCGCGAAGTGCACATCCTCCGCCTCCACACCCGGCCGGAACAGGCCTGCAGCCGCTTCTCCACGGATGGCCTCCAGGCCATCGATCAACTGCTGGGCCTCGGCTTCGCTGATCACCCCACAGCGACCCAGCATGCGGGCATGGGCCACGGATCCATCCAGATCCTCCTGGAGGAGGGTGATGTCAAACCCGATCGAGGCATTGAACCGCGCGATGGCGGGATGGAGCCCCTGCTCGAAACGATCGCTCCAGGTGCCCTGGCCCCCGGCTGGCCCGGAACTGGGGGGAGAACTCTCGGACGTCATCCAGGGCCCACGCGCTGGCCCTCAGCTTGCCATCGCTCCAGGTGAAGTCGGGGGAAGGGGGGGCAGCCTGACTTCATCGCGCACCTTGAGCACCACCAGGGAGGCGTCGTCCTCCGGCTGGCGGTCGGCACCCAGGAAGCGATCCAACCGGGCAAAGAGCTGATCGAGGATGCCCTGGGCTCCGGCCGCCGACCCGCAGGCCCCATGGAAGGCCTTCATGAGCCGCTCCTCATCGAACCGCTCGCCGCTGAAGCCCGTGGCCTCCGTGACCCCATCGGTGTAATAGAGCACCACATCGCCGGGCTCCAGGCGCACCTGGTGGCACTCATAGTCGGCCTCGCTCTGCAGACCGATCAGGAGCCCCGGGGCATCGAGACGCTCCACCCGGGCCTGCTGGCGGCGCCAGAGCAGGGGGGGATTATGGGCGGCGTTGGCATAGCGGAGCCGCCGGGAGCGGGGGTCGTAGTCGGAGTAAAAAAGGGTCACAAACCTGTGGGAGTGGGCCAGATCCTCCTGGGCCAGATGGTTGAGATCGTGAAGGATGCGATCAGGGGGCAGGCCGCTCAGCACCTCGGCCCGCAACATGCCCCGGAGCAGGGTCATCAACAGGCCCGCGGGCACGCCCTTGCCCATCACATCACCCATCACCAGGGCCCAGCGATCCCTCTCCCGCTTGCGCACCGGACCGTTGGGTCGGGTGGGAATGAAGTCGTAGTAGTCGCCACCCACCTCAAAGGCCGGCCTGCACCGGGCGGCGAGCTCCACCCCTTCAATCACCGGGCAGTGATCCGGTAGGAGCTGGGCCTGGATCTCCGCGCCGATGCTCAGCTGGCGATCCAGCCGTTCGTGGCGGCGACTGTCTTCCTGCAGGGTGGCCGTCTCCAGGGCCACCCCTGTGAGGTCGGCCACCAATTGCAGATGGCGCCGGTGCACTTCGCTCCAGCTGTAGCCCTGGCGATCACTGAACACATAGAGCCGGCCCCGCTGCCGGTTGCGGGCCACGACAGAAGTGGCGTACACCTGGGCCGGGGAGAGCAGTCGGGTGATCAGCCCATCCAGCAGGGCGGCCCCAGCCTCCTCGCTGGAGAAGGCCTGCAACTGGACATCGGGAAGGGCCGCCAGCTGGCGCAGCACCTCCTCACAGCGATCGCCGCTGGTGGCCTGGAGATGCTCCCGCCAGAGGCGCCCGTCGGGATGGAACACCACCAGGAGGCTGCCCTGACTTTCCACCAGGCGAGCCATCACCAGCGGCACCAGCTCGAGGAAGCGCTGCAGATTGGTGAAGCTCCGCAGGGCAAACGCGAGGGAGGACAGCAATTCGTGGTTGCGGCGCTGCTCCCGGCTGAGGCTGTCGAGCAGTTGCCGCAAGGATGCTTTCGCCGTCAGCGCCTGGGCATCGGCAGGCGCTGCGACGGATGGGGAGGGAAGTCTGGAAGGTGGGGGCGGCTGGCTGCCCAAGGGGCTGCCGCAACGGAACTGCAACGTAGCAGCTTTTTCAGCGGGGCCGATGAAGGGTGTCCCGGGGCCGCTCCCCGAAGACCCGGCGGTAATCCCCCGCAAAATGGCCCGCGTTGTAGAAGCCCCATTCGCCGGCAAGGGTGCCGATCTGGATCTCCCCAGGGTCGGCCCGCAGCAGTCTGCGGTGGACACCATGGAGCCGCAGCAGCTTGAGATAGGCCATGGGGCCCATCCCGAGATGATCCTGAAATCCCTGAATCAGGGTGCGACGACTGGCGTGGGCCTGGCGGCAGAGGTCGGCCAGGGTGATGGGCCGCTCCAGATGATCATGCATCCACTGCTGGGCGAGTTTCACCGTGTCGATCCGCGCAGGGTGTCGGCGAGGTCTGGAAAGGGAAGGTCCGCTGATCAGGGCCTCCAGCAGCAGGGGCAGGAGATCGTCCCGGATCAGGGCCTGGGTGGCCGGGTGCAGCAGGCGGCCAGGCTCTTCCTCCGCCAGAGCGAAAAGCCTTCGCAGATAGGCCCGCAAGCCAGCCGCGCTGGAGGTGCTGATGGGCACAACATTGGTGTTCGGGCAGAGCTCCCCATGAAAACCGGGCCACCCGAAGCGGTCGGCCCATGGGGCGAGAGCCTCAAGGCGCACGAACAGCACGCCGCAGGTGACCTTCTGGGGGAGGATGAGATGGGCTTCCAGAGAGGGATCCAGCCCAAACAGACTGTCAGCCGGCAGGGAAAAACCATGGGAACGGCATGGCTCCTCGCCTGCTCGGGGATCCAGATCGAGGCTGATGGTGAGCACACCCCTGGGCTTGGGGCCCTGGCTGTGGAGGCGCCTGTTGAGCTGAAGCCGCAACAGCCGCAGGGGGGGGACATCCAGGAGAAGCATGCGCCCGGCAAGGGGGCCTCCCTCCAGCTGCAGCAATTGAAACTGCAGTCCCGAGAGCTCGAGAAACTCCTGCAGGATCTCGACAGACGTGAAGCTCCGTAGAACGGGCGGAACCATGAGATGTTCCTGAGCAGCAGAACCACTCATGGCGGAGATGGGATGGCAGCTGGGAACAGAAAGGGCTTATCCGCAGCAAATATAGGGGAACATTCGCATTTTTTGAGCAAAACAATTCCATTTCCTCCAAGAAAATGGAACCGCTAATCGACCCATTCGCAGGCCAACGCATCTCCATGACCGCCAGCCCGACCAACACGCTCGCAGGCTTCTGGAGCTTCGGTCCTTACAGCCTTGATGGAGAAGGCCATCTGTGGCTGGGGCCCAGCCCGATCCATCTGGCTCCCCTGCAGCGTCGCCTGTTGCTGGCTCTGGTGCGCCGGAAAGGCCAGGTGCTGTCGAGGGACCTGCTGCTTCAGGAGGTCTGGGGACACGACCATGTCAGCGAGGTGAGCATTTCACGCACGGTCCATGGCCTGCGCCGCACCCTGGCGGCCGGCCCCCTGGGGCCAGGCGTGATCCGCACCATCTATGGCGGTGGCTACCGACTGGAGGTGCCGGTGCACCCCCAGGACCCCGAAGGGGGGGGCACCAGGGAGGGAGCGGAGGGCGGAGCCGGATTCCCAACGGCCCAAACCCTTGGCACCTATGTGGAGGGGCTGGTGTGGGTGCGGCAGCGGGACCCCCGCCAGCTGGCTCGGGCTGAAGGCTTCCTGCGCCGCTGCGTGGCGATGGCACCAGGGTTCACCCCGGCCCTGCTGCAGCTGGGGGCCACCCAACTGGCGCAGTACCAATGGGGATTGGTTCCCGCCCCATCCCTGGAGCCGGGGCTGGAGGTGCTCCTGAAGCAAGCGGAAGCCTCCGGCCAGATGGCCACTGAAGTGATGGCCCTGCGGGTGGAGGTGCTCTCCCTGCTCCACTGGCAGCCGGATCTGGCGGAAGCCCGCTTCGCCAGCTGGCTGCCGGGGGAGCTGGCCAACAGCAAGGCCAGCCATGCATGGGTGCGCCACCTTCTGGCCACGGGGCGGGCCGCGGAGGCCATCCAGCTGCTGGAGCCCCAACTCGCATCTGATTGCCCAGAGGGTTGGCTGCTCACCGCGATGGGCTGGTGGATGGAGGGGGAGCACGGCAAGGCCATCGGCTGCCTGCAGAAGCAGCTGCAGATTGATGGCCATCTGGTGGCCCCCCAGCTCTTTCTTGCCCTGGTGCTGGCGGATGGGGGCCAGCCGGCTGAAGCCTTGAAGCAGCTGGAGGCCTCCACCCTGTCTGCCAACCCCCACGACCCGCTGCAAGCCCTCGCCGCCCTTTGTCTGGCGCTCTGCGGCAGGGGGGGCCAGGCGAACGCGCTGTTGAAAGCGGGCCTGGCCCAGGGGAATGCAGACCTGCCCATGACAAGCGTCTGGGGACTGGCTGCCGTTGCGATGGGCGAAGAGGAAACCGCCTCAACCCTGCTGGAACGGGCGCTGCAGTTCCGTTGCGGGTTGGCACCCTTTCTGCAGCGCTTTCCCGGGTTCCCAAGGATGGGAGAAAGCGCTGCCCTGAGCCGGTTCCGATCCGGAATGACGAACCATTTTCGTTGCACTTTCTGAGTGTTCAGCCCAGGGAAGGCTGCTCATCATTCAAAGAAGAAAGCCCAGCTTCCTGCTCCTCATGCCCAACGGAAAACCCAACATCCTGATCCTCTGGGGCGATGACATCGGCCAGAGCAATCTCAGCTGCTACAGCCACGGGCTGATGGGGTATCAGACCCCCAACATCGACCGGGTGGCCAGGGAAGGCGCCAAGTTCATCCACTATTACGCCGAGCAGAGCTGCACCGCCGGCCGCGCCGCCTTCATCACCGGCCAGAGCGTGTATCGCACCGGCCTCTCCAAGGTGGGCCTGCCGGGCGCCGAGCTGGGCTTCCGCGCCGAAGATCCCACGATTGCCGAATTGCTCAAGCCCCAGGGCTACCGCACCGGCCAGTTCGGGAAGAACCACTTCGGCGATCGCGACGAACACCTGCCGACCATGCACGGGTTCGACGAGTTCTTCGGCAACCTCTACCACCTCAACGCCGAGGAGGAGCCTGAGCTGCGCGATTATCCCAAGCCGGAAGATTTTCCGAATTTCCAGAAGAACTTCGGCCCCCGCGGGGTGCTGCACTGCTGGGCCAATGGCGATGGCACGCAGCGCATCGAGAACACCGGCCCGCTCACCAAGAAGCGGATGGAGAACTGCGATGAAGAGTTCATGAAGGAGGCCAAGCGCTTCATCTCCGATGCGGTGGCCTCCGGTGAGCCCTTCTTCGTGTGGTTCAACACCACCCACATGCACTTCCGCACCCACGCAAGGCCCCAGGATCTGGGCCAGTCCGGGCGCTGGCAGTCTGAGTATCACGACGTGATGATCTATCACGACAACTGCATTGGCGAGATGCTGAACCTGCTCGATGAGCTGGGCATCACCGATGACACGATCGTGATGTACAGCACCGACAATGGCCCGCACATGAACAGCTGGCCCGATGCCGGCATGACCCCATTCCGCAGCGAGAAAAACTCCAACTGGGAAGGGGCCTACCGGGTGCCCGCTCTGGTGCGCTGGCCCGGGAAGATCGCCCCTGGCACGCTGCTGACTGGCATCGTCAGCCATCTCGACTGGTTGCCCACCCTGCTGGCTGCTGCAGGGGAGCCTGAGATCAAGCAGAAACTGCACACCGGCCATCAGGTGGGATCGAAAACCTTCAAGATCCATCTCGACGGCTACAACATGCTCGACTACTGGACGGGCAAGAGCGACAAGAGCCCGAGGACCGAGTTCTTCTATTTCTCCGACGACGGCGACCTCACCGGTCTGCGCTACGACAACTTCAAGTTCGTGTTCATGGAGCAGCGTGCCACAGGCACCCTGCAGGTCTGGGCAGAACCGTTCGTGGTTCTACGTCTGCCCAAGATTTTCAACCTGCTCACCGATCCTTACGAACGGGCCGACATCACCTCCAACACCTACTGGGACTGGATGCTGGACCACGCCTTTGCGCTGGTGCCCGCCCAGACAATCGTGGCAGAATTCCTAGCCACCTTCCGGGAGTT
>JAYKIG010000024.1:0-24513 GCA_035286045.1 Cyanobacteriota bacterium | reverse complement strand
TCACCGATCCTTACGAACGGGCCGACATCACCTCCAACACCTACTGGGACTGGATGCTGGACCACGCCTTTGCGCTGGTGCCCGCCCAGACAATCGTGGCAGAATTCCTAGCCACCTTCCGGGAGTTTCCGCCCCGCCAGAAGGCGGCCAGCTTCTCGCTGGAGGATGTGATGGAGAAGATGATCACCGCGGCGAGCGGCGGCGCCTGAATCAGCCGGCCCTGCTCAGCCATTCGATCCCAGGTCCAGCGTGCCGGACCTGGGATGTCCCTGCCATGCCTGCCCAATCCAACACCGCTTCGCAACAGTCGACGTCCCGACCGCCAGGCCAGCCGCCAGCCCCCGGCATGGTCTGGATACCGGGCGGCCGCTTCCTGATGGGATCCGATCAGCACTACCCCGAGGAGGCACCCGCCCACTGGGTGGAGGTGACGGGGTTCTGGATCGATCGGGCTCCGGTCACCAACGCCCAGTTCCTGAAATTTGTAAAAGCCACGGGCTACCGCACGCTGGCTCAGAGGCCCGCCGATCCGGCCCTGTACCCCGACGCCCAAGCGGAGTTGCTGGCGCCAGCGTCAATCGTGTTCGTGCCACCACCGGCACCGGTGGCCCAGGGGGATCCCTATCGCTGGTGGCAGTACATCCCTGGCGCCGACTGGCGCCATCCGGAGGGGCCGGGCAGCTCCATCAAGGGACGGGACCAGCATCCGGTGGTGCACATCGCCTGCGAGGACGCCGAGGCCTACGCCAGCTGGATCGGCAAGGCGCTCCCCAGCGAAGCCGAATGGGAACGGGCCGCCCGTGGTGGCCTCCACAACACCGAATTCGCCTGGGGGGATGAACTCCACCCCGGAGGTCGACCGATGGCCAACACGTTTCAAGGGGAGTTCCCCCACCAGAACACCAGGCTCGATGGCTGGGAGCGCACGTCACCGGTGGGACGTTTTCCCGCCAATGGCTACGGCCTGCTCGACATGATCGGCAACGTGTGGGAATGGACAGAAGACTGGTATCTGGAGCATCGGGAACGGATGGCCACCACTGGCGGTGGCTGCTGCGATACAGACCATCGCCAGCGGAGTGTGGACCCCACGTCTCAGCACGGAGCGATCCCAAGAAAAGTGGTGAAGGGCGGATCCTTCCTCTGCGCGCCCAACTACTGCCAGCGCTATCGCCCCGCGGCCCGGCTGGCCCAGGGCATCGACACATCGACGTGCCATATGGGCTTCCGCTGCATCGTGCGGACACGCGCGGGCTGAGCCGAGCCGCTGTTGGTTGCACTTTGTTTCATCACCACCCCTACCCACCTGACGCCAATGAAACCCCTGCCCACGCTTCAGAAAGCGATTCACCTTCTTGAGATGTCCACGCCATGGGCGGCAGCCCTGCTGACGGGAACGGCCCTCTTCCTGACCCTGGGCTCCGGTGCGGCCCGGGCCGAAGTGCTCTACACCCTGGAGACGAAGTGCGCGCTGAAGGGCGCAGCACCGGTGGCCTGCAAAGTGGAGGCCGTGAACGAGGAGGGTGCCACCCTCTACCGGCACACCATCGGCGGCGCCACCCAGACCCTGCGCATCACCGACCAGCCCGGCAGCTTTAGCCTCTGGGATGGGAGCAGCAAGAGCTGGCGCACGCTCCGGAATGCCACGGTGCTGTTTTCGAGCAACACGCTCTGCCTCAACGACAAGGACCTCTGCGTGGTGAATCCCAACTACCTGAACAGCCTGTTGCAGGAGCGTCCGGATTTCCGCGGACGGGATCTGATCCGTGCCCACTTCGCCAGCAATGGCCGCGTGGACATCCTCTGCTACGACGGCGGCTGTGATCTGGTGGCCCAGCGGAAGGGAGCCAACTGATGACAAGCCCTTGTCTTCTGAAAGGCGGTGTTCTTCCAGGCCTCAGCCTGGCCACAGCCGCCCTGGTGGCCCTGCCCACGGCTCCACTCCAGGCGATGGGACCACCCGACCGGGCTGCTGATAGCACGGCCTCCCTGTTGGCCCGGGGAGGCGGTGGCGGCGGTGGGCGCGGCGGCGGCGGCCGTGGTGGTGGCGGGGGTGTCCGCGGTGGCGGCGCCAGCCGAGCCCGCACCGGCTTCAGTGGGGGCGGCAATTTCAGCCGAGGCGACAGGAAGCCCAGCGGCGGTTTCAGCAGTGGCGATCGCCTCAACCGGGTGGGCAATCCCTCCATCAGTCGTCCCGCCAGCCGCCCGGATGGCTTCCAGCGACAGGGCCAGGGCCTCCAGAGGCAGGATGGGGGAAGAAGCCTGGGGGATCGGAGCGGGTCTCTCGTTGATCGCAATCAGCCGTTCAACCGCCAGGGCACCTTCAACCAGGGGGACCGGACCTTCAACCAGGGCAATCGCACCTTCAATCGCGATGGCGATCGCAACTGGAATGGAAACCTGGGGAATCGCTCGGTGAACATCGATCGCGATTGGAACCGGGAAGTAAACATCGGCGACGTCAACCTCAACCCAGGCTGGGCCAGACCGGGCTGGGGCGTGGCCCGTCCCTGGAACTGGGGCTGGTATGGAGGCTGGAGCACACCCAACTGGGGCTGGTGGGGAGCGAGCGCTGCAGCCTGGGGCATCGGCACCCTGGCCACGGCGGCGATCATCAATGATGCCGTCAATGACGCCGTGGCCCAGAACGTCACCTACATCGTGGTGCCCAACACGGGCTATGAGCTGCAGTACGGCACCATCCAGCCTTACGGCAACTATTCCGTGAGCTTCGTGGTGACGGCCAACGGCACGAGCTACCAGCTCAATGCCGATTGCAATGCGGGCGCCATCAACGGCCGCCAGCCCAGCTCGGCCCAGGAAGCGGAGTTGCTGAATGCGGCCTGCCAGGTGGCCTACGGCAACGCCTCCTGAGCCACCATGCCGGAGCAATCCCCGAGCGTGAACGTCACCAACGAGCTGGCGAAAGAACGCAACCGGGAGGCGGCGGAGCGCACCTTGATGGCGTGGATCCGCACATGCCTCTCCCTGATCAGCTTCGGCTTCGGGGTCGACAAGATCATCGGCGCCATCAACCGGAGCCGATTCGGGGGGTCGGCCCGGGCCGATCTCTCTGTGAGGCTGATGGCCATCGCCTTCATCCTCACGGGGATCGCAGCTCTGGCGGCCGCCACCGTTCAGCACAAGCGCGTTCTGCGCCGGCTCAACCTCGCGGAGTTCACCTACCACGAGCACCGATCCCTTGGAACAGCCACCGCTCTGGCCCTGACGGCGATCGGCACCCTGTGCCTGATCATCCTGATCCATGGGGCGATCCGTTGAGGCCGGAGCCATGACCATGATTGAACTGATTCAAGAGGTTCTCGAGCCGCTGGGAACAGCACTGCGCGTGCTCCTCGAAGTCCTCTCGGTGCTGACGGTTCTCTACGGACTGCTGGCCATCTTCCGGCAGGCCATCCCACGCCTTGGCGGTCGGCTGCCCGCCCGCCCCTCGAACCGGGCCCGCCTCACCTTCGGGAGCTGGTTGGCCCTGGCCCTGGAGTTTCAGCTGGGTGCCGACATCGTGGCCACCACGACGAACCCCACGGAAACCAACCTGATCCAGCTGGGGGTGATCGCCGTGATCCGCACCTTTCTCAATATCTTCCTTGGTCGTGAGATCGAGGCGGAGCAACGCTGGGAGGAGGAAGCGGAGCGACGAGCTGCCTCCCGGGAGCCCCTCCAGCTCCACTGAGCTTCCGCTTCCTGTTCCCCCTTCCCCAGACCCCGGGCAGTCATGAACGCGACAACCCTGCTGATCCTGCTGATCAAGATCAGCCTGATGACCCTCATGGTGGGCCTGGGTCTGGGGCTCCAGCTGGATGCCCTGAAGGACTTCCGCCATCGGCCCTGGCTGATCCTGAGGGTGCTGCTCGGGACCTGCATCCTGGTGCCACTGGCGGCGCTGCTCCTTCTCAAGCTGCCCTTGACCCTGCAGATGTCTCCGGGGGCCCGTTTCGGCATCGCCCTGATGGCTCTGAGCCCCAGCGCTCCCCTCACCCTGCGCAAGGCCCACCTGCAGGGAGGGGATCGCCATCTGGCCGCCTTGCTGCAGGTGGCGGCAGCCTCGCTGGCGATCCTCTCCATTCCCCTCCTCACAGATGTGTTCCGCGCCGTATATCAGGTGAAGGGCTGGGACATCGAACCCAGGGATGTGGCTCTGCAGGTGGCCCTGGTGCAGGTGCTACCCCTGACGATCGGCCTGGTGCTGCGGCGGTTGTTCCCCCGTTTCGGTGCGCGGTGGGCCCTACCGATTCAGAAGGGGGCCTTTCTGGTGAATCTGGCCGTGGCGGCCCTGGTGCTGGCGATGGTGTCTCCAAAGATGCTCCTGTTCTTCCAGGGCAATCAGCTCGCCATTCCAACGATGGTGCTGATGACCGCCATCGCCCTGGCGATCGGCTACCTCCTGGGGGGACGCAACGCCGGGGAGCGCACCACCACGGCCCTGGTGACCTCCATGCGCAACCCCGGGCTGGCCCTGCTCTTCGCGATCACCCATGGCCCGGACATTGCAGGGGTGAAGGTGGCCATCATCAGCTATCTGCTGGTGACGATCCTGGCTTCCATTCCCTTCCTGCGCTGGTCGAGCGCCGGGGGGGATCATTCCCGGCGCTGACGGAGCACCAGATCGATCAGCTGCAGCACCGATGCGGCCGCTGCCGCCACATAGGTAAGCGCAGCGGCATCCAGCACCCGCTTCACCCCATCGGCTTCTTGCTGGGTGGTGACGATGCCCGTGCTGGCCAGCACGGCCTTGGCCCGGTTGGAGGCATTGAATTCGGTGGGGAGCGTGATCAGCTGAAACACCACCACGGCGGCAAACAGACCGATGCCGGTCCAGATGAGGAGGGGGGCAAAGGAGAGCTGACGCAGGAGGAGGCCCGCCATGAAGGGGAGGAACCAGAGCATGTTGCCCACATTGCAGAGGGGCACCAGTGCCGAACGCCACACCAGGGGGAGGTAGCCCACCTTGTCCTGGATAGCATGGCCGGCCTCATGGGCCGCCACGGCAATGGACGAGATCGATTGCCCGTCATACACATGGGGCGAAAGCCGCAGCGCTTTGGCGAGCGGATCGTAGTGATCGGTGAGGAAGCCCTCATGGCGCTCGATGCGCACGCCTCGCACACCAGCGCTCTGCAACACGGCCTGGGCGGCCTGGGCACCGCTGTAGCCGGAGCGGACGCCCACCGTGGAGAACCGCTGGAACGTGCTTTTCACCCTCCACTGGGCCCAGAGGCTGAACGCCAGGGCTGGAAGCGTGAGGGCGAGGTATTGAAGATCGAAGAACATGGTGACAACACCGGAAGCCTGGCAAGGGTGGGCCGGGAACGGTGGAGGAATCGGAAACGATGGTTCGATTCTTGCGGGGAAACGCCGGAGATGGGGGGTGGATCTCCGCCGGCCAAACCGATCAGGTGGCGAGCAGGGCTTCCACGAATTCAAAGCTGTTGAAGGGCCGCAGGTCGCGCAGACCCTCTCCGGCACCGATGAAGCGGATCGGCAATCCCACCTCCCGGCACACGGCGAGGGCCACCCCCCCCCTGGAGCTGCCATCCAGCTTGGTGATCACCACGCCGGTAAGACCAGCCGCTTCGGCAAAGGCCAGCGCCTGGCGCAATCCATTCTGGCCCTGGGTGGAATCCAGCACCAGCAACGACTCCACCACCGCTTCGGGTGCCAGCTTGTCGACGATCCGCCGCACCTTGGTGAGCTCTTCCATCAGGTTGTGCTTCGTCTGCAGGCGACCGGCCGTATCCACCAGCACCAGCTCCGTTCCTTTGGCCTTGGCACTGTTGATGGCGTCGTAGACGACGGCGGCCGGATCCGCGTTGGCACTCGGATTGGCGATCACCGGCACCCCGCTTCGCTCTCCCCAGATGCGCACCTGCTCCACAGCGGCGGCCCGGAAGGTGTCGGCGGCAGCGATGAGGCAGCTGTAGCCACTGCGTACGGCCAGGTTGGCCAGCTTGCCAAGGGTGGTGGTCTTGCCCACCCCGTTCACCCCCACCATCAACCAGATGTTGAGGCGATCCCGTTCGGGCGCCAGCAGCTCCCGACCACTGGCGGCGATGGGCGCATCCAGGAGCTCGCGCAGTTGTTCCTTGAGAAAGCGCAGGCCCTCGCTGCCATCCACCACCTCCTGGTTGAGCCGGGCCCGAAGGGCATCCAGCACCTGATCGGTGGCCTGCACCCCCACATCGGCGCGCAGCAGGGTGGTCTCCAGGTCGTCCACCAGCTCGGGCGTGAGGGGGTCGTCCCCCAGACGTTCCAGGAGCTGGCTGACGAAACCCCGCCGGGTTTTCTCCATCCCCCGTCGCAGTCGGGCCAGCCAGTCGATCTCCTCCAGCGACACCTGATCCACGCGCCGGCCCTGAGCCGCCAGCACTTCCGCCGACCAGGTAAAGGCCTCATCGAACTCTCCAAGGGTGGGTTCCGCCTCATCGGCGGGGGCTGCACCCTCAGGGACGGCCGGCTCCGCGGCGGGGGTTGCCGTCGGCTCAGGACCGGCCACCTCGAGCAACTCCTGCTGCCGCTGGCGGCGCTCCGCGGCGGCCCGCTCCAGCAGCGACAGGGGCGCGGGCTCCGAAGGCGCCGGCTCTGAAGACGCAGGGGGAGCAGAAGCGGCGGGAGGAGGGGCTTCAGGGGTTGCAGGGGCTGCGGTTTCGGTGACCTCTTCCGTGGGGGCGGCCACACCCTGGCGGGCCGCTTGCTCGGCCTTCAGGCGGGCATAGGCCTCCCGTGCCCAGGCCAGGGCATCAGCATCAATGGCCCCGGCAGCTGGAGCCGGAGCTGCCGCTGGCGGAGGCGGTGGTGGCTCGGGAGAGGGAGCCTCCGGCGCCGCTTCGCTCGCTTCGCTGGTTTCGCTGGTTTCTTCAGTGGACTGCTCAGGAGCAACCGTCTCCGCAGGCTGCGCCTCGGCGGACTGCCGTTTGAACCAATCAAACACCATGGGGAATCAGACCTGTGCGGCGGTGAAGCGGCCGAGAACGCCATTGATCATGCGGCGTCCCTGCTCGTCGCTGTAGCGGTTCGCCAGCTCCACCGCCTCATTGCAGGCCACGGCGGGTGGGGTACCAAAGCGTTCGAGATCCACAACAGCCAGACGGAGAATATCCCGATCGATGCGGGGAAGGCGCGTCAGTCGCCAGCCCTCCATCACCGCATCCAACCTGGCGTCGATGCTGTCGCGATCCCGCAACACCGCCCGGGCCCGCTCAATGGCACCGTGGCGAACGGCCTCCTGATCCGCCAGAACCAACAGCCGTGGAATCTCCAGACAGGCCGAAAGCAGATTGAGCGCCTGCTCGCCGTTGGCAATCCCCTTCTGCACGTGCTGGCGAACCCTGGGCAACTGGCTCTCGCCAGCGGCCTGCAGCTCACTGTCCAGCAAGTCCTGCTGGGCCAGCTGCAAAGCTTCTGCCGAGCGCTCAAGGCTGTCGCGGACATGCTCAGCCAGGGTGGAGAGAGCCTGATCCAGCAGGCCCATCAGGGACGGATCGGAGGGGACGGTGGGAGCCCCCCGATCGGGAAGCTGGGCGAGGGTGAGCAGGGCCAGTTCGCGGGAGAGGGTGCGGCTCTGCATCAGGACATCTGGGGGGCGCGGAGCTGGGCCAGAAGGCTGGAAAAGCTCTTCGTGGAGGGGGTTTCCCGGTCGTCGGGGCTGACGATGCCAGCGGAAATGATCGTGCGGAAGGCATCCTCCACACTCAGATCGATATCTCTCACCGAACGCTCGGGAACAACGGCATACCATCCCGTGGTGGGATTGGGCGCGGTTGGGATGAAGACACTCAACATCGTTTCCGGAAAATCCGACTGGATGGAAGCCCCCAGAACCCCGGTGACAAAACCCACGGCGTAGAGACCCTCCCTCGGATATTCCACCAACACCACACGGCGGAAGCGGGTGGAGTTGTCGCGCAGGAATGTTTCCAGGAGTTGCTTGAGGGTTTTGTAGACCGAACCCGCCAGGGGAATGCGCAGCAGGGTGCCTTCACCGAACTCCAGCAGCCAGCGGCCCACGATGTTGCGGGCCATCAGACCGATGAGAAGGATTCCCAGCAGAGGCACAAGCAGCCCCAGGCTGAGGTTGATCAACTCCTGCAACAGGGGGTGGAGTGTGTTGAAGGGGTTGAACTGCTTCGGGATGGAGGTGAGGAAGGCCAGCACAAAGCGGCTCACCGTGGTGGCGAGCCAGATGGTGGTGGCCAGGGGGATCACCACCAGCAAACCCGCAATCAGATCGTTTTTCAGATCTTCCTGAAGCCGGGATCCGAAGGGTTGCTGATCCGGTCTGGGACTGGATGGGACCAAGACCAAAAAACCAAGGACGAGTCTTTAAGGTAACGCTCTCAGGTTCCGCTCAAAGGACGCTGCCCAGACAGAGCAGGGTGAAGGCGACGATCAGGGCGATGGCGCCGAAGGTGGAACCGAAGCGGCGTTGGTTGATGGCCAGCCGGCCTGTCTGCTCGGCCTGTTTGAACTGACCCTCCATCTGCTGCAGCTGACGGTCGACAAAAGCGCGGGCCGACTGGAGTTTCTGGGCCTCCGAAGCACCGGGGGGCACCTGACCGGCGGCCTCGGCCTGGCGCAGGAGCTGCTGGAGCACCTCGGGACTCTTGCTCTGCTCCCGGGCCATCTCCAGCTGCCCCTTCTTGGCGGCGAGCTGCTGATCCGTCTCCTCCTGCATCAGCCTGTCGCCGCCGAACACGATCGGCAGGGAAGCGGTGAGCAGCACGGCCATGAGGCCGCTCAGGATGCACACGGTCCAGAGCAGGGGGGAGCGGCGCCAGCCGTTCTGATCGTCCAGTCGGCCCGACAGATACATGAGCAACAACCCCACCAGAGCCATGGGGGATTCCTTGATCAGCCGTTCCACGACCAGCTGCCGGAAAGGCTCCGCCTGCCAGTCCCAGAGGGCCAGCACGGCCAGCATCTGAAGCAGGGTGAGCACCACCAGGGTGATGCCGATCCAGCGGAGGAGGGGACTGAACCGGTCGGAGGATGCGAGAGCCACTGGGGCAAGCCGTAATTGGAGGGACTTTACTGAGAGAGGTGGAGGTCTCCCTTGCCGGAATCGACACAACAACTGGCGGACGACCTCAAGGCCGAGGCCGAGGACCTGGGTTTCGGACCGGTGGGGATCGCCTCCCTGCCCGGGAGTGGGCGCCTTCCCCTGCGTCAGGCGGCCCTGGAGCGCTGGCTGGAGGCGGGCCACCAGGCGGGAATGGGCTGGATGGGGGATCCAAGGCGGCGCAGCATCGAGGCCCTGCTGCCCGGGGTGCGCAGCGTGCTGGCGGTGGGTCTGAACTATCACGTGCGGGCCAGCCGGGGGGCACCGGGCCTGAAGGTGGCCCGCTACGGCTGGGGGAGGGATTACCACCGGGTGATCCAGCAGCGCCTGCGGCGCCTGGGACGGTGGCTGGAAGGAAGGGCCCCGGGCACCGCCTGGCGGGCCTGTGTGGACAGTGCCCCCCTGATGGACAAGGCCTGGGCGGAGGAAGCTGGGCTGGGCTGGATCGGCAAGAACGGCAACCTGATCCACAGACGGCAGGGGTCCTGGTTGCTGTTGGGCCACCTGCTCACCACCCTCGACCTGCCGGCAGACCAGCCCTCCCCATCCCTCTGCGGCAGCTGCAGCCGCTGCATGACGGCCTGCCCCACCGGCGCCATTGGCGAACCCTTCGTGGTGGATTCCAGACGCTGCATCGCCTACCACACCATCGAGAACCGGGATCCAGAGCTGCCCCCAGGCATCCGTGCCCATCTGCAGGGATGGGTGGCGGGCTGTGACATCTGCCAGGAGGTCTGTCCCTGGAACCGCCCAGACCTGCCGTCCTCCACCGATCCTGACGTGCAGCCGAGGGACTGGTGGCTCCACCTCGATGGGCCGGAAGCCCTCTGCTGGACAGACGAGGAATGGGATGAAAAGCTCCGGGCCTCAGCCCTCAGACGCATCCAGCCCTGGATGTGGCGGCGCAATATCCTCGCAGCCCTGGGCGAGGATAGGTCAACTCTCTAAGCTCAAGGGATCTGGTTGATCTCCGTGGGTCCTCGCCTGAGGCGTTTCTTTCTACCAACCCTCCTCGGCCTGATCACGGCCCTGGCCCAGCCGGCGGTGGCCATGGTGCCCTACGTGTTTCTTCCGCCCCCCAAGGGGCTGGAGGAGGCGGGGCTGGGCATTGCGGAGGAGGCGGTGCAGATGCTGCGCCTCGGCCAGCCGGAATATGCGGCCCGGTTGGCGGAGCTCACCGTGCGCCTGCTGCCCAACGATCCGCGGGGCTGGGTGCTGCTCGCCGAATCCCAGCTG
This sequence comes from Cyanobacteriota bacterium, assembly GCA_035286045.1. GTDB lineage: Bacteria > Cyanobacteriota > Cyanobacteriia > PCC-6307 > Cyanobiaceae > Cyanobium. Next base: position 14,201 of record JAYKIG010000024.1, on the reverse strand, counting down.
CGCAATGACAAATCGGAGCTTGCGCTCTATGCCCTGGCCAAGGCCAAGGCCCTCGACCCGAACAATCCGGGCATCTGGTTTGCCGAGGGGGCGCTGGCGCTTCGCAATGGCAAGCCCGCCGATGCGCTGGGTCTGATCCAGAAGGGGCTCCAGCTCGACCAGAAGAATGCCGGGGCCTACTTCGATCTGGGCAATGCCCACATCCTTCTCGACCAGCCTGAGCTGGCCCTGCGGGCCTTCAATCGGGCGGCGGCGCTGCGGGCCAATTTCTGGGAAGCCATCAACAACCAGGGCCTGGTGTTGTTCGAGCGAGGGCAGCGGCGGGAGGCGATGAACCGTTGGCGCAAGGTGCTGACGATCAAACCCTCCGTTGCCGAATCCTCCCTGGCCCTGGCCGCGGCCCTGTACAACGAACAGCCCACCAACACGAGTGAGGCCTTCCGGCTGGCCGAATCGGCCCTGGCGGACGACCCGAATTATGTGAAGGAGGAGTTTCAGAAAGAGCAGCTCTGGGGCCCCCTGCTGCGGGATGCGGCCCGGCGGCTTCTGGCCGAACCGAGCCTGAAACCGGCCGTGGAGAGGGCCAAGGCCAATGCCACGGGCTCCCAGGAAGCGGAATAACCCTGGAAGATCGGCGTTTCGATCTGTAGGCTGAGCCGCGTCGTCCGCCCCACCTCGCCCGCTTCGGATGGCCGACACCCGCTCAGGCAATCGCAAGGATCCGGGGAACGATCCCGAGAACGATTCGCGCATCGAACCGATCGCCCTGCATCAGGAGATGCAGCGCTCCTATCTCGAATACGCGATGAGCGTGATCGTGGGCAGGGCGCTCCCCGATGTGCGCGATGGGCTCAAGCCCGTGCAGAGGCGCATCCTCTATGCAATGCACGAGCTGGGGCTGACGCCCGACCGGCCCTATCGCAAATGCGCCCGGGTGGTGGGCGACGTGCTGGGCAAATACCACCCCCATGGGGATCAGGCGGTCTATGACGCCCTGGTGCGGCTGGTGCAGACCTTTTCCAGCCGCCACCCCCTACTGGATGGCCATGGCAATTTCGGCTCGGTGGATGACGATCCGCCCGCGGCCATGCGCTACACCGAAACCCGGCTGGCGCCGATCGCCAACGAGGGGATGCTCGATGAAATCGGCAGCGACACGGTGGATTTCACCACCAATTTCGATGGCTCTCAACAGGAGCCCGTCGTGCTCCCCGCCCAGCTGCCCTTCCTGCTGCTGAACGGTTGCAGCGGCATCGCCGTGGGCATGGCCACCAGCATCCCCCCCCACAATCTCGGGGAGGTGCTGGATGCCCTGATCGCCCTGATCCGCCAGCCCGACCTCTCCGATGAGAAGCTGCTGGATCTGGTGCCGGGCCCGGATTTCCCCACGGGGGGAGAGGTGCTGGTGGGCTCCGGGGTGCGCGACACCTACCTGCTGGGGCGGGGCAGCATCCCCATGCGCGGCGTGGCCCACATCGAGGAGGTGCAGCCTGGCAAGGGCCGCCATCGGCGGGGAGCGGTGGTGATCACCGAGTTGCCGTATCAGCTGAGCAAAGCGGGCTGGATCGAGAAACTGGCCGAGCTGGTGAATGAGGGCAAGGTGTCGGGCATCGCGGACATCCGCGATGAGAGCGATCGGGAAGGGATGCGGGTGGTGGTGGAGGTGCGCCGGGATGCGGATTCCAGCAAGGTGTTGGCAGATCTCTACCGGCGCACGGCCCTGCAGAGCAATTTCGGGGCCATCCTTCTGGCCCTCGTGCATGGCCAACCCCTGCAGTTGAGCCTGCGCCAGCTCCTGCAGCACTTCCTGGAATTCCGGGAGCACACCATCCTCCGGCGCACCAGCCATGCCCTGCGGCGGTGTGAGGAACGGCTGGAGGTGGTGGAGGGGCTGATCAAGGCCCTGGCCCGGCTCCAGGAGGTGATCGCCATGATCACCGCCGCCAGCGATGCGGCCGCGGCCCGGGCCAGCCTGCAGGTGCACCTGGATCTCACGGAGCGTCAGGCCGATGCGGTGCTGGCCATGCCCCTGCGACGCCTCACCAGCCTGGAGCAGGAGAGCCTGCGCAAGGAAGCGGCCGATCTCAAGGAGGAGCAGGGAAAGCTGCGCCACCTGCTGGACAACCGCGATTCCCTGCTGGAGGCCATGGTTCGGGAGTTGCGGACCCTACGCAAGCGCTATGCCACCCCCCGCCGCACCCGCCTGGTGGAAGGGGGCGATGCCCTGGTGGCCCAGCGCGGTGCGGCCGCCCGTCCGAGCACGGGCGAACAACGGCAACAGGCCCTGGAGGCCCTGCCCACCGATGCCCGCGTGCTGATCCAGAGCGATGGTGTGTTGCGGATCCTCTCCACCCAGCAATGGAGCCGGCTGAAGCTGGAGGAGGAAACCGACGCCGGGGAGGGTTCCACCCCGCGCATCCTGCTGCCGGTGCACCCACCTCCAGCCCTGCTGGCCTTCACCGCCGATGGTCGGGTGGCGCTAGTGCGGTGGGAATTCGCCGCCCAGCAGCAGGGAACCCTGGAGCGTTTCCTGCCGGACAGCCTGGCCGGTGAACCGGTGGTGCAGGTGCTTCCGCTGCGGGCGGATCTCCATAGCAGCCTGGGTTTGCTGAGCAGCGATGGGCGCTTCAAGCGGCTGCCCATCGAAGACGTTCAGGAGCTCTCCGGCCGGGCGGCCACGGTGCTGAAGCTGAAGGAAGGGGTCACCCTCAAACGGGTGGTGCCCTGCGGGAAGGAGGAAGATCTGGTGGTGGGCAGCAGCACGGGCCGGCTGTTGCGGCTGGAGGTGAACGACAGCAACCTGCCTGTGCTGGGCCGGGCCGCCCAGGGGCCCCAGCTGATGCGCCTTCTTCCCGGGGAGCAGGTGGTGGGGGCGGCCAGCGTGCCGAGGGATGGGGGAGTGCTGCTGGCCAGCCGGCTGGGTCAGCTGAAGAAACTGCAGGTGGCCAGCCTGCGGCTCTGCCAACGGGGCGATCTGGGGCAGATCGGACTCCGGTTCCTGCAACGCTCCGACCAACTGGTGGATCTGCAGGGAGCGGACAACCCTCTGGTGGGCGTACGGCTGGAGGGAAGCGAGGGGCGCCACCTGCGCTGGCGTGTGGAGAAGCTGGCCAGCGAGGACAGCACCACCTCAGGCCTCCAGCTGCCCCTGCGACCCGGAGAGCAGATTCGCGACCTGGTGCCCCTGGTGACAAGCTGATGGGCCGCGTTCTGCCCCCCTTCCTGTTGGCCCGCCGCAACGTTCTGGCCCTGACGGGGGCCTCCCTCCTTGGGGGGTTGGTGCTGGCGATGGCTCCCGAGCTGGGTTTCTCCCGCAGCGGCACCAACGCCCCCGAACCGGTGGCTGCCCCCCAGACCAGCCCTGCCCTGGCCCTGCTGCCCACGGATGCGGGTCTGCCCCGCAGTAGCGACGGACGGCATTACCCGCTTCTCCCCGGCGACGTGAAGAAGCTGGCGGTGCTGCTGGCCTCGCTGGAGGAGGCCATCCGCGACCCGAACACCCCAGCGGCGGATCTGCCGCGGCTGGGTCACCAGCAACAGGTGATCTACCGGGTTCTGTCGCACCGCCGCCCCTTGGCGGAGCAGGTGCGGGCCGCCCTCCCCCAACGCTGGCAACCGGTGTTCGACCACCACGTGGGGGCCCGGCGGGAATTTCTGGCCATGCACCGGGGGAAGAGGAGTCTGACGCTGCCGAGCTGGCGGATCATCCCTCCCAAGCCACCGGAGCAACTGCTGGCCTACTACCGGGAGGCGGCCGCGGCCACGGGCATCCCCTGGGAGGTGCTGGCGGCGGTGAATCTGGTGGAGACGGGCATGGGCCGGGTGGATGGGATCTCCGTGGCCGGCGCCCAGGGACCGATGCAGTTTCTCCCCACCACCTGGGCGGAAGGGGGCATCGGCAAGGGCGACATCCGCAATCCCCGCGATGCGATCGGCGCTGCCGCCCGCTATCTGGTGCGCCGGGGCGGACCGGGCAACCTCAAAAAAGCCTTGTGGGGCTACAACAACAGCGATCACTACGGCAGGGCCGTGCTGCATTACGCGGCCCTGATGAAGGAGGATCCGGCAGCCTTCCGGGGGCTGTATCACTGGGAGGTGCACTTCGCCTCCGGGGCGGGCGACCTCTGGCTTCCCGTGGGCTACCTGCAGACCAGGCCCATCTCCGTGGCGGCCTATCTCAAAACCCACCCGGCCAGTGCGCCGCCGCCGGGCTCCTCGGGATACTGAACCGATGACGCCCCTCCGCTGGTGGTTGAAGCAGCTGCCCTGGGGCGTGCTTGCCACTGCCCTCGCCCTCGGGCAGGGTGCAGGAGTGGCGTCGCCTCTGGCGCATTCAGCCCCTCCCCCCATCCCCCTACCGGAGCCTGCCGGCCAGACCCTGCTGCTGGAGGCCACGGCCCGCAGGGATCACGGCCCCCTCGCCCAGTGGTTTGAAACCCAGGCCAACCTGGCGTTCTGCGGCGTGGCGAGCGCGGTGATGGCACTCAACAGCCTGGCCATCCCGGCCCCCGCCGCACCGGGCTATGGCCCCTACCGCTTCTGGACCCAGAGCACTGTTTTCTCCATCCCGGGAAGCGGGGGTTTCGTGCGGCAGGAGGAGGTGGTGCGGGAGGGGATGACCCTGGCCCAGCTCCAGGGCTGGCTGGCCCAGCGGCCCGATCTGGTGGTGGAGCGGTTCCACGGGGATCAGCTCAGCCTGCTCCAGTGGCGAGCGCTCCTGCAGCGCTCCCTCAACGATCCGGAGGATCGGCTTCTGGTGAACTATCAGCGCTCGGCCCTCGGCCAACCCGGAGGGGGGCACATCTCTCCGCTGGCCGCGTATGACGCCGCCAGCGACAGGGTGTTGATTCTGGATGTGGCGCGCTACCGCTATCCGGCGGTGTGGGTGCGAGCGGAGGATCTCTGGCAGGCCATGCGCACCGTGGACAGCAGTTCGGGGCGCAGCCGGGGGTTGGTGCTGATCCGGCGCCGCTAGGGGGTGGGCTGGCGAGTTAGGCCACGGACTGGAGCCAGGCCTCGATGCGCGCGCTGAAAGCCTCCATGGAATGGTTCTGCTCAAACCATTCCCTGCAGCGGGCGCGGGGCACGGCGGCAGCCCGCTGCACCGCCTGTTCCAGGGCCATCAGATCATCGGGCGGGGCCAGGGCGCCGTTCTGGCCTTCGCGCACCAGCTCGCCGGGCCCACCGCGGGCGTAAGCCGCCACAGGAACACCACAGGCCAGGGCCTCCACCACCACATTGCCGAAGGCCTCATTCCATTTGGGCGTGTTGAGAAACACCCGGCAGGTGCCCAATTCCGCCTGAAACCGCTCTGTGGGCAGAAAGCCCCGCCACTGGATCGTGCCCTCGGGCACGGACGCCTCCACGGCCTGGGCATAGGCGGGATCTTCCACCAGGCCCCACACCCGCAGGGGAAGGCCGAGGCGGTGGGCCACCCGGGCCCCATCCTCCAGACCCTTTTCCGGCGCAATCCGGCCCGCCCAGCCCAGGACCGGCTCCGGCCGGGCGGCAAAGGTGTAGGCCAGGGGATCAAAACCATTGCCCACGATCACCGGCGGAAGGGGCAGGGAGTAATCGGCGGCCTGGGCCGCCGTGTGAAAGGCCAGACGGTTCGGACGCCAATGGCCCACCGCCGCGATCACCGCATCCATGGCCTCCGCCACGGACCCCATGCTCACCAGGTGGGCGATGGGAGTGGCGATGTGGGGGGTGAGCCAGAAGGGAAGCCAGTCATAGGCCAGGTTGAGCAGCACATCAAAGCGCAGCCGCTCGGCCAGGGCACGGTCCCAGAGGCGAGGGAGAAGGGCCTCGGGTGGAATCTCCACGGCGGTGGTGCGGGGGCGATGCTGCCAGCTGGGTTGGCCCACGCCAGAGGCGGTGATCAGCTCCGCACCGGCGCAGGACGCCGTGAGAACCGAGCCCTCGGCCGCCAGCACGGTCACCCCATGCCCCCGGCCCAGCAGGCCGCCCACCAGGCCCATGGCCGTTACCTCCACCCCACCCCCTCGGCCGCTGCCCAGGGCCCCCACCGGGGTGCTCACCACTAACACCCGCATGCCACCAGGCCCATCTCAGGAGGGTTCAGCATGCCGGAGAGCAGACCACTGCCTGCGACAGTTGGGGTGAGCCCGAGAACACCACCGTGAGATCCAGGAGCCTGCACCCCGCGACCCCCTCCTTGCCACAGGATCTCTCGGTGGATCGCTTCCTGAGCAACGGCTTTGATCTGTTGGAGCAGCTGGCCGCCTTTCTGGAGCTTGAGCCCGCGGCGTTGCAACAACGGCTGCCCAGCAGCAATGCGGATCTGGCGGCCCTCCATCCCGGCGCCTTTGATCCCCAGACGGTGGAGCACTTCTATGAGGAAACGGTGGGCGATGCCCACCTGCTGGAGCTGGCGGGCTGGCACCTGGGCAGCGCGACCTACATTGCAGACACGCTCCGGCTGCAGGCGGAGTTCGCCCGCGGACAGGTGCTGGATTTCGGGGGTGGCATCGGCACCCACGCTCTGGCGGCCGCGGCCCTGCCGGAGGTGGAGAAGGTGTGGTGTGTGGATCTCAATCCCCGCAACCGGGAGTTTGTGAGCTGGCGTGCCGGGAAGCTGGGATTGGCGGAACGGATCAGCTGCCACCGGGATCTCACCGATCCAGCCCTGCCGGCCCGGTTTGACACGATCGTGTGCCTGGATGTGCTGGAGCACCTCAAGAATCCGGCAGGGCAGCTGGTGGAGTTCGCCGAGCGCCTGTCGCCCAACGGCATCGCCCTGTTGAACTGGTATTTCTTCCGGGGCCACTCCGGGGAGTACCCCTTCCACCAGGATGATCCGGAGCTGGTGGAGGAGTTTTTCCTCACCCTGCAGGCCCATTTCCTGGAGGTGTTTCACCCCTGGTTGATCACCACCCGGGCCTACCGAACCATGGGGTTCAAGTGCGGACCGCCAGACCGGCGGGTTCGAGCATGAGCTTGCTGCGCCTCATCTGCTCATCCATCTCAATCGGATAGGCGCCATCGAAACAGGCGGTGCAGAAATGGGTGGATGGGGTGTGGGCCGCCTCCACCATGCCCTCCTTGCTGAGGTAGGCGAGGGAATCCACCCCCAGGTGCTGCTCAATCTCCGCCAGGGTGAGGCGTGCGGCGATCAGGTGATCCTGGGTGTCGGTGTCGATCCCGTAGAAGCAGGGGTGGGTGACGGCCGGGGAGCTGATGCGCATGTGCACCTCCGTGGCGCCCGCATCGCGGAGGGCCTGCACCAGCTTGCGGCTGGTGGTGCCCCGCACGATCGAATCATCGATCACCACCACCCGCTTGCCGGAGAGCACATCGGGGAGGGGGTTGAGCTTCACCCGGATTCCCGCTTCCCGCATGGCCTGGGTGGGCTGGATGAACGTGCGCCCCACATAGCGGTTCTTGATCAGGCCATCGCCGAAGGGGATGCCGCTCACCTGGGAAAAACCAATGGCGGCGGGGATGCCCGAATCGGGAACACCGATCACGATGTCGGCCTCCACGGGGGCTTCCTTCGCCAGCACCTCGCCGATCCGCACGCGATAGCTGTAGAGGGATTCGCCGAAGAAGCGGCTGTCGGGACGGGCGAAATAGATCATCTCGAACACGCACAGCTTGGGCGGCTGCTCCTGCCAGCGCTGGCGATCGGGACGGGGATCGCCGGGCCGGAAGTGCACCAGCTCCCCGGGTTGCACGTCGTCGGTGTAGGTGGCACCAATGATGTCGAGGCCACAGGTTTCGCTGCAGGCCACCCAGCGGCCCAGCTCCGGTTCCCCGAGATGGCCGAACACCAGGGGGCGAATGCCGTGGCCATCCCGCAGGGCGAAGAGCCCCTCCGGCGTGCCGATCAGCAAGCTGAAAGCACCCCGGCAGCGGCCGGCGGCAGTGCGGATGGCCTGGCTCCAGCCCATGCCCCCATCCACGGCCTGCTGGAGGGCGAAGGCGATGAGCTCGGAATCGGTGGTGGAGGTGAATTCCTCAGAGAGGTGATCGAGGGCCAGACGGAGCTCGGCGGCATTCACCAGGTTGCCGTTGTGAGCCAGGGCGAAGGCCCCCAGCCGGGTGGTGAGCACCACGGGCTGGGCATTACACACCTTGCTGCTGCCGGTGGTGGAATAGCGGTTGTGGCCGATCGCCAGATCGCCGGGCATGCGATCGAGCACCTGCTGATCGAACACCTGGCTCACCAGGCCCATGTCCTTGTGAAGACGCACCCGGCTGCCATCGAACACGGCGATGCCCGCCGATTCCTGGCCCCGGTGCTGGAGGGCGTAGAGGCCGAAATAGGTGAGGTTGGACACGGGCTGACCCGGAGCCAACACGGCAAACACCCCACAGGCTTCTTCGGGCTTATCCGGCCGATCGGTTGACTGGTGGGAGGACGTCAGGGGACCAGGAAAGCCGGTACGGAACGCCATCTTGGCGCATCACCGATCGGGGGGCAGGCCGGCTCCCCGCATGCGCCTGGGGATGGCCTGCTCGTAGGCCTCGTGCATCTGGGCCACGGGCAGGTGCAACAGCACCGTCTCGCCCTGCTGCACCACCAGGTCGGCGGAGGCGCTCACCGAACCGAGGGGGGTGACCGGCGGGGGGGATGCTCCGGGGAAGGCCTCCGCCACCAGGGCCTGCCAGGCCCCCTCCCGCTCGGGCGGCACGCTCACCAGCACCCGCGCGCCGCCCTCGCCGAAGAGCAGCCGATCCGAGCGCTCCGAGCTGGGGGAGAGGGACAACCGGGCCCCGAGGCCGGAGGCGATGCAGGCCTCCGCCAGGGCCACCGCCAATCCCCCATCACTGAGGTCGTGGGCGGAGGCCACCAGATCAGCCCGGATGGCCTGACGCAGGAGGGCCTGCACCCGCCGCTCCAGCTCCAGATCCACCCGGGGCGGCCGGCCGCTGAGGAGGCCGTGGATCACCCCCTGGTAGCTGCTGCCCGCCAGGCCCACCCGATCCTCTTCCTTGCCCTCGCCCTCTTCGCCCTGGCCTGGAGGAACCCCCAGAAGCCAGATCCGATGGCCGGCCTGGCGCCAGGCCAGGCCCCGCACCTGGGCCAGGTTCTCCACCAGACCCACCATGCCCACCACGGGCGTGGGGTGGATGGGCTGGAGGGAACCATCGGGCAACCGGGTTTCGTTGTAGAGCGACACGTTGCCCCCGGTGACGGGGGTGGCCAGCGCCGTGCAGGCCTCCGCCAGGCCCCGGCAGGCCATGGCCAGCTGCCAGTAGCCGGTGGGAGTTTCGGGGGAGGGGAAGTTGAGGTTATCGGTGACGGCGAGGGGTTCGGCACCCACACAGCTGAGGTTGCGGGCAGCTTCCGCCACGGCCGCCATGCCACCCCGTTCGGGATCGAGGGCCACCCAGCGGTTGGGGCAATCGACCACGGCCGCCACAGCGCGCTGGGTGGGCACCAGGGAGCCGGGGCCCTGCTGGGGGCGGAGGCGCACCACGGCCGCATCGGCCCCGCCTGGGGGCACCACGGTGTTGGCCTGCACCTGGTGGTCGTACTGGCGCCACACCCAGCGCTTGCTGGCGATGGTGGGGTCGTCGAGAAGGCGCAGGAGCACATCCTCCCAGGGGAGGCGCCCATCGCCGAAGGCCACCCCCGCCGCCGTGGCCTCCGGCAGGTCGGCCTCGCGCCAGCGCCAGAGCGCCTGGATCTCGGCCGGGGGTTCGGCCAGGAGCACGTGCTGGTTGATCGGGGTGTCCTCCGCCAGGGCGCTGGCGGGCACCTCGGCGGCCACCTGGCCCCGGTGCAGCACCCGCACCACGTTGTCCTGGAGCACCTGGCCCACCACGGCGGCCTGCAGCCCCCAGCGGGTGAAGCGGGCCATCAGCTCCTCCTCGCGGCCGGGCTGCACCACGAAGAGCATGCGTTCCTGGGATTCGGAGAGCAGGTAGTCGTAGGCCGTCATGCCGCTCTCCCGGGCGGGCACCCGGTCGAGATCCAGCTCGATCCCGAGGCCACCCTTGGCCGCCATCTCCGAACAGCTGCAGGTGAGGCCCGCTGCGCCCATGTCCTGGGCGGCCACCACCGCGCCGCTCTGAAAGGCCTCCAGACAGGCTTCAATCAGGCCTTTTTCCAGGAAGGGATCCCCCACCTGCACGGCGGGGCGGTCGTCGAGGGAGGCCTCGCTGAGTTCGGCGCTGGCGAAGCTGGCACCGCCCATCCCATCCCGTCCGGTGGTGGAGCCCACGTAAACCACCGGGTAACCCACCCCATCAGCGCCCGCCTTCACGATGGCGTCCGTTTCCATCAGGCCCAGGGCCATGGCGTTCACCAGGGGATTGCCCGAGTAGCTGGCATCGAAGGCCACCTCCCCCCCCACGGTGGGCACCCCCACGCAATTGCCGTAGTGGGCGATGCCCGCCACCACCCCCTCCATCAGACCGACATTGCGCTCCTCCTCGAGGGGGCCGAAGCGCAGGGCATTGAGCAGGGCGATGGGCCGGGCGCCCATGGTGAAGATGTCGCGCAGGATGCCGCCCACGCCGGTGGCAGCGCCCTGGAAGGGCTCCACGGCGGAGGGGTGGTTGTGGCTCTCGATCTTGAAGGCCAGCCGCTGCCCTGCCCCCAGATCCACCACGCCGGCATTCTCCCCGGGCCCCACCAGGATGCGGGGGCCGCTGGTGGGGAACTGGCCCAGGAGGGGCCTGGAATTGCGGTAGCAGCAGTGCTCCGACCACATCACCCCGAACATGCCCAGTTCGGTCCGATTGGGGGCCCGTCCCAGGCGCCGACAGATCTCCTCGTAATCGGCCTGGCTGAGATTTTCCTTCCGCAGGGCCTGGCTCAGGGCCTCCTGCACCGCGTCGGCGGGTGGCACCACCACGATGGTCTCCTTGCTCAGGCGCAACTCCTCCAGTCTCCCACCTGGTGCAGGGCTCACACCCAGGGATCGTCCACGTCGGCCGGGGGGCGCCGGCGGGGCTCCCGGGGTGGGGGCTGGCGGGAGGGGGTGTCCTCGGGCCAGTCGTCGAGGGGATCCGGTTCGCCATCGAAGGAGCGGGGGCGCTCCGGGCGGGAGGGGGCCTCCCAGGGGGGCTCCTCCAGCCAGCCCTCCAGCCGATCCTCCAGCACCCCACCGGCCTCCTGAAAGCGCTCCCTAAGCCGACTGGTCTCCTGGCCCATCTGGTCGCGCCAGCGCCTGGAGCGGCGCAGCAGATCCTGCCGCAGGCTGGCCCGGGCAAGGGGCAGATCATCCAGCTCCTGCAGGGCCGTGACCACCCGGCCGCTCTGCTGGTCCACGATCCGATCCGGGCTGAGGCGCCAGCGGCTGGTGCCCGGCAGGCGCGGATCGGTGCGGGCCACCAGGTAGTGGGCGATGCGTCCGGTGCGCAGGTCGACCGCGGCATCCGCCACCTTCCCCAGGGGTTGGCCGCCGGCCCCGAGCAGCTGGGCATCCAGGAGGGTGGGCAGGCGTTGCACCGTGGCCGCATCGCTCTCTGCGGGCTCGCCCTTCACGAACACCTCCTGCTCGCTGAGGCCCCGCAGCTGATCCAGGCGCCACACCAGTCGGCGCTGCTGAAGGGCGGAGGGACGGCTCACCCAGCCCAGCAGGCGATGGACGGGGGGATGCATCCAGGCCAACTGGCCGGGGCCATGGTCGAGGCCCTGATCACAGCGCACCCTGCGGCGCAGGAGATCGCTCAGCAGCAGCTGGTCGGGGAGGGCCAAGGCCTTAGGTGCGGATCTGCACGGGCATCACCAGATAGGTGTAGTCGCTCTCCTCGCCCGCGGGGGAGAGCACGGCCGGGGTGGTGGGGGCGTTGCACTGGAGGCGCACCCGGTCGGTGCCGATGGCCTTGAGGCCCTCCAGGAGATAGCGGACGTTGAAGGCGATCTCGATCGGCTCCCCCTCCATCTCGGCGGGCAGCTGCTCGGAGCCACTGCCCACATCCTGGGCATCCACGCTGATAGTGAGCAGGCCGCGGGCCGGATCCAGGGCCATCTTCACCACGTTGTTGTGCTGATCGGCAAGCACGGCCACCCGCTCCAGGGAGGAGGTGAAGGCTCGTCGGTCGAGGGTGATGGTGCGGCTGAAGCTGGCGGGGATCAGCTGGCGGTAGTTGGGGTAGGTGCCCTCCAGGCTGCGGCTGGTGAGCACCTGGTCGGCCCAGAGGAGCACCACCTGGCCCCGGTCGCAGAAGAGGCTGAGGGGATCGGCGGAGGGCCGTCCGCTGAGGAGCCGTTCGAGCTCCCGCAGGGAGCGGGCCGGCACGGTGACCGAGAAGGGCTCACCAGCGACGCCCTCGTCGGCATCGCTGGTGAGGTGGGGCAGGCGGAGCACGGCGAGGCGATGGCCATCGGTGGCGGCGCACTCCAGGCCTTCCCCATCCAGGCTCAGGTGCACGCCGGTGAGCAGCTGCTTGGATTCATCGCCGCTGCTGGCGAAGAGGGTGGCCCGCAGACCCTGCACGAGGGAGCCGGGATCGAGCTGGATCGGGGTGCCGGTCTGCACCAGGGGAAGATCGGGAAAGTCGTCCGCACTCATGCCCCGCATCTGGTAAGAGCCGGAGAGGCTGGTGAGATCCACCTGCTCCTGCCCTTCCTCGCAGCTGAGGGTGATGGGGCTGTCGGAGGAGAGGCGGGAAATGATGTCGCCGAAGAGGCGGGCCGGCAGGGTCACCGCCCCGCTGGTTTCCACGCTGGCGGGCACGGTGGTCTGGATGCCGAGATGGAGATCGAAGCCGGTGAGGCTGATGCGGTTGGTGGCGGCATCGGCGGTGAGCAGCACATTGGCCAGCACCGGGTGGGTGGGACGGGAGGCCACGGCACGGCTCACCAGCTGGAGGCTGGCGCTGAGTTCGGCCTGGGAGCAAACCAGCTTCATGGGGGCACGGATCAGCCGCCATACGGTTTCACACCACGGGGCCATGCGCAACCAGGTGAGCCTCCCGAAGATCTCTCCACTGTTCAAGAAAAGGATGTTCTTTTTGAAAAGAAACAAACCCGTCGCAGTAGGGGCTGGGGAAACGGGGGAAAAGCTCCGCTTAGCTCTCCCAGCCTGGTGTATGGGCTCAGGGCGGCTGGGGAATGGCCGAAGCCTAATGGGCAAAACGGCCCGATTTCCCCCGTTTCCAGAGCCTGAGGAAAAGATCGACCGCCCCCGGTGAGATCTCCGGCTGCCGGTTCCCCCAGGCTCCGGCTCCACTTTCCCCCCGTTTTCCGCGGTCAGTTGGTGGGGTGGCGGAGGCGCAACGGCGCCTCAGAAGCCCATCACCCTGGCCACGATGGCCGTATCCGGATCCAGGCCGGTGTGGAAGCGGGAGTCGTTGTGTTCGATGGCCGTGGTGGGATCTTTCAGGCCATTGCCGGTGAGCACACACACCACCGTGCTGCCCGCGGGCACCTCGTCCTTGCGTTTCAGGAGCCCTGCCACGGAGGCGGCGCTGGCCGGCTCGCAGAACACCCCCTCGCCGCTGCCGAGGAGCTTGTAGGCCTCCAGGATCTCCCCATCCGTCACGGCCATGAAGGCCCCCTGGCTCTCCTGCTGGGCCCTCAGGGCGTTGTCCTTGTTCACGGGATTGCCGATGCGGATCGCGGTGGCGATCGTGTCCGGTTGGTCCACCGTGTGGCCCAGCACCAGGGGGGCGGCCCCTGCCGCCTGGAAGCCCATCATGCGGGGGAGCTTCTGGCTCAGGCCGGCCTCCCGATATTCCTTGAACCCCATCCAGTAGGCGCTGATGTTGCCCGCATTGCCCACGGGGATGCAGAGCCAGTCGGGGGCTTCCCCGAGGGCATCCACCACTTCGAAAGCTGCGGTTTTCTGCCCCTGCAGCCGATAGGGGTTGAGGGAATTCACCAGGGTGACGGGGTATTGATCCGCCACTTCCCGCACGATGGCCAGGGCGCGATCGAAATTGCCCTTCACCGCCAGCACCTCCGCCCCATAGAGGAGGGCCTGGGCCAGCTTCCCTTGGGCCACGTAGCCATCGGGGATGAGCACGAAGGCCCGCATGCCCCCTCGGCGGGCGTAGGCCGCGGCCGCTGCGGAGGTGTTGCCGGTGCTGGCACAGATCACGGCTTCGGAGCCCTCCTCCCGGGCCTTGCTGATCGCCATGGTCATGCCCCGGTCCTTGAAGGAGCCCGTGGGGTTGAGGCCGTCGTATTTGAGGTGCACCCGCACCCCGCGGCCGATGAGCTTTTCCAGGCTGGGAGCGGGGATCAGGGGGGTGGCCCCCTCCCGCAGGGTGATCACCGG
>JAYKIG010000023.1:0-11082 GCA_035286045.1 Cyanobacteriota bacterium | reverse complement strand
CTGGGTCCAGGCCAAAACCTGCCGCAGCTTCTTCTGAGCCGGGCAACAACTGGCGAATCAGATCCGGCGCGCTCTGGAACACCCGGTAATACCAGCGGTCGGTGTTCACAGCTGACGTGTGCTGGCTAGCGGCAAGGTAGCCGTTGGTCAGTTCGGGATCAGGAGCTGCTGATGGGCCACCTGATGATGGGAGGCGGCCTGGCACAGTCCGCGATTAAAGCTGGCCAGTTGCAGGTTCAGCCTTGGGCAGAGCGCCAGATGCAGGGCATCCCCTGCCCGCAGGGGGGGCGCCTCGGCCAGACAAAGCCGGGCTGCTGCCTCGAAATCCCCGGCGGCCAGCGGCACACTCTGCAGGCGATGCTCACGCAACTCCCCAAAGCACTGCCAGGCTCCCTGGGATTCCTTCAGCGTGATCGCACGACAGCGCACCTTCAGGGCTGCCGCATCACTCTTTTTGTGCAGGGTTGGTTGATCGTGGTCGCCAGGAAGGCTTCGAGATCAAACTCCACCGCGCACTTGGCCAGGATCCACAAAAAAACCCAGCTGGATCACCAGCTGGGCGAGGAATTCAGAAAGTGGCTGAGTCGATCACTTGGAGGCGCGGATCCGCTTCCTCAGACGTCGGGTCCAGCCGAAGCCAGCGGCTGCTCCCAGCACGGGCAGGGGGCCGGGCACGAGAGAGAGGTTCGGATTGAAGTAGCCAGTCGAGCCAACTCCACCATCGTAGATCGGCACTTCAAAGTAACCGTTGGGGTCGCTCGCATCATTGAATCCGTTGCCAGCGTTCAGGATATTCGGATTGAAGGTGGGAGTGCCGGTTTCAAACTGCACATTGCCCGAGTTGGCGGAGAAATCACCGATCGCCGCAATCACATAACCAAGCTGATCAGTGGGATCAGTGGTGAAGGTGTCCGGCAGGGAGATGGGGCCGAGGGATTGCCAAAAGTAGTTGTCCTGGAAGGTGTAGGGCGTGCCGTGGGTGAAGGTGCTGCTGGCGATTTCTGTGTAATCAGAGGGGAGGGCACCACCATTCACGTACGACCACAGCTTCACCGTATAAGTTGTGCCGTTGCCCCATGCGGCCTGGGAGGAAAAGCCGAGGCCATCCAGCTGCAGGTTGGCGTTTGTGTCGAAAAAGAAGCCGAAGGAAGATTGAATATTGGTGGCCGTGTTCCCCCCAAAAGACACGGTGGTGGTGTAGCCCGGCAAATAAGCCGCTGTGGGGGCGATTCCTCCAGAGCCGGAATTCGTTGGGCGGGAATCGATCGGATTGGTGGGGAGAGTGGGAGTGGCGGGTTGAGCCTGAGCCGATGCCTGCTGAAGAGCAAGAGACCCCATTAAAGCCAGCCCACTAAAAGAAGCCAGGGATACGGAGGTGGATAGGGCGCGAAGCACGGTCAGCATGGTGAAAATAGGTAAACAGAGACAAAAAAAGGGGGGCCTTTCAGCACAAAAGGCTGCGGCACACTGGTGGAACCTCTACAGATCCGTGGAGGGACGCACAATCAGGGTGCTGGGGGCCGGAGGAGCCACTGGCCCAGCCTGGAGGGCTCCAGGCCGACCCGGAGGTTGTGCTGGAGTAGTGGGACGGGGGAATGTGGACGTCACGAACAATCCCGAGTTCTGGGCGACGCCAGAGGAGGAAGGGCGAGGCGGAATCGGGTTGGTGGGAGTCGGCGGGAGAGTGGGGCCACCCGTGGGAGGCTGGGGCCGGGTGGCCCGTTGAGCGAAGCTGGGGGCAGCCAATACCCCAACAGCCAGGGCGAGAACAATAAAAGAGACGCGAGAGTATTTCATGGCTTTTCCGTAAAAGGAACTCCATCTACAACTAGCAGATACCTTGTTGTTGGTCAAGGGTTTGTTTATCTCGTGACAAAGCCGCTCTTCAGATTGTCGCCCCAGCCCACGGTGAGCACCCCGATCGTTCCCCAGGGCGTGGTGGCCGCCACATCAGCCGCCATCAGATTCACGAAAACGGGCACGGTGCGCAGGGGAATCCACGACAACACCACATTCGTGCTGCGGCCGCTCACCCCCACGGAAAAGCCCAGATTCTCCAGCAGCTCAATCCCCAGAGCCCCGAACATTCCCGATTCGGTGAGCTCATAACTGGTATCAATCGCTGCGAAACTGCTTCCCCCACCGCCCAGGGTGAACTGCACGATGCGCGGCGATCCCCGATAGAGGGGCATGGCTGCCGTGATCGCGCCATAGCCGTTGAGGGGCTGGGGGTTGGCCTCCGTTCCGTAGGAATAGGCATCAATCACGCCGCCCGCCACGGCCAGCTGGAGATCGGGGCTGTTCACCAGCAGGCGGCCCACCGAAGCCCCGAACGCCCCGTTGGCATTCAGATTCTTGAAAGATCCCACCCCCGCGTATATCTCAGCCCCAAGGAACCGCTGGGGATCGCCGATGCCGAATCCAAAGTTGAAGGAGGCATCCGCATCGGGCCGAAGGTTGCCGGCCGTGCCTGCCGACGCCGACAGGAAATAGTCGCCCCAGCCGCCCACGAATCCCGTGGGCACCCCACCCCCCAGGGAAGGCCGGATCAGATAAGCCGGACGGATGGGTGCCGCGGCCACCGCCGCATCGGCGGGCACAGCGGCGTCAGCCGCCGCCAGGGGGGGCCGGGAGGCCGGCACCACCTGGGTGCGCGGGGCCTCTCCCCCCTGATCCACCACCCGCCAACGCAGAGGGGCAGAGCCGGTGGGAAGCAGCGTGGCGGCCCCCGCAGACGCGCCCGCCCCTTCCAAAGCGAACACGAGCGCAAAAAGTGCAAGACGCCGCGCCAAAAAGCCCCGCTACTGCTAGAACCGCAACTTAACGGAGTTCGTCAAGCCGGCGCCCCCCGGGGGTGCGATTGCGCTGGTGGATCGGCCCTTCCGAGCGCTCGCGCCCTCAGCCGACCCACTGGATGGGCAGGCCAAGGTGCTCGGCGCACCGGGCGAGGATCCGGTCTGCGGTGACCAGGATCAGCCCTTGGCGCCGAGCCAGAGCCAGATGGAGCGCATCGCCCGATCGCAGGGGGAGCCCATCCAGCGTGTGGAGCCACTGGCGGGCCTGGAGAAAATCGCTGCCCCGGGGCTCCAGCAAGGCGAGGCGCTCCTGGCGGAACGCCTCGAACTCCCTGGCCAGGGTCTGGGCTCGCTGAGCTGTGAGCTGGCCGCGGCGCACGCAGCTGGCCATCACGCCAGCCACCTCCAGCAACACCCAATGGCTGATCCACAGCGTCTGGTCGGCCTGGGCCAGCAACCAGCGCTCGCTGTCGGCATAGCCGCTGTCGCCCAGAAACAACGACAGCAACACGCAGCTGTCCAGATAGCTCTCTCGCTCGGCCGCTGTGGTCCTGGCGGGTGGAGCCATCATTCCTCGCGCATCTCACGCACGAGATCGACGGCACTGCCCTGCAGCATGGGACTCTCCGCATGCAGACGCCGCAGACGCTCGGTCCAGGAGAGGACGTCGGCAGGCTGATCGGCAGACCGTGCAGGAATGAGGCGAGCGACGGCCTGGCCACGGCGAGTGATCAGCACTTCATCCCCCGCTTCCACCGCATCCAGCAGGGCCGACAGATGGGCCTTGGCTTCCGCCAGACCAACGGTTTTCATGACCAGGTAGTCAGCTGATCAACCTTAACCGTGAGAAGGGCTTGAACGACCCTGGTCTGCGGGACGGAACGGGACGCAACTGCCCCTGCGATAGGTTGGACAATCCGCCGTTGCTGACCGCACCCCGCCGTCAGCCCCTGACGGGCCACGCCAGGCCCGAGGCGACCACGACGCCCCTCCCATGACCCAGCTTTATTACGAAACGATGTACATCCTCCGTCCGGACATCCCGGAGGAGGAGGTGGACGGCCACATCGCCAAATACCGCGACCTGGTGACCGAATCCGGCGGTGAAGTGCTCGATACCCAGATGCGCGGCAAGCGCCGCCTCGCCTACACGATCGGCAAGCATCGGGAAGGCATCTACGTGCAGCTCAACCACAACGGCGATGGCCAACAGGTGGGTCCCCTCGAGCGGGCGCTCCGCCTCTCCGAAGACGTGATCCGTTATCTCACCGTCAAGCAAACCGGCCCCATGCCTCCTCCCCGGTCGCTGGTGAGCACCGAAACCGTGGCCGCCAGCCCCGCCACCGCACCCGCGGGCAGCACCCCCGCCGAAGACTGAGCTCCGGCCGTTGTGCAATCAGGGGTTGCCGGCTAGGTTGGCGCCCCGCTTGGCCCAGGGAGGACGTGCTGATGTCTGCAGGAAACAGGCTTCCCCCCAAAACCTGGTCTGCCCAGTCCCAACCAGGCCAGAGGGCGCTGAGGCTCGTGGATGGCCCCTCCCCCACCCTGCAGCGCCTGCAGCGCGACCTGGAGGCTGCCCGGGCCGAAGCCCACAGCCTCCACGAGCTGCTGGAGCAGCTGCCCGCCATCCTGGAGCGCAAATTTCAGCTGCGCCTGGCCGCCCTGCTGGCTGAGCAACGTCAGCTGCAGCACGACAACGCTCTCCTGCAGCACCACCTCCTGGCCCTCCACGGCGGCGCCCAGCCCCCCCGGCTGGAGCCGGCCGCCCCCGCCCTGCCGCCCGCGCCCGCGGCGCCCGCGCCGGAGCGGCCCCTCACCCAGGGGCTCGGCCTGCGCCGGGCCCTGCGCCACGTGCACCTCAGCGGTGCCGCGCCGACCAGAGGCGGGTGGGCAGGCCCCACACATAGATGAACCCCTCGGCGGCCCTGTGGTCGAAGCGATCCTCGGCGCCGTAGGTGGCCATGTCGCTCACATAGAGGCTGTCGCTGGTGCTCTGGCGGCCGATCACCGTGGCGTTGCCGCGGTGCAGCTTGATCCGCACGCTGCCGTTCACGCTGGCCTGGGTGCGCTCGATGAAGCCATCGAGGGCCTCCTTCAGGGGGCCGAACCACAAGCCCTGATACACCAGATCCGCCCAGCTGGCCTCGATCTGCCGCTTGTAGCGCTGCACATCCGGCGCCAGGGTGAGCGTTTCCAGCTCCTGGTGAGCCCGGATCAGCAGCAGCAACCCCGGCGTTTCATAGATCTCCCGCGACTTGATCCCCACCACCCGGTTCTCGATCATGTCCAGCCGGCCGAAGCCATGGCCGCCCGCCAGTGCATTGGCCCGGCGCACCAGGCTCACCGGATCCAGCCGCTCCCCATTGATCGCCACCGGCAGGCCCTGCTCAAAGGCGATCTCCACCACCTCGGGCTCCGCGGGCGCCGCCTCCACGGAGCGGGTCATGGCATACACCTCCTCCGGTGGCTCCACCATCGGATCCTCCAGGCAGCCCGCCTCGATGCTGCGGCCGAGCAGATTGAGATCGATCGAATAGGGCGAGGCCTTGCTCACCGGCGCCGGGATGCCGCAGCGCTCCCCGTAGGCGATCGTGTCCTCCCGGCTCATGCCCCACTCCCGCGCCGGCGCCAGCACCTTCAGATCGGGCGCCAACGCGCCGATGGCCACATCGAAACGCACCTGGTCGTTGCCCTTGCCCGTGCAGCCATGGGCCACCGCATCGGCCCCCACCCGGCGCGCCGCCGCCACCAGCTCCCGGGCGATCAGGGGCCGGGCCAGGGCGGTGGAGAGGGGATAGCGGCCCTCATAGAGCGCATTGGCCCGGATGGCGGGAAAGGCGAACTCCCGGATGAACGGCTCCACCAGATCCGCCACCAGCGCCTGGCTCGCCCCCGCCAGCAGCGCCTTCTGCCGGATCGGCTCCAGCTCATCCCCCTGGCCCAGATCGGCGGCGAAGGTGATCACCTCCTCCACCCCCCACTCCTTCAGCAGATAGGGGATGCACACACTGGTGTCCACCCCGCCCGAATAGGCCAGCACCACCTTCCGCGCCCGACTGGCTCCCATCAACGGTCCTGAATCGCTGCGGAGGATTCTCCCCCCTCGCCGGGCGGGGGCTCCTGGGGCACGCTCCAGCGGGCCAGCACCGCCACCAGGGTGAGCAGGGGCAGGCCGAACAGGGCCGCCCACACCCAGGCAGCCCGGATCGGCAGCGGCTGGGGCCAGCGCTGCCCCGCCGCCACCAGCAGGGCGCTCAGGCCCAGGGCCAGCAGCCAGGTGAGGGCCAGCTGCTGCAGCTTGGTGAGGCCCATGGGGTGCGGATCAGGGTCTATGGTGATGGGTCTCCCTGTGTTCGGCAGGATGGCACATAGCATTCTCGACAGCATCAATCCCTCCCTCACCCGCTACCGGCGGGACGAGCCCGCCCCCGTGCTCCCCCTGCGGGATGAGCCCGACCTGCTCACCCTGCTGGAAGCCAGCGGCCGCCTCGTGGCTGATGAGGAAACCGCCAGCACCGATGTGAGCACCGTGGAGGAGGAGGAGCTCTCCGCGCTCATGGGCGAGAAGGAGGATTACACCCAGGCCGAAGAGCCCGCCGAGGAAGACTGGGAAGACTGAGCCTGTTCCATGCGCCTTGACGACGGCCGTCTGCCGGCCTCCCTGCTGGCCCTGATCCTTCTCGGGGCCTGTGTGCTGGCGGATGGCCGCCTCGCCAATTCCCACCTCACCCTGCCCCTGGTGGTGGCGGCCCTGGTGAGCGCCGCCGTGGCCGCCTGGGGGGTGCCCCGCCTGCGCCGCCTGAAGATGGGCCAGGTGATCCGGGAAGACGGCCCCCAGGGCCACCTCGCCAAGGCCGGCACGCCCACCATGGGTGGCCTGCTGGTGGTGCCCGTGGGCGTGCTGGTGGGGGGCTGGATCAGCCCCGGCGATCCCCGGCTGGTGGCGGTGGCCGCCGTCACCCTGGCCTACATGGCCATCGGCGCCACCGACGACTGGCGCAGCCTCACCAAGCAAACCAACACGGGCCTCACCCCCAGGGGCAAGCTGGCCCTCCAGGCCCTCGCCGCCCTGCTCTTCCTGCTCTGGGTGTGGCGGGGCGGCTGGCTGGGGGGCGGCGCTCCGGGCGATGTGGGTCTGGCCTTCGGCTGGGTGCTGCCCCTGGGGCTCCTGATCTGGCCCCTTGGGCTGTTCGTGTTTCTGGCCGAGAGCAACGCCACCAACCTCACCGATGGCCTCGACGGCCTGGCCGCCGGCTGCGGCGCCGTGGTGTTCACCGGCATGGCCCTCCAGCTCATGGCCCGGGGCCACGGGGGTGATCCCTCCCTGGCGGCCTTCTGTGCCGCCATGGCCGGCTGCTGGCTGGGCTTCCTCAGCCAGAACCGCCACCCCGCCCGGGTGTTCATGGGCGACACGGGCTCCCTGGCCATGGGAGCCGCGCTCACGGCGGTGGCCCTGCTCAGCAACAGCCTCTGGCCCCTGCTGGTGATGGGCGGAGTGTTTCTGGCCGAATCCCTCTCCGTGATCCTCCAGGTGTGGGTGTACAAGGCCACCAAGGGGCCCGATGGCAAGGGCCGCCGCCTCTTCCGCATGGCCCCGCTCCACCACCATTTCGAGCTGGGGGGCCTGAGCGAGCAGGGCGTGGTGGTGAGCTTCTGGGGGGCCAGCCTGCTGCTGGTGCTCCTCGGCCTGGCCCTGCGGCCGAACTAAGGTGATTGCTCCACCGGGGGGGCAGCATGCCCTACTTCACTTGGAAAGAAGCGGGCCTCACGTCCGACTGTGCCAGCCTGGAGGCCATGGCCTCCCGCTTTGAGGAGGCCGGCGCCCTCATGCGCCGGATGGCAGAGGAGGGCTTCCGGCTCGAGCAAACCGCCGATGGGCAACGCATCACCCATCCCGACCCCACGGTGTTCGAGGCCTATGGCTTCATCAGCGAGGAATCGCCCGAGCGCCAGCTCACCATGCTCAGCTGATCTCAGCGGCGCCTGACCTCAGCGGCGCAGGTAGCCCACCACCCACACCACCACGAACACCAGCGACGACAGGCCCAGGTAGATCAGCGTCCAGCGCTGCAGGCCATCGATCGTGAGGCCGAACGGCAGGGCCTGTCCGGCATCACCGGCCGTCTGGAACGCAAAGGTGAAGGGACAAACCACGGCCGCAGGGACTGGTGCACGGAGGTTCTGGACCTTACCCTGCCGGGCAAAGGGTCGACCATGAGCCAGGCGCCACTCCCCCCGCTCCGGGAACGATCCCGCTCCTCCCGGCGGAAATCCAGACGGCGCCGCAGCGGATTCACGATCCAGGAGAGCCGCGAACTCAGGAAGGTGCGTCAGTTGCACGCCCGCACCGATCGGCAGCATGCCTGGAAGCATGTGGGCATCAAGGCCGCGGCCTTCGTGGTGGGCGCCACCCTGGGTTACGGCCTCGCCACCCCCGCCCACAGCCTGGGCCACCTGATGGGGGGCCTGCTCCAGGGGCACAAGGCGGTGGGCGCGATCTTCACCCCCCACCACAAGAGCCACGAGCCGATCCTGATCCTCGGCAGCGACCAGGTGTCGGGCAGCACCGATGTGATCTTCACCGTGCAGGTGGCCGATGGCCTCACCCGCATCACCCAGGTGCCGCGCGACACCTTCGTCGAATCGCCCAACCTGGGGGTGCAGAAGGTGAATGCCCTCTACGCGGTGGCCGGCATTGACGCCACCCGCAGCGAGGTGGGCCGGCTCGTGGGCACGCCGGTTCACAAGCATCTCAAGGTGAATCTGCGGGCCGTGGAGCGGGTGGCCGACGCCCTCGGGGGCGTGGAGGTGAACGTGCCCAAGCGCATGGTGTATTCGGACTATTCCCAGGGCCTGTTCATCGATCTCTACCCCGGCAAGCAGACCCTCAGGGGGCGCGACCTGGAGGGCTTCCTGCGCTTCCGCCACGATGAAGCGGGCGATCTCGGCCGGATGGAGCGCCAGCGGCTGGTGATCAACGAGGTGTTCCGCAAACTGGCGAGCCCCGCCACCCTGGTGCAGCTCCCGGCCCTGCTGAAGATCGCCGGGGAGGACATCGACACCAACCTCTCCCCCCTCGACATGAGCCGGGTGATCGGGATGCTGGGGCAATCAAAGCTGAGCAGCACCCAGCTGCCAGGCCGCCTCTACTGGGAAAACGATCTCAGCTACTGGATGCCCGACAGCAACCTCGACCATCCCAACGGCTCGGGGGAAGAACCCAACTAGAACGACAACTCACTCCTTTATGGGCACCTGCAGCTGCCATCGATGCACAGGGGCTCCAGTGAGAACGACAGGGTTTCCCCCCGCCGCCGCAACTGGCAGAACGCCCGCAGATGCTGCGCCACCAGGGTTTCCAGAGCCATCCCGTCGATCTCCTCTGGGGCATCCAGGGGTCCGCGGGGCCGGAGCGACCGGTAGACACCGACATCGAAATAGAAGAATTTCTGGTGCTGCACCAGCTGCCGTTGGGCGCGCCGCTGGAACACGGGCAACTGAAACGCGAGCAGCAGATCCTCCAGAATCGAGAGGTAGCCCTCAGCCCGCTTGCGGGGGATCTCGGCCTCCCGGGCCAGGGCGGCCAGGTTGAGCTGGCTGGCCTGGGAAAAACTGATCACCTCCAGAAAACGACTGAAATCGCCGATCTGCCGGACCAACGCCTCCGCCTGCACCTCTTCCCGCAGATACAACCCGGCATAGGCGGCCAGGGTGGCCGCCCCATGGCGCAACTTGCGGGCTTTCTGGATCTCATCGATCACCACGGTGGTGGTGGTATCGGTATCGGGGGTGGTGGGTGTGGCGGCGATGCGCTCCCGTAGCCGTTCCGGTCGGGCCAGGTAGGCCCGAAGCACATCCGGCGCCAGGAGATCCAGCCGCAGGGCCCCTGGAAACACCTGTGCCAACCAGGTGGATTTGCCCGTGCCGCGCGGACCGAACAGAAAGAAACTGCCGGCTGGTGGCTGCAGAAATCGCTAGACAACCGCCATTTCCGCAGCCGAAATGGAGTTTACCCCGCCATTTTAGAGCACCAGCACCGCCTCCTCCTCCACGACCTGCCCACAAATGGCTAGCCGTTGAACGGGTTGATCACCGGGATGCCCAGGTCCTGAAAATGGCGTTGATTGCGCGTGGCCAGCGTGGCGCGGCAGCCCTGGGCGATGCCGGCAATCAAGGTGTCACGCAGATCCACCGTTGTGCCTTGCGTCCTGCGTTCGGCGGCCAGGCGCGCAGCCTTTCGAGCAGCCAAGGCATCCAGCGGAGCAATGCGACCTTGCACCAGCTCGCCCAGCAGCTCCTCCAGGGCCTGCTCGAGCCTGCTCCGGCGTGCGCCCCCGGGCAACAGGCCGAGTCCGTAGCGGAGCTCAAACACCACCACGCTGGGAAGCCAGATCTGATCCGCCGGTTGCACGTCCAGCCAGGCCACCACCGCCGGGTCTGGCCGGTGCTGCATCACGGCAGACACCACGTTGGTGTCGAGCAGGATCACGCGCCGAAATCCGCTGCTTCCGCCTCCTGCCCCCGCCATGGCTCGATCGGCTCCTCCAACCCCAGGCCTGCAAACAACGCCGCCATGCGGCTGCCCAGTCCAGCTCCTGCTGCCAACGACGTCCAATCACCGCCCAGGGTCGCCTGAGACAGGATCCAACGAGCCTCCTCCTCCATGCTGCGGCCATGGCTGCGGGCTCGCCGGCGCAGGGCTTCCTTCACGCTCTCATCGAGATTGCGCACCAACAATTGAGCCATATCCTCCCACCGGGTGCTATCACGCTAGCAACTACGGGTCGTACGGGCTGGGTTCAGGCCGCCGCCTCCACCACCTCCGCCGGCACCACGGGCGGGCCCGGCGGGTGCTGGGCCAGGGCCTTGCGCAGATAGCGGCCCGTGTGGCTGGTGGGGTGCTCCGCCACCTCCTCCGGCGTGCCGCACACCACGATCTCGCCCCCCTTGTCGCCCCCTTCCGGCCCCAGATCAATGATCCAGTCGGCACAGCGGATCACATCCAGGTTGTGCTCGATCACCAGCACCGAGTTGCCCTTCTCCACCAGCCGCTGCACCACATCCACCAGCTTGTGCACGTCGTAGAAGCTCAGGCCCGTGGTGGGTTCATCGATCAGATAGAGCGTTTTGCCGGTGGCCCGGCGTGACAACTCCGTGGCAAGCTTCACCCGCTGCGCTTCACCGCCGGAGAGGGTGGGCGCCGGCTGCCCCAGCTTCACGTAGCCCAAACCCACATCCACCAGCGTGCGCAGCCGATCCGCCGCCTGGGGAATCGCTGAGAACACAT
>JAYKIG010000022.1:0-9072 GCA_035286045.1 Cyanobacteriota bacterium | reverse complement strand
CCAGGCTCTTGTAAGCGTTGGGCAGGGTGTAGCCAAAACGGCAGGCGAGCTCGATGGCCCGCTCATCCGCCTGGATGGCATCCTGCAGACGCTTCTCCGAGTTGTTCTTGAGGTAAAGGCGGTAGCCCGCAAAGCCCGACAGGCCAGCGGCCACCAACAGAAGAAGTCCGTCCTGAACCCAGAGCTCGCCGATGGCCCCGCCAAGGCCGATGGCCAGGGCGGCCATCTCCCAGCCATCCCTGGGAATGGCATCGTTCTGAATCCGACCCACCTCATGCCAGAAGAGGAGGTTGCGGTGGTCGAGGGCGAGGGCGTCCCACTTCTCGAGATCCACCTGAATCTCCACCTCATCCCGACCGATCTCCTCAAGAGTGATC
The DNA here is from genome assembly GCA_035286045.1 of Cyanobacteriota bacterium. Taxonomy (GTDB): domain Bacteria; phylum Cyanobacteriota; class Cyanobacteriia; order PCC-6307; family Cyanobiaceae; genus Cyanobium. The sequence goes on along the minus strand of JAYKIG010000022.1, from coordinate 8,695 downwards.
AACGGAGGATCCACGGAGGCGGCGGCTTCCACGAACACCCAGCTCTGCATTTCCGGGGGAAGCAGCCCCTTCAGGCGCTGGAGTTCGCTCATCGACGGTCGGGAGTTGGTCTTGATTCACGGATCAGATTAGCCACCCTCCCGGGAGCGGGGGGTGCGGAGGGGGCGGGAAAGCCGCACGCATGAGAGGCTGGGCTTGTTTTGCCCTCCCGCGCCCCATGCCCCGCCGCACGGATTTGCGTCGCATCCTGCTGCTGGGCTCTGGGCCAATCGTGATCGGCCAGGCCTGCGAATTCGATTATTCCGGCACCCAGGCCTGCAAGGCCCTGAGAGCGGAAGGATTTGAGGTGGTACTGGTGAACTCCAACCCCGCCTCGATCATGACGGATCCGGATCTGGCGGACCGCACCTACATCGAGCCCCTCACCCCCGAAGTGGTGGCACAGGTGATCGAACGGGAGCGCCCCGATGCCCTCCTTCCCACCATGGGGGGGCAGACCGCCCTCAACCTGGCGGTCGCCCTGGCGGAAAACGGCACCCTGGCCCGCTTTGGCGTGGAGCTGATCGGCGCCAATCTGGAGGCCATCCGCAAGGCGGAAGACCGCTTGCTCTTCAAGGAGGCGATGGAGCGCATCGGCGTTTCGGTCTGTCCCTCCGGCATCGCCAACAGCCTGGAGGAAGCGGAGATCGTGGGGGAAGCCATCGGCTCCTATCCCAGGGTGATCCGCCCGGCTTTTACCCTCGGGGGCTCAGGGGGCGGCATCGCCTACAACCCGGAAGAATTTCGCGCCATCTGCAAAAGCGGTCTGGAGGCGTCCCCCGTCTCCCAGATTCTGATCGAACAATCCCTCCTGGGTTGGAAGGAATTCGAACTGGAGGTGATGCGCGACAGCGCCGACAACGTGGTGATCGTGTGCTCGATCGAGAACCTTGATCCCATGGGGGTGCACACCGGGGATTCCATCACCGTGGCCCCAGCCCAGACCCTCACCGACCGGGAATATCAACGGCTGCGGGATCAATCCATCGCCATCATCCGGGAGATCGGGGTGGATACGGGGGGCAGCAACATCCAGTTCGCGATCAATCCCGCCGATGGCGCGGTGGTGGTGATCGAGATGAATCCCCGGGTATCTCGATCCTCCGCCCTGGCGAGCAAGGCCACGGGATTCCCCATCGCCAAGATCGCCGCCCGGCTGGCGGTGGGCTATACCCTCGACGAAATCATCAACGACATCACGGGGGCCACCCCAGCCTGTTTCGAACCCACCATCGACTACGTGGTGACGAAGATCCCCCGCTTTGCCTTTGAAAAATTCCGCGGCAGCGCTCCCGTGCTCACCACCTCCATGAAGTCGGTGGGGGAAGCCATGGCCATCGGCCGGTGTTTTGAGGAGTCGTTTCAGAAGGCCCTGCGCTCTCTGGAAACGGGCCTGGCGGGCTGGGGCTGCGATCGGGAGGAACAGCATCCCAGCGACGGGGATCTGGACCGCCAGCTGCGCATTCCCTCCCCCGACCGCATCCTTGCGGTGCGCACGGCCATGGCAGCCGGGCGCAGCGATGGGGAGATCCACCGGTTGAGCGGGATCGATCCCTGGTTTCTGGCCAAGCTGCGGGGCCTGCTGGACACGGAACAGCGGCTGCTCATCGGGCGCGCCCTGCCAGACCTCGAGGGGCCTGTTCTGCTGGAACTGAAGCAACTCGGCTACTCCGACCGGCAGCTGGCCTGGGCCACGGGCAGCGACGAACTGGCTGTGCGGCGGCACCGCCAGGCCCTTGGCATCCGGGCAGTGTTCAAGACCGTGGACACCTGCGCCGCCGAATTCGCCTCCAGCACCCCCTACCACTACTCCACCTACGAAAGGCCCCTGCTGCGCCTCCAGGATGATGGCTCCCTGGTGAGCCAGGCCCTCGCCGACGAGGTGCGGCAGGAGCCTCGGCGCAAGGTGATGATCCTCGGAGGGGGGCCGAATCGCATCGGCCAGGGCATCGAGTTTGATTACTGCTGCTGCCACGCCTCCTTTGCCCTGAGGGATGGGGGGTTCGCCACGGTGATGGTGAACAGCAATCCGGAAACGGTGTCCACCGACTACGACACCAGCGACCGGCTCTACTTCGAGCCCCTCACCCTGGAGGATGTGCTCAACGTGATCGAGGCGGAACGGCCGGAAGGCCTGATCGTTCAGTTCGGTGGCCAGACGCCCCTGAAGCTGGCGATTCCCCTTATGCGCTGGCTTCAGAGCGCGGAGGGGAAGGCCACCGGAACCGCGCTCTGGGGCACTTCGCCGATCTCCATCGACCGGGCCGAAGACCGGGAGCAGTTTCAGGAGATCCTGGACCAGCTTCAGATTCGCCAACCCCGCAATGGCCTCGCCCGCAGTGAGGGCGAAGCGCGCCTGGTGGCGGAACGGGTGGGCTATCCCGTGGTGGTGCGCCCCAGCTATGTGCTCGGTGGCCGAGCCATGGAGGTGGTGTACGACGAAGCGGAACTCAACCGCTACATGGTCGAAGCGGTGAATGTGGAGCCGGATCACCCCGTGTTGATCGACCAGTTTCTGGAAAACGCCATCGAGGTGGATGTGGACGCCCTCTGTGACCACACCAACACGGTGGTGATCGGAGGCCTGATGGAGCACATCGAACCCGCGGGGGTGCACTCCGGGGATTCGGCCTGCAGCCTGCCGTCCGTGACCCTCACGGCCGGGTGCCTGGCCACCATCCGCGGCTGGAGTACCGAGCTGGCTCGGGCCCTGGAGGTGCGGGGCCTGATCAACCTTCAGTTCGCCGTTCAGAACGGTGTGGTCTACATCCTGGAGGCCAATCCCAGGGCCTCCCGCACCGTTCCTTTTGTGGCCAAGGCCACGGGGGTGCCGCTGGCGAAGATCGCCAGCCAGGTGATGGCTGGCGCCACCCTCGCCCAGCTGGGGCTCCAGGCTGAGCCCAAGCCCCCGAGACAGACCGTGAAGGAAGCGGTGCTTCCCTTTCAGCGCTTCCCCGGCTCCGACACCCTCCTGGGTCCGGAGATGCGCTCCACCGGGGAGGTGATGGGCATCGCCGACAGCTTCGGGCAGGCCTATGCCAAGGCCGAACTGGCTGCAGGGGAAGCGCTTCCCACCACGGGCACGGTGTTCCTCTCCACCCACGACCGCGACAAGCCCACCCTCGTTCCTGTGGCCAGGGAACTGGCGGCCAAGGGCTTCGCCCTGGTGGCCACCGGCGGCACCGCCGCCATGCTCCGGGAAGCGGGCCTGACGGTGGATTCCATCCTCAAGGTGCATGAGGGGCGGCCCAACATCGAGGATGCCATCCGCTCGGGACAAATCCAGCTGTTGATCAACACGCCGGCGGGGCGTCAGGCCGCCCACGACGATCGGGATCTTCGCCGGGCCGCCCTGGAATACGACGTGCCCACCGTTACCACCCTGGCCGGCGCCCGGGCCGCCGTGGAGGGCATTGCCGCTCTGCAGGAACACCGCTCCGTGGAAGTCACCGCCCTGCAGGACATCCATGCGCCCTGGGGGCGAACAGCTGACCTAGCTGGCGCCAACGGTTGAGAAGAGGCGTTTCATCACGGCCAGCAACCCCTGCTTCTGCCCCTTCTCCTCTTCTCGTCCAAGATCCATCAGCTCCGCCTGTCGGGCCGTGACCAGGCCAGCAAAGCGCTCCAGCAGGGCAGGATCGTTCTCCAGAAGAGTCTGAATAGCCTGCCGACCGATCTGCAGCAGGCGGCATTCCTGCAGCGCCGTCACGGAAGCACTTCGGGGGGCATCGAGGAAGAGAGTCATCTCGCCAAACACGTCATTGGTGCCGAGCTGGCACACCACCCGTTGGCGATCCTCCACCCGTTTGCTCACCTCCACGCGGCCATCGAGCACTACAAACAGGGAATCGCCTGCCGCGCTCTCCCTCACGATCACCTCTCCCGGTCCAAAGCTGATGGCTTGGGCTGAGGTCACGAGTCCCAGGCGCTGGGCCTCACTCAGGTCGGCGAAGAGCGGATTGCTCCGCAGCGCGTCCGTGCCGCTCGTCACCACGTCCCGGTCGGCGGTGGGATCCTCCGCCGGCAACGGTCTGGCTTCCAATTGGCGCACGGGGAAGGGAATGCTCTGTCCCTCGCGGCGCAGGGCATACCAGATCTGGCAGAGGAGGTCGCTGCGCAGATCCAGCTGAGCCCGCAATCCGGGCGTGCGAATCCACACCTGGATCTCATAGGTGATGGCACTGTCATCAAAGTCGGCCAGGCGCACCCTGGGCTGAGGATCGCTGAGGACAGCAGGGTGGGAGGAGACCAGTTCACCGAGCAGGTGCATGGCCTGGGCAGGGGGATAGGAGTAGTCCAACCCCACCCTGATGCGCTGGGCGCAGCGGCCGAAATGGGAGCGATTGCCCAGCACCTCGGCGGTGATCTTGCTGTTGGGCACCACAAGCAACACGTCATCAAAGCTGCGCAGGGTGCAATCGCGCCAGGTGATCGACGTGACGATTCCGCTCTCCCCCCCCGCCAGCTCGATCCAGTCGCCGATGCAGAAATCATCCGAAAGCTGCAATTCCAGGCCGGAGATCAGGTCCTTGAGGGCCTCCTGGGACGCCAGACCCACCACCGCCGTCAGCACCGCTGACGTGGTGATCAGGCTCAGAAGATCCAGTCGGGCTCCCTGCCGCAGGATCACCGCCGCCGCTACCGCACTGCCACCCAGGGTGAGAAGCTGCACCAGCAGTTCCGGAGGTTTGCGCCACCAGCCGAGTCCGGCGGGAACCTCAAGCGCAAGCCACACCAGCAGGCGCAGGCCTGTGAAGGCCACGAGCAGATCATCCGCCAGAGACAACAACACGCGCTGGGGTTCCGCCAGACCCCCCAGAGGCAGAGTGGCCACCAAGGCGCGCACCACGACCGCGATCAGCGGCAGCCAGAGGGGTGGCAAGGCCAACCTGCGCTTCCGGCAGAGGAACCGGATGGCCAGCAGGAAGGCGGCCACCGCTGGAACGCTCAGCCAGATCTGCAGCAGAGCCATGGCCCCTGGAGCTTCGCCTCCCCAAGAACTAGCCAGGCGGGGCCGAAGGCGTCACCCAGAATGCACAGGCTGCACGACACTCCACCAGGAGGATCACGCCATGGCTCTCCCCTCACCACCGCTTCCCCTGCGGGCGTCCCGGGGGACGCGATGCCTGCTGCTGATGCTGGTGGTTCTGGGTTGGGCCGGGCCTGCGGGGGCCGCGGAAACCGCCGTGGTGCAGGAGATTTTGGATGGGAAGGAACTCTTCATCGATCAGCATCAGGCAAAGGTGCAGCAGAAGGCCCGAGCCCCCCAGCAGCTGACCACCCGCAACAGCCGCGGCCAGATCCTGTTCAATGGCGGCGCCGTGGGCCGCCTCAATAAATTTTCCCACTTGCGGCTAGGGAGCTCTTGTTTTCTGGTGGACAAGGGGCAGGTGTTGATCTCCGGCAACCAGAATGGCTGCACCCGCACGGCGCGCCTGAGCGTGCGTGGAACCAACTACCTCATCGAGGTGAACGAGGCGGGAGAGTCGGACATCTCAGTTCTGGAAGGCCGTGTGGAGGTAGAACGGCTGGAGGATGGCCAGCAGGGCGCGAGTGCTCCTTCGATCCTGGAGGCCGGGCAGCGCCTCCGCCTCTCCCCCCGGGGTGTGGTGTTGGCTCTGCTCAAGCTGGAAGCCGGTGATTACGAACGGCTGCTGAACGGCCCTCTCTTCCAGGGCTACCGGTTGCCCATCCCGGGCGCCGGCTCGCTGGAGGCCCATCTGAAAAGCCGCTTCCCTGGTCTGAACCTGCCGTTGCCCATCGGAGGGTCCGTGCTCCCCTTGCCCCAACCCCCACCACGGCCCATTCCACCCTTCGGCCTGCCTCGTCTCTTCTGATCCTGCCCCGAGATGGCCCTCCCCCGCCGCACCGTGCTCCTGCTCCTCTGCGCTGGCCTGGGTGGCGCAGCAGGACTGATGGGCGGTTGGCCTGGACCCTACTGGCGCCTCTGGGAGAGGGCCTTTGAAGATCAGGTGGAGGGACTGTTCGGAGCGCGCCCCACACCGAAGGAGATTCTGGTGGTCGCTGTGGATGAAACCACCCTGCAGCAGGGCGACTGGTTCGAAGGGCAGAAGGATGCCCCGCCCTGGGCGCGGGGGATCGGAGCCCTCCCCTGGCCCAGGGCAGCCTACGGACTCCTGGCGGAGCGGCTGCTGGAGGCCGGGGCGGCCACCGTGGCGATCAATGTGACATTTGAGGGACCCAGCCAGCGCGGGGCAGTGGATGATCGGGCCCTCGCCGAGGTGCTGACTCGCCATCCAGGCCGCATCGCCCTGGCGGCAGAGATGTCAGAGGGGAGCGATGGCCGTGGCGCAGGCGCCCTCACCCTGGTGCGCCCCGAGGCCTTCATGGGGATGCCAGGGTTGGGCCAGGCCATTGGCCTGAGTAACATGCCCCTGCGCATGCCGGGCGAACCCCTCCGGCATCCGGAGGCCTATGCGGGGGGTCTGCTACGCGCCCAGGGGGTGGAAGCACCCCCTTCCCTGCCCCTCACCATCCTGCAGCTCGCCGGTCGGCAGAGCCGCCAGGGTGATGCCCAGAGCTGGCTCCATGCCTACGGGCCGGAAGGCACCTTCCCCCGCCTGAGCGCCTGGGAGGTGCTGGATGGGGCCCGTTGGGGCAACCACCCCCAACGGAAGAGCCTCAAGGGAGCCATCGCCATCGTGGGCCCCACCCTCTCCCAGGGCGACGACGGCTACCCGACCGCCCATGGCCCCCTCTCCGGAGTGGAGCTGCTGGCCACCGCCACGGCCAACTCCCTCAGCGGGGATGGCCTCAGGCCCTGGCCGGCGCAACCGGCAGCGCGGGGGGTGGCGGCGGCCCTGCCGGTGCTGCTCACCGGCGCCCTGGCCCTGCGCCGATCGGCCCTTTCCTGGAGGCTCGCGCTTGTGGGGCTGGCCCTCACCGGAGTTCTGGGAACGGGTCTGCTGCTGCTGCAACAGCAGCACCTGTGGCTGCCCCTTCTGGCACCCGTCGCCGGCCTGGGGCTCCTCGGGGTGGTGTTCAGCGGCGATGCCTATCTGCTGGAGGGGAGAGAGCGACGCCGATTGCGGCGGACCTTTGAGCGCTACGTGGCCCCCGGAGTGGTGGCCGAAATTCTTGCGGATCCCTCCGGGGCCCAGGGGATCCTGCGGGGACGCACCCTGGATGTAACCGTGCTCTTCTGCGATCTCAAGGACTTCACGAGCCTCACCCGGGAGCGCAGCGCCGCGGGGCAGACCGAGGGGCATGTGCAGCAGCTCAACACCTATCTGGGGGCCATGGTGGAGGTGATCAGCGCCCATGGGGGCACGGTGGACAAGTTCATCGGCGATGCGGTGATGGCCGTGTTCGGCTCTCCGGTGGGCCGTGGGGTGGGGGAAGAGGCACGGGCGGCGGTCAACTGTGCCCTCGCCATGGAGACATCCCTGGCAACTCTCAATGAGCGCTGGCGGCAGGAGGGGATTCCCTGCCTGGCCAATGGGGTGGGAATCGCCAGTGGGCCCGCGGTGGTGGGGCAGATCGGCAGCCCCAAGCGGATGGACTTCACCGTGATCGGCGACACCGTGAACCGTGCCGCCCGACTGGAAAGCCTCACCCGCAGCCTGCAGGCATCCGTGCTCTTCGATGGGCTGACCGCTGAACGGTTGGGCAAACCCGCCATCTCCAGAGGCATCCATCCGATCAAGGGACTGGGGGAGGTGGAGGTGTTTACCCTGCCGCCAGGATCCCCCTCCTAGGCTCCGAGGACCCGTTTCTTCCCCCATGGCCCAGACCCTGGCAGTCCCGCCGGCCGGCACCGACCTCACCAGCACGTTCCGCGCCGCCTACGAAAACCGCTACACGTGGGATCCGGGTTTCGGCGGTTACCGCGGTCGCTGCGTCTGGCAGCAGGATGGACGCACGGTGGAAGGGACCTTCACCGTCGGGGCGGATCTCAAGGCCACGGTGGAGGGCATCGAGGATCCGGAGGTGCAGAAGGCCATGGCCTCCCAGCTCTGGGAGGTGGCCATCCATAGGGTGCGCCGCAGCTTTGACCAGACCCACGGGGAGAACACCTTCACCGCGGGCGATACCGATGCGGTGGGAACGGAAGTGATCGTGGGCGGCAAGAACACTGGAGATCGCTACCGCATCAAGGACAACGTGGTGACCATGGTGCATCGTCACATCCACGGCACGGTGGTGACGATCTTCACCAGGAGCATCACGGAAACGGGCCAGGGCTACCTCAGCCACACCTACACCAGCCAATACAGCGATCCCGCCAGCGGCGAGCCCAGGGGAGGTGAAACATTTTTTGAGGATACGTTCAATCCCCTCTGCAAGGGGGGACCATGGGTCCTGACCCGACGGGTGGTGAAGGGCACAGAGAACGGGCCCGAAGTTCGAAGCACGGAGCAGGTTTTTCACTTCAAGGATCTTGTCCCCCTCCTGGAGACGGACGGCTGAAGCTGTCTGAATCGGGAGAGGAAAGCAGCAGAGATGAATCCAGGCGAAGGCTTAAGGAGAATCTGGAAAACCAGCCCATTTCACGGGAGAATAGGCCTTTGATCGCAGGCCAGGACTGGATTGATGGGCGGCAAGCAGTTGGGGTTTGGTGATTACGAGCAGAGCACGGCCAAAAAACAAACAAAACGTGAGAAATTTCTCTCTGAGATGGATCAGGTGGTGCCCT
>JAYKIG010000021.1:0-11641 GCA_035286045.1 Cyanobacteriota bacterium | reverse complement strand
GCCCCCAGGGCCAGGGCCACCGCGGCGGGCCAGGCCACCCGGCCACTGGCCAGGAACACCAGGGCCGCCCCCCCATTGGCAGCCAGGGCCAGCAGCTGCTTGAGGCCGCTCAGGCGGGTGAGGGAATCCTGCAGGGTGATCGCCAGCACCCCCAGCAGGATCACGCTGAGCCCCGCGCCGAAATACCCCCCGTACACCGCCGCCAGGGCCACCAGGACACCGGCCAGGGGCGGCAAACCTGCACCACCGCTGCCCATGGGGAGGGCGGACAGCCATCCGCGAAGGGGCGTCTGCAGGGCCACCAGGCCCGAACCCAGCAGGATCAACCAGGGCACCAGCGCTAGAAACAACCGCTCGTCGCTCCCCAGCAACAGCACAGCGCCCACCCCGCCACCCATCAGGGCCAGCGGCGCCAGCAGCCGCCCCCTGCCCCCCTGCCCCCCCAGCTCCCGCCGCTGGGCCCAGGTCGCCCCCAGATAGCCAGGGGTGAGAGCCACCGTGTTGGTGAGATTGGCCACCAGGGGAGGCAGGCCCAGGGCCGTGAGGGCCGGAAAGCTGATCAGCGATCCGCCTCCGGCCAGGGCATTCACCAGGCCCGCCGCCACCCCGGCCAGGGCGGCCCCCAGCACCGCAAGCCCATCCCCGCTCATCGCTCCCACCAGCGCAGAAGGTTGCTGTAGCTGCGGCTGATCAGGTCGAACACCTCCCCCTTTCCCTCCTGCCCATGGAGGGCCCGTCGGGCCGTATCCAGTTCAAAGAGCAGCTCCCGCTGCTCCCCGTGGCGGATGCGGCTCTCGATCCAGCCCACCGCCACCAGCCGCTCCCCCCAGGTCACCGGCTCCACCCGGTGCAGGCTGGTGCTGGGGTAAACGATTGCGTGGCCGGCTGGCAACCGGATCCGTTCCTCCCCCTGGGGATGGTCCAGCACCAGATCGCCCCCGCCGTAGCTGCCGGGCTCAGCGAGGGCGAGGGTGAAGGAGAGATCGGCTCGGCCCCCCGCCATCCAGGCATTATCCACATGGCGCCCATAGCTCTCCCCCGCTCCCATGCGGCTGAAGAGCACGCCATGGATGGTGCGGGGAAAGGCCGCCGCCTGCACCAGGGGGTGGGCCCGGAGGGCGGCACACACCTCCCCTTCCAACTCCCCGTGGAGCGCGCTCCGGCGATCGAGCTGGTGGTTGCGTTTCACCTGGCGGGCATGCCAGCCGGCCGTCTCCTCCCCCGGGCGCCACTCCTCGTCGGAAGACGACTCCAGGCGCTCGTGCAAACGCACCACATCGGGAGGTGAAAGGAGGGGCTCAAGAAAGAATTGCATCGGCCCACCGTTGCAGACACCCACACCGACCCATTGTTGATGCATCCCTGTACGGCCCCAGCTGCCATGCCTCGCAAGAGCGTTGCCCTCTTTCTCGCCAGCACCACTCTCCTCTCGGCCCTCGCGGGCTGCAGCCCTGAGAAGGAGGCTGGCGAGAAGGGGGGCGAGGAGGTTCGTCCCGACGCCTCGGGCCAACCCCTCCAGCCCACCATCAAACCAAACGATGGGGACGGCGAAGGCGGCGAAGGCGGCGAAGGCGGTGAGGGCGGAGAAGGAGGCGAGGGCTAGGCCCCCGGATCGGTCGGGCTCGGCGATGGTCAACCGGGGCCGCCATGATGGTGCCCCGCCGGAGCCTCCTCTCGCCGGCCTCCCCCTCCTCTCCCATGGGCCCCAATCTTGCAGCGGAGGTGGCCCCATCCAGCGCCATCGCTCCAGCCGATTCCCCCTGGCGCCGAAGTTGGTATCCGGTGGCCTATCTGGGCGATCTCGATCGCATCCGCCCCACGGCGTTCACCCTGCTGGGCGACGACCTCGTGCTCTGGTGGGATGGGGCCGCCCAGCAATGGAGAGCCTTTGCCGATGTGTGCCCCCATCGGCTGGTGCCCCTCTCGGAAGGCCGGCTCAACAGCGCGGGGGAGCTGGAATGCCCCTATCACGGCTGGACCTTCCGCGGCGACGGCGCCTGCACAGCCATCCCCCAGGCCAGCGCAGGGGGGGGAGGTGACGAGCGGGAGGCCCCGCGCCTGCGCAGCCCCCGCAGCCGGTGCCGCACCTATGCCACCGCCACGGGGCAGGGCCTGCTTTTCGTCTTTGCGGGGGTTCCAGATGACAGTGCCTCCGTCCCCCTGCCATTGGTGCCCCAGCTGGAGGAGCCCATCGGCCCCGGCGAGCGGCCCTGGACTGTGCAGGACACCTTCCGGGACCTCCCCTACGACGCCCTCACCCTGCTGGAGAACGTTCTCGATGTGAGCCATGTGCCCTTCACCCATCACGGCACGGTGGGCCGCCGTCAGAATGCGGGGCCGGTGGAGCTGAAACTGGTCCACGCTGATGCGGGTGGCTTCTCCGGCCTCTGGGAGGAGGGCCCCCGGAGGGGGAAGCTCGGCCGCCAGAGCACCACGTTCACGGCACCGTGCCTGATGTGGCACGACCTCAACGCGCCGAGCTTCGCCCGCATTCTCACGGTGGTTTACGCCACGCCCATCCGCCCGGGGGTCTGCAGGATCTTCGCCCGCTTCCCCTTCCAGTTCCGCTCGCCCCTGCCCCCTCTCCTGCTGCGTCTGCGCCCCATCTGGCTCCAGCACCTCTCCAACCATGTGGTTCTGGAGGACGACCAGCTGTTTCTTCATTGGCAGGAGCGGGTGCTGGCCCAGCGGGGAGGCAGTGCCCAGCTGGCCCGGAGCTGCTATCTGGCCAGCCATGCCGATCGCTACGTGCTGGCCCTGCACCAGTGGGTGGTGGAGCACGCCGGTCCGCCGTTTCCGGGGGAGCCCCTGCCCCCCCGCCAGGACCGGGAGAGCCTGATGGAGCGCTACCACAGCCACACAGCCCACTGCCGGGCCTGCTCCGGTGCCCTTGCCCAGCTGCGGCGCTGGCGGCCCTGGCTGGGCATTGTTCCCTGGCTGAGCCTGCTGGCTGTGGCCTGGTGGCACACCACCGCCCTTCTGGGGCTGGCCATCGCTTCATCCCTGATCGCCTGGCGGTTGGCCCACCAGTTCAGGGTGTGGGAAGACCAGCTCCGGCAGGGAAGCGGCCACCCTCCCCGCAATCGTCGTTAGGAACGTCTCTTCCGACGGAGCCGTTCCACCATGGTGGAGTGGGATCCCCAGGGAACGGCGCCCGAGGCAAAGGCCAGCGCCCAGCCCACGGCGGAACCCATCCGGGTGAAGGCGTCAAAGAAATCGCCTCCTTCGGCACTTGTCGTCAGAAGTTCGCTCAGCTTCTGCTGTTGGAGCTCGTTCTCTTTCAGCAGCACCTTGCGCAGATCAGGCAACGACTGAACGACTTGCTCGCTGGAGAGCGACGGTTGCAGAAGAGATTGCAGACGCACGTTCAGATCCTGAACGTTGGTGGCGCCGAGCAGGGCTTCGCGGATCTCCGAGAGGCGGGTCCCCTGCTCCAGATAGGACGCTCTCATGGCCTTGGTTGTGGCAATGGTTCCGAAGGAGCTGGTGAGCTGCAGGGGCACCAGCAGCAGATAGCCTGCTACCGCCACAACCGCGAGGCGTCTCACAAGGCGGAGGCGACGGCGAAGACGGTCGTGGGAGGGCTGCACGAACGCCGCCAGGTGCATCAGGACAAAACCCAGAAAGGCCAGCAACCCCTCATTCACCAACACGTCCACAAACTCACCCTGCCATTTGGGGTTCAGGGGATTGATCTGCAGCAGCACGGGAATCAGATGAACCAGGAAGATCGCCAGCAGGGCGATCGACCCCCCATCAAACAAAAGCCGGAAACGGCGGCGCGACCGTCTGAAGGATTGCTGATCGGTCGACTCCTCACCACCATCCAGCTCGAGATCATCGATGTCTGTACTCTCCATACCACCTCCAGAAGCAAATCCGCTGAAACCATCATGCCGTTCCAGGGGAAGCGGCTACCCGGGGGAGGCTCCCATCCAACCCGCCAGGTGGGAGGCCGCAGGAGACACCACCAGGGCCCGGGCCCGGGGGAGGGCCGGCTCCAGGCGCTCCGAACTGAACGGCGGGAGGGGGCGCCTCCGCAGCCAGGCCCCCCAACGGAATTCATGGAAAGGAATCAGGGGCTCGGGTGCGATGCGCTTCTCCCGTTTCAGCTTCCACACCAGACTGCGGTAGGGATCATCCTGTAGGTCGAGCAGCCGTTGGGGCAGGGCCGTGCTGGGGAGGGGACCCATGCCCCTGCCGTCGTAGAGGTAGAGCCACCCCCGTCGCTCCAGTTCCGCCAGCACCTGGACGGGGGTGGCCCCAGCCAGGTGCAGCACCAGATAGCCAAACGCTGTGGCGCTTGGATCCACCTCCACCAGGCCCCGCAGCCTGTGATGCCGATCCACCATCCACAGCTGCCCTCCACCCCCCTTCACCAGGGGAACGGGCTTGGTGGTCAGATAGGTCCGGCGCTCCTGGGCACTGTCGGTGAGAAAGTCCTGCTGCCGGCTGCGCACCTCCGCCAGCCCCACACACATCTGGGTGGGTTGGAGATCGGCCACCCGAACTTCTATCAGCGCCTGGCTGGGATCGGGCGGGGGCAGGGCCCGGTAGGGAGGGAGTCGAAGGGTCACGGGTCTGGACGCTGCCTTGAATCTAAGGTCGGGCGGAATAGGGTCGGCTCCATGACTTCCTCCCTCCCTCTCAGCCCCGCCCCGCCCCTGCAGAGCCCCCATGGCCCCATCGGGGTGATGATCTGCGGACACGGCAGCCGCAATCGCCTGGCCGTCGCTGAATTCGCCGACCTGGCGATGCAGCTTGAAGCCAGGCTCCATCCGGTGCCGGTGGCGCATGGCTACCTGGAATTTGCCAGGCCCATCCTCCGCGACGGGCTGGAGAAGCTCCAGGGGCAGGGGGTGCGGCACATCCTGGCCTTGCCGGCCATGCTTTTCGCCGCGGGCCATGCCAAAAACGACATCCCGTCCGTGATCAATACCTTTGCCGCGGAAACGGGGCTGCGGGTGGATTACGGCCGGGAGCTGGGCGTGGATCTGGGCATGATCCAGGCGGCCGGGGCCCGCATCCGGCAGTGCCTGGAGGACGCCGACCGCAGAAGGGAGGCGGAAGGCAAGGAGCGGGTGCCGCTCCATGACACCCTGCTCGTGGTGGTGGGCCGGGGCTCCTCCGATCCCGATGCCAACTCCAACGTGGCCAAGGTGACCCGCATGCTGGTGGAGGGGTTTGGCTTCGGCTGGGGGGAAACTCTCTACTCCGGAGTCACCTTTCCGTTGGTGGAGCCCGGCCTCAGACAGGTGATGAAGCTGGGCTATCGGCGCCTGGTGGTGTTTCCCTATTTCCTGTTTTCGGGCGTGCTGGTGAGCCGCATCCGGCTCCACAGTGAGGCCGTGGCCGCAGACCACCCGGCGGTGGAGATGCTCCATGCCTCCTACCTGGGCGACCATCCCCAGGTGCTGAGCACGTTTGCGGATCGCCTCATGGAAGTGCTGGAAGGCACGAATGCCATGAATTGTTCCCTCTGCAAATACAGAGCCCAGGTGCTGGGCTTTGAAAGGGAGGTGGGTTACCCCCAGCACAGCCACCACCATCATGTGGAGGGTTCCATGGAGAGCTGCCAGCTCTGCGAGAAGGAGTGCACGGGGGCCTGCCAGAGCGAGGCACCGGTTCATTCCCACACTCCTGCAGACCATCACCACCCCCCCTATCCCCATGCCCATCACCCCCTGGGCCCGGAAACTCTTCAGAAATCTTGAAGAATGGGGGGTCTCAAACGGGATCGGGAGGATCCCCCCTACGACTGGTTAGCCATTCCTATGGGTCGGCCTTTTCCCCATGGCCTCTCCGTTTCCCCAAGGCGCTCCCCCGGTTTTCCCCAACCTCTTCCGCCAAACCCATGGGCACCACCAGCCCCTGTGGAAAGAGCCCCAGGATCTTTCCCCCCCTTGACAAAATCGGTGAACGGTTCTTTCCTCAACCTCCTCTCCGCTTCTCAAGGGCAGATCCCTGTTCAGCAAAGGAATCTCACGACGTGAGAGCTCCTTTCACCGTTCCCTTGCACGGCTTTGACGAAATCGACTGGGTTGTGGCGTAGTGGGTGGGTTGCACCGCAGAACCTTGTGACGGAGTCGGACAAGCACCCTTGCATGAACGGCGAGCTCCGCTCCGATGGCTCCACCCTTTTTGCCCCTGTGCCCCCCAGCGTGAGCCTGGAAGCAGAGGTGCCTGAGGCCTTGTTTGAAGGCATGCGGGAGTTCATCCGCAACCATCCCAACTGGGACCAGTACAGCGTGATCACCTCAGCTCTGGCGGGGTTCCTTTTCCAGAACGGCTCGTCTGACAGATCCGTCAAGGATCACTACCTGTCGGGCCTGTTTACGGAGCCCTGAGCCAGCTTCCGGGTCACCATCAGGGTGTGGATTGGACCGCAACCCAGCAGCCGATTCCATGGCTTTCTGGCTGATGGACAAAAAAAGACGGAGGGGCCAACCTCCGTCCTTGTTTTCTCCCTTGCCCGACCCGTTAAAGGTCGCCCACAAAGTATCGGGTGTGGCGCGGGAGGGTTCTGTGGTTATGAACACCAGACGCCCCTTCAGGTGTGTAGTTCCTCACCAAGAACTCCAGCACAGGCGCGCCAGGTGAGAGCCATCAGGGTGAGGGTTGGGCTCTGCCAACCCGCACTTGGCCAGCAGGCCCCATCGGTGACCAGCACATTGGCGGCCCGCCAGCAGGCGTTTCCGGAATCCACAACCCCGGCCTCCTCCTCGGCGGCCATGGGTGCCCCACCCACCTCGTGGATGTAATAGCCCGGAGGGGCGGCCCCGGCCCCCAGGGCGGGCCGCGACTTCAGCCAGGGTTCCAGCAGGGGGAACACCATGAGGTCTTCCACCGGCAGGATCTCCCCTCCAGCAGCCGCCACCACGGTGGCCATGCGGCGTTCCATGTGGGCCACCATGGCCCGCTCGTTCGCTCCCCAGCGGCAGGTGATCAGGGGAATGGGCAGACCGTGGGCATCGCACTGGTCGGCGCACAGGCTGACGCGATTCTCCGCTGAGGGAAGCACCTCTCCGTGGCCGATCAGGAACCCCAGAGCCTCGCCTGGCCGCCGTTTGAGAAACGTGGGGGGATCGAACCGCTGAATCGCAGCCCAGAGGCCATAGCCGCGGCAAAAATCGACGGCTCCGTGCTTGCCGAAGAGGGTGTTGGGAAGAAAACAGCTGCCCGCACCGGAGAGTTCGGCCACAGCGGATGGAGACCCGCTGACGGGAAGGCTGAAGAAACAGCTGGTGGAGATGTGATCCATCAGATGGCAGCCCAGCATGCCGGAGGGATCCATCAGGGGAGGACCATCCAGACCCTCCTTGGAATGGAGAAGAATCCGCAGCGTTTCAATGGTGGAGGCGCAGAGCACCACCAGATCCGCCGCCACCTTCACCCGCTCCCCGGTGCGGCCATCCACCGCCACCACCCCCCTGGCACGCTCTCCGCTGGCATCCATCCACAGATGGCTCACCACGGTCTGGGGACACACCCTGGCTCGCCCCGTGGCCAGGGCGCGGGCCAGGGTGGACCCCTGGGCTGTGGAGGGGGGCCAGGCCTGGGGCTGGCCGGGGTGGAGCGGCCCCTTCGCAAAGCCCCGGGAGGGGATCAAGGGGAGGCCCAGCTCCCGGCCCACAGCCTGTTGCATGTGGCGCTCGCCCGGGGTGAGGGGAAGGGGTGGCAGGGTGTGGCCGTCCGGCAACTGGGGTAGTCCATCCCGTTGGCCATGGACCCCGAGCAGACCTTCCAGCCGGGTGTAATACGGATCCAGGTCGGCATGGCAGATCGGCCAGCAGCGGCTCCGACCATCCCACTGGCCCGCCTTGAACTCATAATCCGAGAGCCGAAGGGTGATGCCTCCCCAGGTCAGGCTCTTTCCTCCCACCTGTCGGCCCCGGGTCCAGAGAAAGGGAGCATCCTCCGGGACGCAGTAGGGGTGAAGGCGTTCGTCGACATAGAGCTCGGGGTTGTGCTTCCAGAACCCGGGATGGTTGGCCTGAATGGGGTTGCGCCCGCTGGAGAGAAAGGCCAGACGCCGCAGACTGTTGATGGGTTCCCGACCCAGGGCGCGGGCGGGCTGCAGATCCGGCCCCGCATCGAGCACCAGCACCCGCAATCCCGCTTCGGCCAGCACCATGGCGGCCACCCCACCGCAGGCACCGGCCCCGACGACAACCACATCCACTGGATCCCCAGAGGCCAACCACCGCATTTGTGAAGCCATCAATCCAGCACCCGTCCGGGGCCGGACCTTGCCAGATCCGACAAGCTCAACCTACGATCCAATGAAAAGGATGACAAAGAAGGCAAGCAATTGACATGATCCGATTGTGGTTTGACGACTTCTGGGCAGATTTCGATCCAAAAAATAACTTTTTTACCCACACTCTTGACCTCTGCGGAATCCGCTACAAGCTCACAAGATTCTGGCCAGATGTTCTCATTTATTCCGTTTTTGGCGACCGCCATAAGAAATACAAATGCCGCAAACTGTTTTATACGGGCGAAAACGTCAAGCCCGACTTCAGTCAGTGTGATTATGCCATCAGCTTTGATCCAAGCAATGATACCCGCAACCTTCGGCTACCAGTTTACATCTACCACGCCTGGTATCAATCTCGGGGCCTGGGTCTGTCAGAAGGCACCGATTCCATGCTTAATATTCTGCTGAACCGGATCCACCAAGCCTCCTTTCCCGAGCCCAGAGAACGCTTTTGCAGCTTCATCTTTGGCAATGGCAAGCCACAAAAAAGAAATGAGTTTTTTCACGCCCTAAGCCAATATAAGAAAGTGGATTCGGCGGGAAAATGGATGAACAATACAGGCTTCAAAGTAGACAACAAAATCAAATTTCTTCATCACTACAAGTTCAATATCGCCTTTGAAAATGAGAGCGCTCCGGGTTACACCACTGAAAAAATCCTCGACCCCCTTCTCGCAGGTGCCATCCCCATTTACTGGGGGAATCCTGACATTGCATCCGATTTCTCTCCCCATTCCTTCATCAATGCCATGGACTTCCCTTCCACGGCAGACCTGATTGAAACGATCATCGGCATCGACAATGACGACGATCTCTTTCGCGGCTACCAGCACGCGGCCTGTTTCATCAACAACGAACCCACCCCATACTGGGATCTGGAGAGGCTCTACCGTTTTTATCGGCAGGCCCTTGCTGTGTAATCAGAACTGGCTGAATAGAAGGCCAAAGGGATAAACAAAAAAGCTCACCTGTTCTCAGGTGAGCTTTCGACAGGATCAACACAGGAGCGTTGGTGGCGGGGGCGAGATTTGAACTCGCGACCTTCGGGTTATGAGCCCGACGAGCTACCAGACTGCTCTACCCCGCGACATGTATTGATCTTACCAGGCAGGGGGGTCCCACTGGGATGGTGGGGTCAGGTCCGCAGGTCCCCGTGCACCTCCAGCTTCAGGTGGGACGCAGGTACAAGGAAGCGTTCCCCCAGCTCTTCCAGGGTCATGGGGGTGAGCCACTCCAGGTGCTGCAGCACATGAAGGGCCACGGCCTGCTTGGCGCGCGTGGAACCGTCCTCCACCTTGATGGCCACGCCCAATCCTTCCCCCACACGGCTGAGGCACTGAATGCCTTCAGCTCCACCCTTGCTCACCACTTGCCCGTGGGCCCGGCGCATGAGTTCCGTGTCGAAACGGTCCTCGCCGGCCACCAACTCCGGGTGGGTCAGCATGGCCCTGCTGAGGCTCTCCAGATCGGCCTGGGTTCCGGCCCCCAGATGGGCGAAGAGCAGGGCCATCTGGGCCAGTTGCAGCTGCAGCGTCGGCGCTCCGCAATCATCACGTGCCACCACCAGCTCGGCCGCCGGCAGCGCCAGCAGTTCCCCCACCCGCTTCAGCACCTCCTGCTGCAGGGGGTGCTCCACCTGTAGATAGCTCTCCAGGGGCCAGTGGAGCATGCGGCAGGCCGCCAGGAAGGCGGCGTGCTTCCCCGAGCAGTTGTGCTGCAGGGCGCTCCGGCCCTCCCCAGGCGGTGGACATTGGAGGTGCTCCACCTCCAGCTCCGCCCCCCACAGCAGGCGAAAGGCTTCCCTGGCATGGGCGGTGGTGCCGGCATGGGAGGCGCAGGCGATGGCCAGCCCCCGCTCCCCAGCGCCGTAGCGCTCCGCTGCTCCGCTCCCCACGTACACAGTGGCCTGGAAGGGCTTGAGAGCCGAACGCACGAAGGTGAGCAGCTGGGGATCTCCAGCGCGCATCAGCACCCGCCCTCGGGCATCACACACCACCACATGCACCTGATGGCTGGATTCCGGAATGCCATTCCGCAGCAGGCGCACCCTGAGGGGAGACACCAGGGAACGGTTAGCCCCAGAGAAGCTGGTGGACAGGGACATGGTGGCGTGAACGGCTCTTGGCGGACGCCGCAGGGCGGAACTTCAGAGAGCCTGACAGAGGCCCGTTCCCACCCCCATTAACAGCAGAATCCAAAGGATTCCTCGACGGAGCCTCAACAGCACTGGTGCCACCTGGTGCCTGGCCACCAGGAGATCCTGCTGCCGCCAGGCCAGGGGCTTTTCCCACACCTGGCCGTCATACCAGCCGGATTCCTCATACTCCACCTTCTCGGACACTAGGCGTCGGTTGACATAGGACCAGCCCAACCACTGGCGCAGAAGCAACAGCAGGGGCAGGCCCAGGCCGAGGGTGAACGCTGCGGCGCCGATTCCAAGCGGATGGTCCCTGAGGCTCCAGCTGCCGCTGGCCACCACCCACCCCAGGGGGAGGAGGAGCAACCAGGCCACCGCCAGAGCCCGCATCAGAGCCAGGTGTCCCCGGGCTGGCCAGGAAAAGAACCAGGACCGCTCCAGCTGCTTGTACTCCTCCAGGGGGCGCTGTTCCTTCGCAACAGGACAAGCCACGGGCGGATCGGCGGAGTCGGCTCCTGGGCCTGGTGGGGGGGCGGAGGGCATGGTGAGGCCGGAATGCTCAGGAGAGCCGCAGGGTGGATCCCACGGAGGCAGGAGGGGGCTGGGGGGTGTAGCGGTGCTGCTCCCCATGGCCCCAGAACGACTCCAGATCGTAAAAGTGCCGCTCCTGGGGCGTGAGCACATGCACGATCAATTCCCCGTAGTCGAGCAGCACCCAGCGGCCTTCCGCCTGCCCCTCGCGCCGCAGGGGCAGGCGATGGGCCTCCAGCTCCAGGCGATCCTCCACGGAGCGGGCGATGGCTCTCACCTGCACATCCGAGAGGCCGCTGCAGATCACGAACCAGTCGGCGAGGGAGGAGATGTCCTCCACCCGGATCAGCCGGATGTCCACCGCCTTGCGATCATCACAGGCCTCCGCAGCCAGCATGGCCAGATCCTCGCTGGTGGGCTCATCCATAAACGTTCTCACTGCTGAGGGATTGCCTGGAGCCCTCCTGCTGGGCCATTTCCGCCCGGGCCTTGCCCGCACTCTTGCGCAGCGCTTCCAGCCGATCCTCATAGAACGCCCGTTTGCGCTTCTTGCGGCTCTGTTCCACCAGCTCCTTCAACGCCCCGCCCAGGCTCTTGTAAGCGTTGGGCAGGGTGTAGCCAAAACGGCAGGCGAGCTCGATGGCCCGCTCATCCGCCTGGATGGCATCCTGCAGACGCTTCTCCGAGTTGTTCTTGAGGTAAAGGCGGTAGCC
>JAYKIG010000020.1:0-3663 GCA_035286045.1 Cyanobacteriota bacterium | reverse complement strand
ACCATGGGGGCGCTCCACGAGGGGCACGCCCAGTTGATCCGGCGGGCGGCCACGCCTCGCTGGTGGGGTCGCCCCCAGGTGCTGGTGAGCATCTTTGTGAACCCCCTTCAATTCAGCGCGGGGGAGGATTTCCAGCACTACCCCCGCAGATTGGAAGAGGATGGTCACCTGGCCTGCGAAGCGGGTGCCCATGCCGTGTTTGCCCCATCGGCGGAAGAGATGTATCCCCGGGGGGAGGAGGGGATCACCCACATTGTTCCCCCCGCGTTTCTGCTGAAGTCCCTCTGCGCGGCCCAACGTCCCGGGCACTTTGAGGGGGTGGCCACCGTGGTGAGCCGGTTGCTAGGGATCGTTCGGCCCGAGCGTCTCTTCCTCGGGGAAAAGGATTGGCAACAGCTCGTGATCCTGCGACAGGTGGTGGCCGACCTGGGCTTGCCGGTGGCGATCGAGGGCATGGCCACCGTCCGCCAGCAGGATGGATTGGCTCTCAGCTCCCGCAACAGCTATCTCACGGCGGAAGAACTGGATCGTGCCGCAGGCCTCTCTGCAGCCCTGGCAAAAGCAGCAACCCTGGCCAGCGACGGGACTCCCCCTTCCATGATCCTCAAGACTCTGGAAGAGGCGCTTCTCAGCCACAACCTCCCTCCCGAATATGTGGCCCTGGTGGATGCCCATACACTGGGTTCTCGCCAGAGCCATGGAGGCCTGGCACTGCTCGCTGCAGCCGTGCATTGCGGCCCTGCCCGGCTGATCGATCACCGATTCCTGATGTCCCGAGCCCCGATTGTTGCCATTGATGGTCCCGCCGGCGCGGGAAAGAGCACGGTGACCCGAGCCCTGGCCCAGCGTCTTGGGCTCACCTTCTTGGATACGGGGGCCATGTACCGCGCTCTCACCTGGTGGGTGCTGCAGCAAGGCGTCGATCCTGCCGACCCCAGGGCGGTGGCGCCCCTGCTCGAGGGGCTGGCCCTGGATCTGAGCACCCATGGAGAGGGTCAGGTACAGATCCAGGTCAATGGGCACGATGTGAGCACGGCCATCCGCAGCCCGGAGGTGACGGCTGTGGTGTCCAGCGTGGCGGCCCATGCCTGCGTCCGCCAGAGCCTCACCACCCTCCAGCAGCGCCTTGGGGAGCAGGGGGGTCTGGTGGCGGAAGGACGGGATACGGGCACCGCTGTGTTTCCTGATGCCGAGTGCAAGATTTTTCTTACCGCCAGCGTGGAGGAACGGGCTCGCAGGCGGGCTCGGGATCTGCAGCAACAGGGCTTTGAGGCGCCGGAGCTTGAGGAGCTTGAGCGTCTGATTGCCGAACGGGACCGACAGGATTCCACTCGCCAGGAGGCCCCCCTGCGCCAAGCACCGGATGCCCTGTTGCTGGTCACCGACGGCATGGAGATCGAGGCCGTGATTCAGGCCATGGTGGACGCCTTCCGCTCAAAGGTTCCGGAAGAAGCCTGGCCCAGATCAGGCGCGGAAGCCAGACATCCCGCTCGAGCTTGAGCGATCACCTCCCCTGGGCCTCAGCTCAGCCAGCAAACCTTCACAGGCATCTTCGAGGAGATCGAGCACCAGCTCGAATCCATCGCGACCTCCGTAGTAGGGATCGGGCACCTCTGGGAGACGATAACGACGGCAGTAGCGCGTGATGGGAGCAATGGTGGCCCGGGTGGGATGGGGCCCCGCCAGCCGTTGCACCGCAGCGAGGTTGTCTGTATCCATGGTGAGGATGTGATCAAAGGCCTCAAGATCGGAGCGGGCGATCTGACGGGCCCTGCTCGGCAGCAGGATGCCCCGGCGGGCGGCGGCCTCCAGCATGCGCTGGTCGGCTGGTTTACCCACATGCCAGTGACCGGTTCCCGCGGAATCCACCACAAAGGCATCAGCCAGCTGTTCTCGGACGATCAGATGCAGGAAACAGCCCTCGGCCGCCGGCGAACGACAGATGTTTCCCAGGCACACAAACAGCACCTTGATCGGAGGGAAGGAGGTCATGGGGAAGACAGGCGGGAGAGGGCAAGCCTGGCGCGAAGACAAACCACTGGGGCCTCTTCCTGGGCCTCATCCGCCAGACGATGGAGCGTCGACAGCGCCCGATGGCGACCATCCTCGAGCTCCTGGAGGCGAGGGGCGATCCGTTCCATCGCGGTGGCCACCGCGTAGCGCACCACCCACTCACCGTCCTTGCTTCCGCTCTCCAGCGCCACCAAGGCCCGTTGCTGAATGGCGCGGCGCTCCTCTGGAACTAGGGGATCCACCCGGAGGGTGCCCAGGCCGATGGCTGCCGCCCTGCGGACGCTGGGGCCCACATCGTTGGCCAGGGCTCCTTCCAACAATGCCAGACCCCGCACGTCGCCAATTCCCGCCAGGGCCCGTACCGCCCAGGCGCGAGCCCCATAGTTCTGGGCATCCAGACCCTCCAGGAGGGGCGAAACGGCCACCGGACCACAGGCAATCAACCCCTCCACGGCCGCTACGGCCGCCCCTGGGTTGTTGAACCCGAGGATGCGCACCAGACAGGCGAGAGCCTGCTCCGGAGGGGAGTATCTCTGGGTGGCCAGTTCCTGGCTGGCCAGGGCGGTGGCCAGGGCCCTGGTGGTCTCAAACAGCGCCCCGGCCGAATCGGCCTGCTCCACGGCCGCAATCAACGGGGCAAAGGGATCAGAGGAGTTCATCCATGGCCTCCAGAAGGGCTTCCGTCGAGGGATCGCCCGAGCCCCGTTCCACGAGGCCGCGGAGGGCGATGAGTTTGAGGCTGTTTTCGGCGTGGGTCCGCCGGATGGGATCAAGGGCGACCCGCCACCCCACCGCCCCCAGGTCCATCAGGGCAGCCCGGCGCACCTGGAGCTGGGGATGGTCCAACAGGCCGAGCAGCTGCTCTCCGTAACCCTGATCCCCGGTGAGCTGGAGCAACGCCCGGGCAGCTGCGCTGCGAATCAGGGGCCGCTCATGGTGAAGGAAGGGCGAGATGGTGGCCAACACGTCCTCCCGCACCACCCCGATGTCTCCGAGGGCTTCGATCAAGGCCTCACAGGGTTCCTGCAACTTCGGGCTGTTCTCTCGGCAGGCCCCTGCTCCCTGCAGGCCGGAGGCGAGGCGTTCCATCAGAGGGGTCACGGCCTCCTCCGCCCGGAGCTCTCCCAGGGCCCGGGCCGCCGCCTCCCGCAACCCGTCATCCTCATCTGCCAGGGCCGCCAACAGCTCGGGCACCACCCGCCCATCTCCCACCTTTCCCAGAGCCCTCGCCGCATTGCGGGCCACCGCATTGCGTTCCACACCGGCGCCCACCTCCCGGGGCTGGCGAAGCTGTAAGGCCTTCAGCAGCAGGGGCACGGTGTCGGGATGGGGGCTGCGCATCTTGCCCAGCCACCAGGCTGCGTAGTACTGCAGGGACGGATCGTCACTGCGGAGACGCCTGTGGGCCTCGGCCTCCGTGATGGGTTCACCAGCGGTTGTGAGGGGAGCATCGGTCTCCTGTGGTCCTGTCATGGAAACCGGAACGTGGCACAGTTCACCCATGATGTTGCCATCAGCTGGCGTCGTTACAGCTCTTCGGATTCGCACAAAAAAAGCCCCCCTTCCGGGGGGCTTTCAGGCTTCTTCAGCCCCTGGACTCAAACCAGCGCGTTGATCGCGTAGTCGATGTAGTTGTTGGCAATCACGCCG
>JAYKIG010000019.1:0-21014 GCA_035286045.1 Cyanobacteriota bacterium | reverse complement strand
ATTTGAGCCCCGCACCGAGCTGACAGCCTTGAGCCAGCGCTGGGGCCAACTGGCCGCAGTTCACAAAGATCTCACCGCCAGCGGCTTCCTGCTGGTGCTCGACGATGGTCGCTACGCCCAGCTCCAGGCCGACCTGCCCCTGCCCGCCGCCAGCTCGATCAAGACGCCGATCCTGCTGGCGGGGCTGGAGGAGCTGGATGCCGGCCGGCTGCGCTGGAACGAACCGCTCACCCTCACCAAGGAGGTGATCGGCGGCGGCGCCGGCTGGATGGCCAGCCGCCCCCCCGGCAGCCGTTTCCCCTTCTGGGAGGCGGCCACCGAAATGATCCGCGTGAGCGACAACAGCGCCACCAACCTGCTGATCAAACGCCTCGGCGGCAAGGCCAGCCTCAACGCCCGCTTCCAGGCCATGGGCCTCACGGGAACGGTGATCAACAACTGGCTGCCGGACCTCGATGGCACCAACACCACCAGCGCCCACGACCTGGCCCGCGCCATCGCCCTGGTGGACACCGGCGAGAAGCTCAGCCCCCGGGCGCGGGATCTGTTCCGCGAAGTGATGGGCACCTCGCGCACCAACACCCTGCTGCCCCTGGGGCTGCTGATGGGGCTGGGGGGCGACTCCGCCAACCCCGACAGCGATCTGCTGGGCCACGGCGTGACCGTGCTCAACAAAACCGGCGACATCGGCATCGCCTACGCCGACGGCGGCCTGATCGAGCTGCCCAACGGCCAGCGGGCGGTGGCGGCCTTTCTGGTGAAGGGCCCTTTCAACGACCAACGCTCCACCGATCTGATCCGGGCCATGGCCGCCGAGGTGGCCCGCAGCCTGATCGGGAAACCCGGCGGCAGCGGCAACGCCCGACCATGACCCCACTCCCCCTGCTCCTGCTGGCGGCCAGCCCCACACCGGCCGCCACCCCGGCCCCCGCGGCGGCACCCGCCCCGATCCAACGGCCCCAAACCGTGGCGCCCCTGCCGGGGGGGCTCGATGCGGTGCTGGTGGTCAACGACAACAACCCGGAGCTGATCAGCGAGCCCGGCATCCTGCTCTCCACCTTCCCCGGCCAGGGGCGCAGCCAACCGGCCGCCCACCTCAACCTGCCGCTGAACGGCCGCTTCGACCTGTTCAGCCACCACGTGTACGCCGGCAAGCCGGACCAGCTCAACTCCACCCTCTGGCTGGCGGTGGTGGCCCAGCCCCGCGGTGCCCAGCCGGTGACCCTGCAACTGCTGGCGGGATCCACCGCCCTCTCCCAGTCCACCGACCGGGTGCAGCCGCAGGCCCCCTTTCTGCCGCTGCCGGAGCTGATGCCCCAGGACGGCAGCACCTTCTCCGGCCCCGGCAGCCGCGTGGCCACCGAACTGCTCGGGCGCCAGCGCAACCCGTTGCTGCCGGAGCGCTGGACCCTGCCCCCCGGTCAACTCAGCACATTGGTGGTGTTGCCCCTGCCGGTGCGGGGCCTCGACCCCCTGCTCAATGGCCGCAACCTGCAGCTGCGCCTGCAGAGCTCCGGCGCCGTGAGCCTGGCCACCCTGGCGGCCTTCGGTGAGGGCGACCAACCGCCGCCGCCGGAGCGCTGGGCCGCCCTGCTCGATGGCGGCCTGAGCGCCAAGGAGCACACCCCCACCCCCCGCGGCAGCAGCGGCAAGCTGGTGTATTCCCGCGTCAGCGGTGTTCAGGTGGGCAGCACCTGGCGCGCCACCCTCACCGACCCGGGCCAGCCCTACCTCTCCGCCAGCCGGGCCCCCATCTCCTGGCCGATCGCCTCCCTGGAGCGGGGCAGCCTCGGCACCCGCCAGGTGCAAACCGCCGAACTCAAGGCCTTCTATCCCGGCACCGCCTGGGCCGCCCACGGCAACTACGGCGTGGAGTACGACCTCACCCTGCCGCTGCGCAATGGCGGCCCGCAGCCGCTGCAGCTGCAGCTGGCGCTGGAAAGTCCGATCAAAGGGGACCAAGCGATCGGCGGCCTGCGCTTCAAGGCCAAGCCCGGGCCACCGGTGATGTTCCGCGGCACCGTGGAGGTGAGCGGCCTGGATGGCCCGGATGGCAAGCCCACGGGCCGCCAGGGGTTCCACCTGGTGCAGCGGGTCGGGCAGCAGGGGCCAGCCCTGGGGAACATCAGCCTGGCGCCGGGTGGCAGCCGCACCCTGCGGGTGCGGCTGATCTACCCCGCCGACGCCACCCCGCCCCAGGTGCTCAGCCTGCTGCCTGTGAAACAATCCCCCGAACAGCCTGAACCATCCCGCTGATGCAAGCCCGCAAGCGCAGGGTTTACCCCTTCACCGCCATCGTGGGCCAGGAGGAGATGAAGCTGGCGCTGCTCCTCAACGTGATCGATCCACGCATCGGCGGCGTGATGATCATGGGCGACCGCGGCACCGGCAAGAGCACCACCATCCGCGCCCTGGCGGATCTGCTGCCGGAGATCGACGTGGTGGCCGGCGACCCCTACAACAGCTCCCCCAGCGACCCCGACCTGCAGAGCACCGAGGTGCGCGAGCGCCAGGAGCACGGTGAGCAGCTGCCCACCGAAAAGCGGCAGGTGCCGATGGTGGATCTGCCCCTGGGCGCCACGGAAGACCGCCTCTGCGGCACCATCGACATCGAGAAAGCCCTCAGCGAAGGGGTGCGGGCCTTTGAGCCCGGTCTGCTGGCCAAGGCCAACCGCGGCCTGCTCTATGTGGACGAGGTGAACCTGCTGGACGACCACCTGGTGGACGTGCTGCTGGATTCCGCCGCTTCCGGCTGGAACACCGTGGAGCGCGAGGGCGTCAGCGTGCGCCACCCGGCCCGCTTTGTGCTGATCGGCTCCGGCAACCCCGAGGAGGGGGAACTGCGGCCCCAGCTGCTGGACCGCTTCGGCATGAGCGTGGAGGTGCGCACCGTGCGCGACCCCGAACTGCGGGTGCAGGTGGTGGATCAGCGCACCGCCTTCGACAACGACCCCGATGGCTTCAACGCCGCGGTGCAACCCACCCAGGACGGCCTGCAGGCCCGGGTGGTGGAAGCCCAGAACCGCCTGCCCCACGTGCAGATCGACGACGACCTGCGCATCCGCATCTCCGCCATCTGCGGCGAGCTGGATGTGGATGGCCTGCGGGGCGACATCGTGACCAACCGCGCCGCCCGCGCCCTGGCGGCCTTTGAGGGCCGCACCGAGGTGAGCGAGGACGACGTGGCCCGCGTGGCCGCCTGCTGCCTGCGGCACCGCCTGCGCAAGGATCCTCTTGAGCAGATCGATTCCGGCGACCGGGTGGTGAAGGTGTTCTGCAAGGTGTTCGAGCGCCCCGACAGCACCGACCGCGCCGCCTTCGAACTGGCCCTGGCGGCCTGATGGTGCGCCGGGGGCCCTGATGCGGATCCTCGGCCTCGACCCCGGCCTGGCCCGGGTGGGCTACGGCCTGATCGATGTGGACGGGCGTCCCGGAGGCGGCCACCAGCAGCTGCTCGACTGCGGCATCATCCGCACCGACCCAGGCCGCAGCGACGGCGAGCGCATGGTGGAGATCGCCCGCGACCTGCGCCAGCTGCTGCGCACCTGGCGGCCGCAGCTGGCGGCGGTGGAGAAGTTTTTCTTCTACCGCTCCAGCACCACCATTTCCGTGGTGCAGGCCCGGGGCGTGCTGATGATGACCCTGGCCCGCTTCCACATCCCGGTGGTGGAATACCCCCCGATGCAGATCAAGCTGGCCCTGGCGGGCCACGGCCATGCGGAGAAGGATGAGGTGCTGGCTGCGGTGATGCGGGAGCTGGATCTGGATGATCCCCCTCGCCCTGATGACGCTGCTGATGCCCTGGCGGTGGCCCTCACGGGCTGGTTTCAACGTTGATCTGACTCCTCAGCCCGCCAGCGCCAGTTCAAAGGCCCGGCGGTCGGCCTCACCGCTGGGCAGGGGCTGGTCGAACACCTGGCAGAACACCTTCACCACCCGTTCACCGGAGTCGATCGCTTCGAGGGGATCCTTGCGCAGGCGATGACGCAGGCAGCAGGCCACCACCCTGGCCACATCCTCGTCGGCCACCGCATCCCGGCCCTCAAAGGCCGCCAGGGCCCGGGCGGCCCGGTTGGTCACGATGTCGCCCCGCAGACCATCCACATCCAGCTCCCCGCAAACGGCGGAGATGCGCAGGCGCAGATCGTCATCGATGGCCACCCGGGGGAGCCGCTCCTGGGCCGCCACCACGCGCGCCTGCAGGGCCTCCTGGGCCGGGGCGCTGGCCGCCAGGAAGGCCACCGGATCCGCATCAAAGGCCGTGCGCTGATCCACCACCAGCACCCGCAGCTCCGGGTCGCGCACCGTGCGCACCTCCACACTCATGCCAAAACGGTCGAGCAGCTGGGGGCGGAGCTCCCCCTCTTCCGGATTGCCGGAGCCGATGAGCACAAAGCGAGCCGGATGGCGCACGGAGATGCCCTCCCGCTCCACCGTGTTCCACCCGGAAGCGGCGGCATCCAGCAACACGTCCACCAGGTGGTCGTCGAGAAGATTCACCTCGTCGACGTAGAGCAGGCCCCGGTTGGCCTTGGCCAGCAGGCCGGGCTCAAAGGCGCGCACCCCCTCACTGAGGGCCTTTTCAATGTCGATCGTGCCGCAGAGGCGATCTTCTGTGGCCCCCAGGGGCAGATCCACCATGGGCACCTGGCGCGGTTCGGTGGGAAGGGATTCCCCCTGAAGAGCCCGCTGCCGCACCTCATCGCTCTGAAGATCGGGATCGGCCGGCGAGCTGTTGTAGGGGTCTCCCACCACTACCGGTATTTCGGGCAGGAGATCGGCCAGGGCCCGGATCGTGGTGCTCTTTCCCGTGCCCCGATCCCCCATGATCATCACTCCGCCGATGCGCGGATCGATCACGTTCAGCAACAGGGCCAGTTTCATCTCCTCCTGGCCCACCACCTGGGTGAAGGGGAACACCCTGCGCTTACTGCTCACACTCACGGATCAGGAGAAAACGGCCCAACCGGCGATTGTTTCACAGCCTCCGGCCCCCCAGCTCCTGGAGCCGCTGCCGGCAACAGGCTGAGCACCTGGGGCGGGGTGGCATCTGCTGGGTAGATGAGGCGCACCTGAATCTGCCTGACGGCCCCGGGGGCGAGGGTGATGGTGCCGAGGGGCGGGCCCTCCTGCCCGGCCCGTTGGACCAGGTGAAAGGCCTGCCTGCCGGAGGGATGGCCCTGGCGCCCATCCAACCCGCTCACCTCGACGGTCCCGCGGAACATCACCGGTCCGGAGGACGCGGCCCCCTCCCGAAAACGCAGGCCCCCCTGGGGTGCATCGCTCTTCAGTGGCGATTCGATCGCCAGGGTGAGGCGCTGCTGGCGTGGGGTGTCGTTGCGCAGGGGAAGGGTGAGGGCGTAGGTGACGCCGTAGTTGCCGTGGGCAGCCCAGGCCGTGCCGGGGTAAGCGGCTCCGAGCTCGGCCGTCTGCACCTGACCGGTGCCGAGGGTGCCACGCTCCAGGGAACTGATGGGCCAGGAGATCGGTGCGCGGGACACCGAAAACGTGGATTGGCCCGGGTCGGTGAAGCGGCCTGTCCAGGTGGACCCGCGCTGCACCCCACTGACCCTGGAGTACACCATGCGCCCAGGGGCTCCCCGGGGTGTGGGCGCATGTTCCTTCGGGCTCAGCCCACCCGCCAGGATCTGGGCCCAGAGGGCCGCCGGTGGCGGGGACCCCTCGGGGCCGAAGGCCGCCAGGGTGGCGAGATCCACCGGGCCATCGCTGCTGAACCGCAGTTGCAGGTTGCGGCCATTGAGCAGGGGATCCAGACCCCGCACAGGAAGGGGCAGAACCATCAGGGGGGTGAGGGTGCCTGGAGCGAGGGTCCAGCTCTCGGGCCAGCCGTTCTGAGCCCTGGGCTGGCGCTGGAGGAGCTCGGTGGCCACCCGGCTGCCGGGGCCGGACCATACGGGGGTGAGGCCCTGGGGCATCAGGGGCGGGAGGGGGAGGAAGGGAGCCTGGGGATCCTTTCCATCCACCGACTGGGAGAGGGCCGTGGAGCCGGCGAGCAGCCGGAGCTGGACGGGCTGGGGGCCTCGGGGTGCGGCCACCACAGCCAGCCAGAGGGTGGAGGAGAGCGTTTCTGGCTTGCCCGCATAGACGTGGTGGCTGAACAGTTCGAAGGTGCCGTTCTGGGGAGCATCCAGATGCACACCTCCCCCGGCCAGGGCGATCGAGCCAAGGCGACTGCCCCCAGGGAACGTGGACAAGAGGATGCCGGGGGCCACGATCAACTCAGGATTGTTGTCGTTGAGCACGGACGTGGCATCCAGAACACCAGGCAGGGGTTCCACGGCCTGGGGACGGAGGCGGGTGGGCTGCCCCCCCTGGCTGAAGGCCGGGGCCAACCAGGTGGCCGCACTCCATCCCGCAAGCAACAGAGCCCAGCGGCAACGGGCCAGTCCCCTGAGGATGGGAGTGGGCATGGTCATGGGCGTTTCTGAACCAGGGCGCGGCTCACCTCGGCGGCCATGGCCCGGATCAGATCCCCAGAGCGGGGATCGTTGAAGGGGCCCTTCACCAGGAACGCCGCCACGGCCCGCTGGCCATTGGGGAGCTGAATCAAGCCGGCGTCTGCGTAGGCGATGCCGATGTCACCGGTTTTGTTGTACACAGTTATGCCATAGGGGAGAAGTTCCTCATCGGGAGAGGCGCTCTCCTTGCCGAAGCCCTTCAACAGCCCGGCCGGAAGCAAGGTGTTGGTGCTCGAGGTGCCAAGGATTTCGCGGAAGAGATCCCGGGCTCGTGGGCCCAGTTTCTCGCCGGTGTCCACCAGGGCGATGGTGCGGGCAAGGTCGCGGGCACTGGTGGTGTTGGTGCCGTCGAGGTCGGGAAGCCAGTTGCGCACCATGGTGGCGGCCAGGCCCAGATCCTGGAAGCTCGTATTGACCGCCTCCTTCCCACCCAGGCGCTTGATCAGCAGGTTCGTGGCGCTGTTGTCGCTGATGCGAATCATCTCGGTGGCCGCTTCGTAGAACGGAAAGCGGGTTCCGAGGGGTTTGCTGGCCATCCAACCGGCCCCACCCCCCTGGGTTTCCTTTGTGAGGGGGAGGGGTTCATCCCAACGCAGTCGCCCGTGGTCGTAGCGGTCGAGGGCCACCAGAAGAATGGGGGTCTTGATCGAGCTGGCGGCAGGCAGCGGCTCATCAGGATGGAGTTCGGCGTAACGGCCGTCATCAAGCACCAGCAGATAGCCGGCCGCTTTGAGCCCCTTCTGGGCGGCGGCGAGCTTGGCCCAGCGCTGACTCACGTTGGTGAGTTCACGCCTGGGCTCGAAGCGCCCCTGATGGCGATGGCCATCAGGAAGAAGCTTGGGGGCAGGATCCAGGCCCTGCACCCCAACGCTGCCCTGGGCCAGGCGCGGTGCCAGAAGCTTCAGGCCGGTGCCGGCGATCACGCCCAGGCCGGCGCCGATCACGATGAGCCGGGCGAACAGCAGCAGGGGCCCATTAGCAGGGGAACCGTAGGGGCGGGACGGGCGACCGTTCGTCACGGGGAAGGGCTGGCGATCAAGCTGGCACCGACCCTAAGGGCCCAGACCCGTCTCATCACCGCGGCGGCTGGCCCAGCGCAACTGGCACACCATGCCCCGCAGCAGGGAGAGATCATTGTCGGTGAGCTGGGCGCGCTGGAGGAGAGCCCTGAGCTTGGCCATGCGGGCGTGGGCCGTGTGAGGCAGGAGAAATCCCACCTCCAGAAGCAGATCTTCCGCATCGGTGAGAGCGGCTTCGATGGCCCCCCGCGGGGCGAGGGGCGGGGGAGACGTGTGCTTCCGGGTGGGTGCCACCTGCCCATCTTGCCTCCCCTGGCGAAGGATCCAGAGGTGATGGAGCGCCACCGCCACGGCATGGGAAAGATTGAGCGAGGGGTAGGCCACTGAGGCTGGAATGTGGAGCAGGCAGCCGGCCTGAACGAGCTCGTCATTGGAGAGGCCCCGATCCTCCCGCCCAAAGACCAGGGCCGCCCCCCCGGCAGCGTCGTGGCCTGGCTGGGATGGATCTCCATGCCCGAGAAGCCAGGAAAGAGCCTCTGCAGGGGATCGCAAGGGCAGGGGCGGACCCTCCAACCGGCCCGTGGCCGCCACAACCCGGGAGCAATCGGCCAAGGCGGCGGCCAGGGTGGGATAGATCGCGGCTTGCTCCAGATGGACTGCGCCATGCACCGCCATCTGGCGGGCTTCTGGGCCGAGTGGATCACAGCGGGGTGCCACCAGGCGGAGGTGGTCGATTCCGAAGTTGGCGCAGAGGCGGGCCACGCTGCCCACGTTGAGGGCTCCTGCGGGTTCCACAAGCACCAGGTGGGGGCTCAAGGCAGGCTGTGGAGGAAAGCCAACAGATCGGCCATGGTCTGGGGATCGGGCTGGAACCGTGGCATGGGAGGGGTGCGGCCGCTCACCACCTGCTGGATGAGCTGGCGATCGTTTTTGCGTTGCACCACACGATGGAGGTTGGGTCCGACCAGTCCCTGAGCGGCAAGACCATGGCAGCCGGCACAGTTGAGGCGAAACAGCTTGCCGCCGTTACCCGCATCGCCCGCCAGCTGGAGAGTGGCCCGGGTGTACGGATCGGAGTGGAGGCCGGGCAACAACACGGCCAGGCTGAAGACCAGGACGGCGACGCCAGCCATCACGGCCAGGAGGGTGAGAAGACGGCGGCCCTTCGGTGGCTCTTGCCCCGACGGCGACACGGGAGTGGGGGCAGCAGCGGCGAGGGGGGGGGAGCCTGTCACAGAACGAAAAAAGGTCGCCAGGTGGGCCGGGGCCGTGGAAGAATGCCTCAACGCGCCCTGTGGTGATTCTCAATGATCGAACCCCTTCTCTGTGGGATCGTGCTCGGATTGATCCCAGTCACCCTCGTGGGGCTGTTCGTGGCAGCTTGGAATCAATACCGTCGGGGCAGTGCACTGGGCTAGATCCCAGGGTGCTCAGCCCTTCCACCCTTATCGCCCTGCCTAACTTCGTCCTGCCTTGATCCGTCCGCGGAGACGACGGGTGAGGGCAAAGGCCATTCCTGGCCCCAGGATTGGCAGGGGACCTGGCGTTTGAAGAGGAACCTGAGAAGAAGAGATCACGGGGACAGAAGCATCGGGGATGGCTTCCATCGCGAAGCCGATGGGCGGTAGTTCGATCAAGGATGGGGCCGTCGGGGTTTCCAGAGGGTTCCAGATCGGGATCTCGGCCGAGGGGAGAACGGCTGGCAAGCCGGATTGAAGAATGGCCGGAGGGTTCGGAGCCACGGGAAGGGGTGGGACAGGCGTCGGGGCCGGTGGAGGAAGAAGAGGAAGGGAAGA
Source organism: Cyanobacteriota bacterium (assembly GCA_035286045.1). Lineage (GTDB taxonomy): Bacteria > Cyanobacteriota > Cyanobacteriia > PCC-6307 > Cyanobiaceae > Cyanobium. Next base: position 11,720 of record JAYKIG010000019.1, on the reverse strand, counting down.
GATCGTCGGCTGAGGAGGGGGTAACACGGGTGGGGCCAGGACGGTCATCACACACGACAGACAGATGGGATCTCTGGAGGTGAATCCCACATCGGGATGGCGCCGATTGGCCCGTGAGCGGGTGGGATCATCACCGAAGTCAACGCTCGCCCCCGATTGGTCAAACAAGGACAGCAGGGCAAGCCGGGTGTCGCGGGACTGGACCGAAGGAAGCTTCGGGGATGCGGCACTGGCAGAGGACATCGCTCCAACGGTCCACAGACCAAGGAGCCCGCACACGCCAACCACACGCATTCCGTAATGAGGGGGGTGACAGGGGGGAACCCGACTGGTAAAACTTGCTCGAGTGATTCGGTGCACGTTCAGGATTCGCGAGGCCTAACTCCTCCTTCCCATATGGGACAGGAACCATGCCAGACCTTTATTCCTTACCAGCCTACACCCGCTGCGAAAAATAGTGTTGTTTTTTGGCAAGCTCATTGCCAGAGAACATTTTTTCTGCCGATTGAGATCCAAGGATCACGAGGGGTTGCCACCCCGATGCAGTGACTGATTCTTAGTTTCAGGCCCAGTCTCCCCGGATGAGGAGGAGTATTTTTCTTCGGGTTCCCCCGAGGTCAGAAGCACCAAAGCACTGGTGCCGTAGGTTTTCCGTCGGCACTCCCGCCATCCCCTGGGAACCTCAATAGCAGCATGCTTCCCACACTCCATGATCATCGTGCCGCACGGCGCCAGCCATCCCCCCGCGGCCACTGCCGCTGCGAGAGGGCTGTGTAACCCAGCGGTCCAGGGGGGGTCGGCATAGATCAGATCAAAGGGCTCGATGCCGTTGGCTACCGCACCGCTCCGGAGAAACCGCAGGGCGTCCTGCTGAATGACCGCCACCTCGGGCATCGATGAACCCTCATTGGAGAGGGAAGCGGCCACCACTGCAAGATTGGACCGAGCAACGGCTGCCACTCCAGGATCGCTCTCCACGGCCACCACGCAGGCGGCCCCTCGCTGGAGAACCTCACAAGCCATGATGGCGCTGCCGGCACAGAGTTCCAGCCAGCGGCAGGCTCTGAGCTCATGGGCCAGCATGTTCATCACCGCTGAGCGCACACGCCCCGTGGTGGGCCGCGCCACGTCTCCCCTGGGGCTCTGCAGCCGTCGGCCACCGCTCAACCGCAACACCATCGTTCAGATCCTCCTTGGTGGTTGGCCGCGCACCCCGGCCTAAGGGGTGTTGGCCAACCAGAGGAGCCAGCGGCGCAACAGGGCTTCGCCGGCACTGCTGGATTTCTCCGGGTGAAACTGACAGGCCCCGATTCTCCCCTGCCACACCGCTGCTGTCGCCAGCCCCTGGCCCCAGGCGACCTGCGCCGTCACACAGGCAGGATCCTTGGGCACCGCTGCGAAGGAATGGACGAAATACATCCAGCTTTCAGGGGTTTGGGGAGGAAGGAGGGGGGAAGGCCGACAGGGCACCAGCGGGGCCCAACCCATGTGGGGGATGGGATGGCCCGGCCAACGGGGCAGGGCCTCCACCCGCCCAGCCAACAAGCCCAACCCCTCGGCCTTCCCTTCGGAACTGCCCTCGAACAACAGCTGCAATCCCAGGCAAATGCCCAACAGAGGCCGACCCGACGCGCAGGAGCGCCGCAGGGGTTCCACCAGAGCTGCCGCCGCCAGCCGCTCCATCGCCGGATCGAAGGCTCCAACCCCGGGGAGCACCAGGGCCGTGCACCCCTCCATGGCCGACGCTCCCTGAACGGGCACCACCTCGGCCCCCAGACGTTCAAAAGCACGCTGCACGGAATGGAGATTGCCCATGCCGTAATCCACCAGTCCCAACCGCGTCATCGAGCTCTTCACGCTGGGGAACAGAGCCGTTCGCCAGGGTGGTTCAACGCTGGTGCGGTGGCCAGGTCGAGGCCATTGAGATGGTCGAGAAACTGATACAGACGACCCACCCGCCGCTTGTCAAAGCGCAGCCGCAAGGAGGGCCTGAGGATGCCGTTGTCGTCCACGCTCTCCCCGGCCGCAATGGCACCATCCTCGAGCAGATCCCCGAAATGCTGGTTGAGCCCAGGCAGCTCATCGGCAGGGATGGGCGCGTTCAGCAGCAGCTCCACCCGATCCTGCTGGAGACGAGCACTGTGATACACCCGATAAAAATGGCAGATGCGCGCCACCGCATCCGCAGCGCTGAAGGCCTCTACCACCAGGGAGCGATCCTCGGGAAGGATCAGCCCCCGGCTGGCCAGCACGCTGGTGACATTGGCCTGCCACATCTGCCAGAAGTCGTCCCCCTCCGGCGCCAACACCACCAAGGGGATCGGCGACGTGCGACCCGTTTGAATCAGGGTGAGGGATTCAAACAGCTCATCCAGGGTGCCAAAGCCTCCGGGCAGCACAACCAGGGCATCGCTTTCCCGGAGAAAAAATAACTTGCGGGTGAAGAAGTAGCGGAAATAGAGCAGACGGCCCGAGCGGTCACTCACATACGGGTTGGGGTGCTGTTCGTAGGGCAAATCCACATTCAGGCCGATGCTGTGGGGCGTTCCCGCTCCGCTGTTGGCGGCTTCCATCACGCCACCGCCCGCACCGGTCATCACGTCGAAGCCTGCATCCACCGCCAGGCGGGCCAGCTGCTCTGCCAACCCATAGGAGGGATCGTGGGGCTGGATGCGCGCCGACCCGAACACGCTGATCTTGCGGACACCCCGACTGGGGCGGAAGACCTGCAGAGCCTCACTGATATCTGCTAACGAACCAGTGATCAGCCGCCACACCTCCTCCTCCTCCTTCTCTGCCCGGGCAACTTCCAGCAGGGAGAGCACCGCCTGCTCGATGCGGCGCCGCTGGGGGTGACCCTCCAGTTCCTGGGCAAGCGCTTCCAGGGGCCCGCGGCCCTTCGGGTGGGATTCGATCGAGCAGATCGTGGTGGACAGGAGGGAGGCGGCGAAAAGGGGGGCTAGAGCTTAGATATATTTGGAGATGGTGCCACTGAGGGTGGTTTTCGGCACAGCACCCACAACGGTTTCCACTTTCTGGCCGCCCTTGAAGAGCATCAGGGTGGGGATGCTGCGAATGCCGTACTGGCTGGCCACGTTTGGATTTTCATCCGTATTCAGCTTGAACACCTTAATCTTTCCCTCATATTCCTTGGCGATCTCATCGACAATGGGTGCCACCATGCGGCAGGGACCACACCAGGGGGCCCAGAAATCCACAAGCACAGGCTCCGCACTCTTGAGCACATCCTGCTCGAAGGAGGCATCGGTAACAGCCGGAGCACTGGACATCTGGGAAACGGCAAGAGTTAACTGAAATCTAGCAACGGTGCTTCGGCCCTCCCACTGCCCATGGGCAAGCGTTGCAGGTCGTTGCACTGCCAGTCCGAAGGGCGGGGCTGGTGCTGGACTGGCGAGGTGAAGTGAAGACAAAAGGCCCGGACGCGCCGGGCCGAACGGTGTGAGGAGTGTGCGAGCCGTAGCCCCCACATGAACAGGGTAGCCGCTACTTGCCCATCCCCAGTTGTTGGGCTTTCTGATACACCTTGCCCTCGGTCAGCAGGGATGGGGCCACCACCACCTCCACCTGCTGCATGTCCTTCAGCGTGCGAGCGCCCAGGGTGCCCATGGAGGTGCGGATGCAGCCCAGCAGGTTCTGGGTTCCATCATCCAGGCTGGCTGGCCCCCGGAGGATTTTCTCCAGACTCCCGGTGGTGCCGACCTGGATGCGCGTGCCCCGCGGCAGCACCGGACTGGGGGTGGCCATCCCCCAATGGAAGCCCCTGCCGGGAGCCTCGGCAGCCCTGGCAATGGGAGAGCCGATCATCACGGCATCGGCCCCGCAGGCCAGGCACTTGCAGATGTCTCCCCCCGTCACAATGCCACCGTCTGCAATCACCGGCACCAGGCGCCCACTCTCCTCCAGATAGTGATCGCGAGCCGTTGCACAGTCGGCCACGGCCGTGGCCTGGGGGATGCCGATCCCGAGCACACCCCTGGAGGTGCAGGCAGCCCCTGGCCCGATGCCCACCATCACGCCTGCCGCACCCGCCCGCATCAGCTGGAGGGCCACCTCGTAGGTGACGCAATTGCCGATCACCACAGGCACGCCCAGATCCCGGCAGAGGGCTTCCAGATCAAGGCTCTGGCGCCCTTCGGGCCCCACATGCTCCGTGGACACCACGGTGGCCTGCACAAACAGCAGATCCGCTCCGGCTTCCGCCACCGCCTGGCCGAATCGCATGGCCGCCACGGGGGTGGCGCTCACCGCAGCGATCCCGCCGCGCTCCTTGATCTCGGCGATGCGCCGGCGCACCAGCTCCTCCTGCACAGGCTGGCTGTAGAGCTCCTGCATCAAAGACACAAAACCGTCTTTCCCCACCGCCGCGATCCGATCCAGCACCGGGTTCGGATCCTCATAACGGCACTGCACGCCTTCCAGGTTGAGGACGCCAAGGGCCCCGAGGCGGGAGAGCTCCACGGCCATGCCCACATCCACCACCCCATCCATGGCACTGGCGATGATCGGGATCTCCCGTTCGATGCCGGCCAGGGTCCAGCGGCTGTCGGTCACGTCCGGATCCACCGTGCGGCCGCCAGGCACCAGAGCGATTTCATCAATGCCGTAAGCGCGACGGACGGTGCGAAAACGGCCGAGCGAGAGGTTCAAGGGAGCCAGAGGGATTCGGGCCAAGCTATCAAGGGGCAGAGATCAAACTCCCCCCTTGGCCCGTCCTGGCCCGGGCAGCCCTCTCAGGAGCCGCGGAAGGCATCCCAGCGCCGCTTCCAATCCTCAAGGATCACTTTTCTGTCGCTGCTGCGGGTCAGGCGGGTGACGCTGAAGTTGAGGAAGGCGATCAAGCCTGCCAGCTGAAGCAATCGCGGCAGGAGGGGCACATCATCCAGGGTGTCGAGGAGAGCCACATAGAGCTTGAGCACCAACAGGCCCCCGAGGAGGAGCCCCAGGCCCCGGAGGGGGCCGCTGAGCCGATCCCACTGGCCCGCCAGATCCGCCTCATCCAACCAGGTCTTGATCTTGTGGATCAGCAGGTCGAATTCCCCCCCCTCGCTGGTGGTCCCATCTCCGCCCGGGCCCCTGGAAAGAGGAGCCACCTCAAGAGTGGTGGCCACCGTGGGTTCCCCAGCCTCTGCAGCGGAGGGACGGGCGGTGGCAGCTTCCAGGATCGGAGTCGGAGTCGGGGGATGGGCCTCGGGGAGATCGTCCTCATCCAGCGCCGCGGCCAGAACGGCTTCCAGATCGCCGGAGTCTGCGCTCGTCCCTTCGCCTGGCGCGGGTTCGTGAGCCCCAGGCTCGGGCTCTGAGACTTGGGCCTGAGGAGCGGGATCTGGCCCGGGGGAGGCGGGGGTTTCGGCCATCGCTGGTGGCGGTGTCTGGGCGGAGCTTACGCGGGTTCTCCCAGGCGAGGCCGGAAATCACCTCATGTGTTCAAGGGGCGCAAGCCAAGGCGCTCCCCGAGGGGCGCCAGGGGCAAACGCAGGGGAAAGGTGCCTTCCAGCAACTGGCGCGCGAGTTCCGCCCCGATCTCCAGCGCCAGCCTGGGGCTATGGGCCGGCAGGGCGGGCAGCCGTCGCCCCTCCACCTCGATCCATCCACTCCTGAGGGCGCCATAACTCACGCCGCCAAAGGAAGGCTTCAGGCGCCGGGGGATGGCCACATCCAGCACCGGGGCCTCGAGGACCCGGTTGCTGGTGGCGGCCCCTGCAGCGGTGGGAGCATCGATCAAGGGGACGGGGGCCGCAAGGGCCACCATCAGCACATCGCCCTGCCCCTCCAGGGAGCCTGCCCGCACCCATCGAGCCTGGAGGTCGTGCAGGGGCGCACACACCGCTGCAACGGCCCCTGGGGTGCGGGCATGGCCACTGACGAGCCTCCTGGGCTGGGGCTGGTGCCCGCCGCCCGATCCCACCACCCAGCCCAGGGCTCCACCCACGAGCACGGGGGAACCCGGACCCAGCAAGGCCAGGCCCGGCATGGCCAGGCCGATGCTGTCTGCCCCGGAGCAGGTGTAGAGGGCCTGGGCGAAGGGACCGAGCAAGGGACCGTAGGGGGTGCGGAGCAGCCCTTCCGCGCTGCTGACGGCCACCACCCCGTTTTCGCTGATGGCCCTGGGCAACAGCAGGTGTCCGCTGCTGATGTCTTCCAGGCCAAGGGAGGTGTGCAGTTCCCGCCGGGGGAACAGGGGGGTGACGTCGCCAGCCGCATTCAGCTCCACCGCCCCTCCAGCCAGCCACTGGGCCAGCACCCGCCCCCCTCCTTTGGACAGGACCAGATCCGTCCCGGATCCCGTGGCCAGGGCCGTGACTCCATCCAGCTGGGGATCTCGTAAGCGGATCGGCGGATCGGTGGGCCCCAGGGCGAGATGGAGGCTGACGTGGCTGGTGAATTCAGCCGTGGCCGCCACCACCACGTCTGTCTGCGCATAGGCCTCTGCCAGGCCCACCTCCTGGACCCGACGGCGGAACTCAGCGGCCAGACAGACGCGGAGGAGGCCCTCGGCCTGGCGGCGCTGGAGCTCCGCCTCCGAGCGGCGGGGAAGATCAGGCAGATTCATGGCCGGCAAAGAACAGGAAGGGGGAGGCAGGCCAAGGCGGGTTCAGATAAAGTGATAGTTGACCCAGGTGTCTGTGCATGGCGGATCCAACCGGACAGCTCCCAGGGCCTGGCGAAGGAGGCCCGGGTGACAACGGTCCGGGCGATCAACCTCCGAGGGGCAGCGGCCCTGGAGACAATGGTCCGGGAGATGGCGACGGGCGGATCATTCAGACCGATCTGCGCAACGAGATGTCGCGCTCCTACATGGAGTACGCGATGAGTGTGATCGTGGGCCGGGCCTTGCCCGATGCCCGCGACGGCCTGAAACCAGTGCATCGCCGCATTCTCTACGCGATGTACGAACTGGGCCTCACCAGCGACAGGCCTTACCGCAAATGCGCCCGGGTGGTGGGGGAAGTGCTGGGTAAATACCATCCCCACGGGGATACGGCGGTTTACGACGCCCTGGTGCGCATGGCGCAGAACTTCTCCATGCGCATGCCCCTGATCGATGGCCATGGCAACTTCGGCTCGGTGGACAACGATCCACCGGCCGCCATGCGCTACACCGAATCGCGCCTGCAGGCCCTCACCAGCGACAGCCTGCTGGAGGACATCGAGAGCGAGACCGTCGATTTCATCGACAATTTCGATGGCTCCCAGCAGGAGCCCACCGTGATGCCGGCCCGCATCCCCCAGCTCCTGCTGAATGGCTCCACGGGCATCGCCGTGGGCATGGCCACCAACATCCCACCCCACAACCTGGGGGAGCTGATCGATGGCCTGCAGGCCCTGATTGCCAACCCCGAGCTGGACGACCGGGGGCTGATGGCCTACATCCACGGACCCGATTTCCCCACCGGTGGCCAGGTGCTCGGCCGCAGTGGCATCCGGGAGATGTATCTCACCGGCCGGGGCTCGGTGACCATGCGCGGCGTGGCCCGAATCGAAACGATCGAGGCGGCGGGACGGCCCGATCGCGATGCGGTGATCATCAATGAACTTCCCTACCAGACCAACAAGGCGGCCCTGATTGAGCGCATCGCTGAGTTGGTGAATGACAAGAAGCTGGAGGGCATTGCCGATATCCGGGATGAAAGCGACCGCGACGGCATGCGGATCGTGATCGAGCTCAGGCGCGACGCCTACCCCCAGGTGGTGCTCAACAACCTCTTCAAGCTGACGCCGCTGCAGAGCAATTTCAACGCCTACATGCTTGCCCTGGTGGGCAATGAGCCGGTGCTGCTCACCCTGCGGAAGATGCTGCAGGTGTTCCTCGATTTCCGGATCGAAACCATTGAGCGGCGCACCCGCTATCTGCTGCGGAAGGCCGAGGAACGGGATCACATTCTGCTGGGTCTGCTGATCGCCCTCGACAACCTCGATGCGATCATTGCCCTGATTCGGGGAGCAGCTGATACGGCATCGGCCCGCGAGGGGCTGGTTGCGGAATTCGGCCTGAGCGAGATCCAGGCGGATGCCATCCTGCAGATGCAGCTGCGGCGGCTCACAGCCCTGGAAGCCGACAAAATCCGGCTGGAGCACGAGGATCTGCTGGCCAAGATCGCCGACTACACCGACATCCTGGGCCGCCGGGAGCGGGTGTTTGGCCTGATCAGCGAAGAGCTTCAGGCCATCCGAACCAAATACGACTCCCCCCGCCGCACGGAAATCCTCGACCTGGAGGGCGGGCTGGAGGATATCGACCTGATCGCCAATGAACGCTCGGTGGTGCTCCTGACGGAGACGGGTTATCTCAAGCGCATGCCGGTGAGCGAATTCGAGGCCACCAGCCGAGGCACCCGGGGCAAGGCCGGCACCCGCTCCCAGGGGGAGGAGGGGGTGAAGCTGTTCATCAGCTGCAACGACCACGACGCCCTCCTGCTCTTCAGCGACCGGGGCGTGGTGTATTCCGTTCCGGCCTACCGGGTGCCCATCAGCAGCCGCACCGCCAAGGGCACGCCCATCGTTCAGCTCCTGCCGATCCCCAGGGAGGAAGCCATCACCTCCCTGCTGGCGGTGAGCACCTTCGGGGAGGAGGAACAGCTGCTGATGCTCACCAGCAAGGGCTACGTGAAACGCACCACCCTCTCGGCCTTCGCCAACATCCGCGTGAACGGCCTGATCGCCATCTCCCTGGAGGAGGGCGATGCCCTGCGCTGGGTGCGCCTGGCCCTTCCGGGCGACAGCGTGCTCATCGGCTCCCTGAAGGGCATGACCATCCACTTCCGCCTGAGCGATGAGGAGCTGCGGCCCCTGGGGCGCACAGCCCGCGGGGTGCGTTCCATGAACCTGCGGGATGGGGATCGGCTCGTGAGCATGGATGTGCTCCCGGCAGAGCTGGCAGACCGGGTTGCGGAGGTCGGCAGCGATGAGGAGGGCGACGCGGAGGAGGTAGTGAGCAGCGAGGGTCCCTGGGTGCTGGTGGCGAGTGCCAGTGGGCTGGGCAAACGGGTGCCCGTGCAGCAATTCCGGTTGCAGAAGCGGGCCGGCATGGGACTGCGCGCCATCCGCTTCCGCAAGGAGGGCGATGTGTTGGTGGGGTTGAAGGTGTTGGGAGCCGGAGAGGAGCTGCTGCTGGTGAGCGAGCGAGGCGTGATCGTGCGCATGCGAGCCGATGCGGTGCCTCAGCAGTCGAGGGCGGCCACGGGCGTGCGCCTGCAGCGGCTGGATGCGGGGGATCGGCTCACGGAGGTGGTGCTGGTGCCGCCGGCAGCCGCTGAGCCGGAGGATGGAGACAGCATGCCCGACGAAGAGGCTTGATGCCTGGAGAGGGCACACCAACCTGGAGCGGTGATGTCCTGGTGATCGGCGCCGGCCCGGCGGCCCTCTCCATCGCTGCCGAGCTGGCGGCTCTGGGGGTTGGGGTGGCTGGCCTGGCGCCCGACGATCCAGCCGCTCCCTGGCCCAACACCTACGGCATCTGGACCGAGGAAGTGGATGCCCTGGGGCTGGGCCACCTCCTCTCCCATCGCTGGAGCAACACCGTGAGCTACTTCGGCCCAGCCACGGGGGAAGGGACCGGCAGCGATGGCCTGATCCGCCATGGGCGGGACTATGGCCTGTTCGACAAGGCGGCACTGCAGCAGCACTGGTTGGAGCCTTGCGGCCAGGCCGGCATCTGCTGGCACCGGGGCCAGGCCAGCGCCATCCACCACGAGGCCACAGCCTCCATCGTCAGCACTTCCTCAGGCGAGATCCTCCAGGCCTCCCTGGTGGTGGATGCCACTGGCCATGACCCGGTGTTCGTGGTGCGGGGCAGCGATGGCCCCGTCGCGGGCCAGGCGGCCTATGGGATCGTGGGGCGCTTCAGCGCCGATCCCATCGCCCAGGGGCAGTTCGTGTTTATGGACTACCGGCCGGATCACCTCAGCGAGGCCGAGCGACTGGAGCCACCCACCTTCCTCTATGCGATGGATCTGGGGGAGGGGGTGTTCTTTGTGGAGGAAACCTCCCTGGCCCTGGCGCCCCCCGTTCCCTTTCCCTCACTCCAGGCGCGTCTGCACAAACGCCTGGCCCACCGAGGCGTGGAGGTTCGGGAGGTGTTGCATGAGGAATTCTGCCTCTTTCCCATGAATCCACCCTTGCCCGATCTACGCCAGAGGGTGGTGGGCTTCGGTGGAGCGGGGGGATTGGTGCATCCGGCCTCGGGCTACATGGTGGGCAGCCTGTTGCGTCGGGCACCGGATCTGGCGAAGGCGATCGCCGGCGGACTGCAGAGCGGCCTCAGGGGACAGGAGCTGGCGGAAGCCGCCTGGCTAGGGCTGTGGACGCCGGAGCTGCGCTGGAAGCACGCGTTTTTCCGCTTCGGGCTGGAGAAGTTGATGCGCTTCGATGAGGCGCGCCTGCGCCATCATTTCTCCACCTTTTTCCAGCTCCCGCTTCAGCAATGGTCAGGCTTCCTGAGCAACACCCTGCCCCCCCCCGACCTGCTGCAGGCCATGGTGGCCCTTTACAGGACAGCCCCCTGGGATGTGCGCTGGGGACTGATGGGCCTCAGGGGGCGCGAGGGGAAGCTGTTGCTGGCCATGCTCAGCGGTTGGACGAAAAGCGCAGCAGACTTGACGCGCTAATCGCAGCCTTGCCTGTCAGGCTTCTGAAGAGCGACGTGCGCTTCATCCATCGCCTGATTGACTCGCGCCATGGCCGCGGGGTTGTCCGTGATCGATCTGTCCCTGCCAGAGGGTGCCGTTTCCTTGATTTCACTTGCATAGAAGCGGGGTGGTGTCGTGCGCGGCCAACGTTGTCAGCCTGCTGCGGCCGTGATCGGTTTCTTCCCAAAACCGAGGGGCTGGAGCTGGAATGGGTGCTGCGCGGCCACTTCGCCTGGAGGGTCCGCCAGCTCAACCTGCCGCCACGGGTCGTGGTTCCCAGCTGATGCCCCCAGAGGCCCCCTACGCCATCGCCGCGTTTGCGCCGCGACAATCGCATCCACACCATCCAGGCATCGCTGGCGATTGAGCAGAACAGCCTCAGCGTCGAGCAGGTGTCCGCGTTGTTCGATGGCCAGCGGGTGATCGGCCCAGCCCGCGACATCCAGGAGGTGCGCAATGCCATTGCCACCTACGACGCCCTGCCCCGCTGGGACTCCTCCAATCCCCAGCATCTGCTGGAAGCCCACGGGCTGTTGATGGCTGGGCTGATCGATGCCCGCCTCACGGGTTCCGGGCCTGGTGGGAGATCTGCTGGCCTGGCTGGCCGCCACCAACTTGCATCCCCTGATCGAGAGCTGCGCGCTGCTCGCCTGGCTGCCGATCGAGGAGGTGATCCGCTCCCGGCAGCAGGGCTATTACGATTCACTTGGCCAGGCCGACCAGCAGGGCGACCTGGCGCCCTTCGTGGCCTATCAGCTGGAAGCTATCCACGAGGCCCTGCGTTCGGAGATCGGTTCGGAGAAGGGTTCGGAGATGGGTTCGGAGATCGATGCGGTGATCCTGAGGGATCTCGCCGCCGAGCCCACCCTCTCGGCGCGCCGCCTGGCGGAACGGTTGCGGCTCAGCCAGCGAGCCGTGGAGAAGCATCTGGCTGCGCTCCAGCAGAAGGGACGCCTGCTCCGCCATGGCTCTCCCCGTGCCGGGTCCTGGCAGGTTCTTTAGCCTCACCCCATGGCCCTGATCACCGAAGACCATCTCGAGCAGCAGTGCCTGGCCTGGTTCCAGGAACTGGGT
>JAYKIG010000018.1:0-3130 GCA_035286045.1 Cyanobacteriota bacterium | reverse complement strand
TCGGCGCCGTGGCGCAATCGACCAACATAAAAAACCATGATCCCTTCGTCTCCTCCTCCCCGTGGCTACACCCTGCCGGTGTGGGTGGCAGCGGCCGCCCGTGCCGCCGTGGGTGTCCTTCGTGGGGAACCCATCCGGCGGGACTGGCCCCTGGATCTGCTCCAGGCTCCTGGGGGGCCGGCCCAGCCCGTGCCGGTGCGGGCCGCTGCCCTGATGGGGGAGGGCTGGGCCCTGGCCGAAGCCATCTGTGATCCAGGGGATGGGCTGGATCTCACCCGCGGCCTGCTGGTGTGGGCCCTGGCCTGCTGGCAGCCGCCCCCCCCGCCCCAGGAGGCTGGGGAGCCCGGCTGGCTGGCCCTCGAGGCGGGCGAGGGCGTGGGGGTGCATGCCGCCAGCCGGGAGATGTGCCTCTCGGCGTATGCCCGTTCCCTGCTGGAGGTGAACCTGCGCCCCCTGGTGCCGGAAGGCCTGCAGCTTCGGCTCAGGGTGATGCTGCCGGAGGGCCGGGCCCTGGCGGAGCGCACCAGCAATGCGGCCTTCGGGGTTGTGGAGGGGCTGGCCCTGATCGGCACCCTGGCGGAAACCCAGGCGAGCGCAGATCCCTACCAGCTCGATCGCACCCTGCAGCAGCTGAAGGGCCGTCTGGCCTCCCCTGATTTTCAGGGCGATCTGATTCTGGTGATCGGGGAAAATGGCCTGGACCTGGCCCCCCGGATGGGCTTGCCCCTCGACCGTCTGCTGAAGGTGGGCAACTGGCTGGGGCCCGTGCTGGTGGCCGCCGGCCAGGGGGGGGTGAGCCGGCTTCTGTTGTTTGGCTACCAGGGAAAACTTCTCAAGTTGGCGGGCGGCATCTTTCACACCCACCACCACCTGGCCGATGGGCGCGCCGAGGTGCTCACGGCCCTGGCGGCCCTGGAGGGCCTCTCGGGTCCTGCCCTGGAGGCGCTCCACCGGGCCCCCACCGTGGAAGCGGCATTCCTGCAGCTCGACACCACAGACCCGGAGCTGGCCGACCGCCTGCGCGGACGTCTGGCCCGCACGATTGAACATCGCGTGGCCCAGTATCTGGAGCGCCATGGGGCCGGTGGGGTTGCGGTGGGAGCGGCCCTGTTTGATCGCAGCCGGCGGCTCTGTGCCGTCGGTCCCCTGGGCGCCACCTATGTGCAGGGCTGGTCAGGACCTTCGCAGGGGGCAACCTAGGGTTGGCTCAGGCGGCCCGATCAGGCCCCAGAGCCCGGTCTGGCGCACACCCTCTTTCCATGTCGTCCTCCCCCTCCACCGTCACCTCCCCCCAGACCCCTGAAGCGACCCCTTTTGGTCCGCTGGCGGAGGCGCTCCAGGGCAGCCGGAAGCCCGGGATCGTGATTCTCGATTTCGGCTCCCAGTATTCCGAACTGATCGCCCGGCGGGTGCGGGAAACGGAGGTGTATTCCCTCGTGCTCCCTTACACCACCACGGCAGCCGAGCTGGGCCTGCTGGCACCCAGGGGGATCATCCTCAGCGGGGGGCCCAGCTCCGTGTATGAGGAGGGTGCGCCCCTCTGCGATCCCGCCATCTGGGAGATGGGCGTGCCCTTGCTGGGGGTCTGCTACGGCATGCAGCTGATGGTGCAGCAGCTGGGCGGGAAGGTGGTGGCGGCCGGCCGGGCCGAGTACGGCAAGGCGCCCTTCCATGTGGACGATCCCCGGGATCTGCTCACCAATGTGGAGAACGGCTCCACGATGTGGATGAGCCATGGCGATTCGGTGGAGTCGCTTCCTGAGGGCTTCGTGCGTCTGGGGCACACCGAAAACACCCCCGATGCCGCCGTCGCCCACCATGGCCGCCGGCTCTATGGGGTGCAATTCCATCCCGAGGTGGTGCATTCCACCGATGGGATGGCGTTGATCCGCAATTTCGTCTATCACATCTGTGGCTGTTCCCCGGACTGGACCACAGACGCCTTCATCGATGAAGCGCTCGCTGATGTGCGGGCCCAGGTGGGCGACAAACGGGTGCTTCTGGCCCTCTCCGGGGGAGTGGACTCCTCAACCCTCGCCTTTCTTCTGCATCGGGCGATCGGCGATCAACTCACCTGCATGTTCATTGACCAGGGCTTTATGCGGAAGGGGGAGCCCGAGTTTCTGGTCGACTTCTTCGATCGACGCTTTCATATCCAGGTGGAATATATCAATGCGCGTCAACGCTTCATTTCACGCCTGGATGGCATTACGGATCCGGAGGAAAAGCGGAAAATCATCGGCGCGGAATTCATCCGTGTTTTTGAAGAGGAAAGCAAGCGGCTGGGCCCCTTTGATTACTTGGCCCAGGGCACCCTCTATCCCGATGTCATCGAATCGGCGGGCACCAATATCGATCCCAAAACAGGAGAACGGGTGGCCGTGAAAATCAAGAGCCACCACAACGTGGGTGGCTTGCCCAAGGATCTGCAATTCAAGTTGGTGGAGCCCCTGCGCAAACTCTTCAAGGACGAGGTGCGCAAGGTGGGCCGCAACCTGGGCTTGCCGGAGGAGATTGTGGGTCGCCATCCCTTCCCCGGTCCGGGTCTGGCCATCCGGATCCTTGGGGAGGTCACGGCGGAAAAGCTCAACATCCTCCGGGATGCGGATCTGATCGTGCGGGAGGAGGTGCGTCGGGCGGGTTTGTATGACACCATCTGGCAGGCCTTCGCCGTATTGCTTCCCGTGCGCAGTGTGGGGGTGATGGGAGACAAGCGCACCTACGCCTTTCCCGTGGTGCTGCGGTTTGTGTCCTCAGAGGATGGCATGACAGCTGATTGGTCGCGCCTGCCCTACGACCTCCTCGAGCTGATGAGCAACCGGATTGTCAATGAGGTGAAGGGGGTCAACCGGGTGGTGCTGGATATCACCAGCAAGCCTCCCGGCACCATCGAGTGGGAGTGATTGGCTGCCGTGGGAGTCGTGAAACCAGACCATCATCCTGTTCGAGCGGGTTACCGGCCCGAAATTGATGGCTTAAGGGCTCTGGCTGTGATCGCCGTGATCCTCAATCACACCCGCTCTGGATGGTTGCCAAGCGGTTACCTGGGTGTGGATATTTTTTTTGTGATCTCCGGCTTTGTGATTACGTCATCCCTGCTGGTGCGAGGTCGGGAGGGTGCGTCGGATTT
>JAYKIG010000017.1:0-23683 GCA_035286045.1 Cyanobacteriota bacterium | reverse complement strand
CCATTTTCAGGCGAAACCGGGGGGGGAGCTTGAGACCGTTGAGCACGGCGGCAACGATACGGGTTCTCTGATCCACCATCGGCTTGGATTCGGGTGCTTTCCCCCTGAGCCTATTCATGCATGCACCAGAAGCCGTCGGCGGACGCCAATTAGTCGATGGGCCGAACCGGCTCACCACTGTCATCCGAGAAGCGAACTGTCAGGAGATCCTCCTGGGTGATCTGTCCATTTTCATCGAGCAGCTCGGGATGGATGGTGAGCTTGCCCAGGCGATTCTCTTGCGGGCGGGTGGATGGGCCAGGGCGACCAGGGGGATCGCCTGAACTCTGCATGGCGCGAAATCCCCGACCCATGACCCGGAAGGCCTGCCAGAGCAGGAAGAGAAAGCACACCCCATAGATCACAGGGAAGAGCTCAGCCAGAACGATCGGCATGGGAGGGGGAGGGAGACCGTGTGGTCTATGGAAAATCGAGAAGAGGGTGGCGCCTGAGACGCCATCCCATCATCGCTCGGCTGGAGTCGTTGCGGTGGCGAGCATCCAGGCCCAGAGGGTGGTGCAGGCTGCGCCAAAGGCGAGGAAGGCCAGGAGGAGTCGACTGGTGTCCACAGTGTGAAAGAAATCTTTACAGATCTTAGGGGTGTGGCCAGGGGGCTGGGCGGTTTGCCTCCCTGGGGGCTCTTCCCAAAAGACCGTACGTTTCATCCATTGTTTCGGCGATCCCAGTCGCCCCCCCTCCATGCGCCTGCTTCCTGCTTCCCGACAAGGCGTTCCAGGTTTGAGCACCGCTGCCGCTCTGGCGGTCGCCAGCCTTCCCCTGGGCCTGATGGCGCTCCAACCCACAACCTCCCACGCCGCCGGAGCGGCCGGGGCCGTGCTGAGCCGCCAATCCTTTGTGTCCACGGCCGTCCAGCGCACCGCGCCGGCAGTGGTGACCATCGACACGGAACGCACCGTGGTGTCTCGCTCCGGCGGCGGCCTTCCCAATGCCCTGTTGAACGATCCCCTCTTCCGCCAGTTCTTCGGGATGCCGAGGGGGCAGATGCCCTCCCCCTCCCAACGCACCGAACGCAGCCAGGGCAGCGGCGTGATCTTTCAGAGCGATGGGTCGATCCTCACCAACGCCCATGTGGTGGAAGGGACAGAGCGGGTGACCGTGGGGCTCCAGAACGGCAGACGGGTGGAGGGCAGGGTCGTGGGTCGCGACCGGCTCACCGATCTGGCCGTCGTCCGACTGCAGGGACAGGGCCCCTGGCCCGTGGCGCCCCTGGGCAATTCCGACAGCCTCCAGGTGGGCGACTGGGCGATTGCGGTAGGCAACCCCTACGGACTCGACAACACGGTGACCCTGGGGATTGTGAGCAGCCTCAACCGCAACGCCCGAAAGCTCGGCATTCTCGACAAGCGGTTGGATCTGATCCAGACCGATGCCGCCATCAATCCAGGAAATTCGGGCGGCCCCCTGCTGAATGCCAATGGGGAAGTGGTGGGAATCAACACCCTCGTGCGCTCGGGCCCAGGGGCAGGACTGGGGTTTGCCATCCCCATCAACCGCGCCCGCCAGATCTCCAGCCAGCTGATCACCTCGGGCCGGGCCAGCCACCCCGTGATCGGCGTGGGGCTGGATGTGGTGCGCGGCGACCAGGGCAACGATCTCCAGAACGGCGCCAGGGTGGTGGCGGTTCAACCGGGAGGGCCTGCTGCTGCAGCCGGTCTGCGTCCGGGAGACGTGATCACGGGAGTGGATGGCTCCCGGATCACGGGCCCGAGCGATGTGATCAGTGCGGTGGAACGGGCCGGAGTGGGACGCTCCCTGCGCCTGACGATCCTCAGGGGGGGGCAACCGATCCAGGTGCCTGTCACCCCTGGTGAAATGGCCAGCTGAGGAGGAATCCGCGCGTTTCAGAGGATATCCAGGCTGGTGAGCCTGGGCATGGGCTGGGGCTTCTCTGCCCCGGGAGCAACGCTGGGGGCAACCACGGGAGGCGCCCCCAGCTGCTGACGCATCACCCATTGGGTGGCCGCTTTCTGGCTGTGCCAGGCCTGAAGCAACTGCTTCGCCAGGCCCCGGAGCGCCTGGGGATCAGCAGTGGCATCGATGGCCCGAGTCATGCGCTCCAGCTCGAACTTTTGCCCGAGGGTGAGGGCGAGTGGTTCGGACATGGCAGCACCTCCTGTACGTCACTTCAAGCTACGAACTGTTTCAAGCGGTCACGTAGCCGATGCGACAAGTGTTAAGTCCGGGTCAGCAAATCAACGCTCGCTCCGTTGGAAGAGGGTCAGCCAGGAGCGACAAGCTCCTGGCTCTCACGCAGGGGGCAGCCTGAGGCCATCGGATAGCAAGCTCGCCAATCCCTTGCCCCGACGGGGTGGCTGCGGGATCCCAGGGAAGACGGGATGCAGGCCACATCCCGTCAGGACGCAAGGAAAGTCGAAGAAGTGTCCTTTTCGGCTGGACGTTTTCTGATGGCGAAATCCTCATCAACCGGGCACAACGGGCTGGCTTTTGGAACGACGCCCCTGATCCCGCTGCTTTTGACGCTGGCGGTTGGCGTCCCGCTTGGCCAGGCGTGCCTGCTCTTGCTCCTCCCGCTCCTTCTGTTCCGCCTCCTCCTGTTTCTTGGCCAGGTAGTAGGCGAAGTCGCCCCGGTAGAGCACCAGCTCCCCATCCCGGACTTCCACAATGCGGTTGGCCACCTTGGACACAAACGCCCGGTCGTGGGACACCAGCACCGCCGCACCTTCGTAACTGCCTAGGGCCTCCTCCAGCATGCGCTTGGCGGGGATGTCGAGGTGGTTGGTGGGCTCATCCAGGAGCAACAGATTGGTGGGTCTCAGGAGCAAGAGGGCCAGGGCCAGGCGAGCCTTCTCCCCACCACTGAGCATGCCGGCCTCCTTGAACACCGCTTCGTTGCTGAACCCGAAGCGCCCTAGAAAAGAGCGCACCTGGCTCTGGGTCCAATCCGGCACGGCCTCAAACACCGTGGCCAGCACCTCCTTATCCAGATTCAGGGCCTCGGCCTGGTTCTGCTCGAAGTAGGCGGGAATCACGTTGTGCTCCCCAAGGCTGGCTTCACCCTCGAGAGGGATCTCCAATCCCATCAACAGGCGCAACAGCGTGGACTTACCCGCCCCATTGGGCCCCACCAGGGCGATGTGATCTCCCCGCTCGATCTCCAGCTCAGCCCCGAGAAACAGGATCCGCTCGCCATAGGCGTGGGTGAGATTGGCCAGGTGGGCCACCCGGCGCCCGGAGCGGGGGGCGGGGGGAAAGCGGAAGCGGGGCCCGGCCACCTCCTCGGTGGGAGCTTCAATCCGTTCCACTTTCTGGAGCAGTTTTTCCCTGCTCTTGGCCTGGGTGCTGCGGGTGGCACTGGCCCGGAAACGGTCTACATAGGCCTGCTGGCTGGCCAGCTCCTTTTGCTGGCGCTCGAAGGCCGCCTGCTGGGCCGAACTTTCCAAGGCCTTCAGCTCCAGATGCTGGCTGTAGTTGCCCAGGTAGTGGCGTGACACCCCCCGCTCCGTCTCCACGATCTGGTTGCACACACGATCCAGGAAGGTGCGGTCGTGGCTGATCACCACCAGGGGCAGTTCCTGGCTCAGCAGGATGCTCTCCAGCCATTCGATGGTTTGCACATCGAGATGGTTGGTGGGCTCATCGAGCAGCAACACATCCGGCTCCTGCAGAAGGATCTTGCCCAGGGCCACCCGCATCTGCCAGCCACCGGAAAAGTCGCCCACCAGCTTTTCGGCATCCTCCAGGGAGAAACCAATGGAGGGGAGGAGCCGGTCGATCCGGGCCTGCAGCTCGTAACCATGGAGCGCTTCAAAGCGAATCTGCAGTCGGCCCAGTTCCTCAATCAGCTCCTGCAGATGGTCTGGATCCTGTGCGGCGCGCTCGGAGACCATGGCGGTCTCCACCTGAGCCTGGGCATTGAGCACAGCAGCGGCCTCACTGAAGGCCTGAAACAGCTCCTGCCGCACCGTGCGCTGGAGATTCACATCGAATTCCTGCTGCAAAAACGCGATGCGTGGCTCACCCTGGCGGAGCACCTGGCCCGTGGTGGGTTGCTCCAGGCCCGCCAGGATGCGCATCTGGGTGGATTTCCCCGCTCCGTTCACGCCCACCAGGCCGATGCGATCGCCCTGCTTCACCTCCCAGCTCACCTCTTTGAGGACTTCACCGGTGGGATAGATCTTGCTGATGCGTTCGAGGCGCAGCACGGAGGAAGGGAGAAGAAGACCCATCCTCGCAAGCAGAGTCAGGCAGACTGGGGCTGGAGGATGCAGCATGATGAAGCGCCTGGAACAACTGGCCGCCCTGGTTGTGGCCGCCGGCCTGGCGCTCGTGAGCTACTGGCTGTTCTTCAGCTGGGCGGGAGGCGGTGGTGTGCACCGGCGTCAACGCACCCTGCCGACCCCTGCCTCCCACCAGCGACTCGATCAGGACAGCCTGGTCGGTTCAGAGGCCGCCCCGGGCCTTGAGGAGCCACTGCTTGGTAGCGCTGTCCTCCAACCCGGCAATGTGGTGGCTCACCTCCTCAGGGGTGACGACGAGTCCCTGTTCCGCGCCGATCTCCACAATCCGGCGCAGGGCACCGCTGGGATCCTGTAAGGCCTGCCGGAAGAGGGACTGGGTGAGCTGGGGATCATGACTGATCCGGGCGTAGAGCGCAGCGGCGTTGGCAGCAGTCATCGGGCGCATCCATGAACCACGACGCTATCGCGTCCCGGTGGC
Organism: Cyanobacteriota bacterium; assembly: GCA_035286045.1. Lineage (GTDB taxonomy): Bacteria > Cyanobacteriota > Cyanobacteriia > PCC-6307 > Cyanobiaceae > Cyanobium. The sequence continues at coordinate 18,946 of JAYKIG010000017.1, read as the reverse complement.
CCCTCTTTCTGGTGACTGATTCAGGCGGCCAGGGGTTTGCCGTCCTCCGCGAGCCCGCTGGCTGAGGCATCTTCCATGCTGCGGGCGTCCAGACAGAGCACCTTGCGCAGCTGGGCGTAATTGGCCGCCAGACCCGCATGGCCCTCCTGCTGTGCGCCGTATTCCGCCCGTTGCAGCACGTGGTGCAGGTGGGTGAGGAGATAGGTGCTGATCACCGCCGACACGAGCACATCGCTGCGCTCCGCCGTCCGCCGGGGACGCATGGTGCGGGTGCGGGGCTTGGCGGCCCGAGCGGGGGAGGGGGAGGGGGAGGGGGAGGGGGAGGGGGAAGTGACAGCGGAAGCGGTGCGAGCCATGGGGTCGTGGACCAGTTCCACAACTATACTGCTGGATACTACCCTTGACTAACTCTGTACACTTCTTCTTATCCGATCCGATCCCGCGGTCGTGGCGACCCGTCAGACCTCTTCCAGCGGGCGCCCCAAATCGCCTCGCATTCAGGTGGTGCTGCCAGAAGAGCTCTGTGAGCGCCTAGCGGCCCTGGCTGAGGAAGACTCCCGCACCATCAGCAACATGGCCAAGGTGCTCATTCAACAGGGGGTGGAGGCGCGGGAGCGGCAACGCAGCCGCGATCGCGCCAGCGAACCCCGGCGCCACACAGAACGTTTTCGCGAAGTGCTCGAACGTCAGGAACAGGCCCGACCCTCCCGGCTCCGGGGAGCCCCAAGGCGCCTGCGGCTGCAACGCCCCCGAGACACCTGAAGCCTTCTGCCCTCCTGCCCTATCCACCCCTACGGGCGGCAGGGCTGGCGCACACCCCCAGCACGGCAGGGCTTCGGGCACCCGTGACGGAGGGAAGGGAGCCTGGGTAACCCAGGGCATGCCACCAGCCAAGGAGGGCAAAGCCCAGAGCTTCCCGCTCCAGATCGCCGATGCCGAGCTCGGAGAGGGGCCGCACCATCACGCCACGGCAACGCCTTCTGAGCTGCTCCATCAAAACGGTATTGCGGGTTCCGCCTCCAGCCACGAGGAGCTCCAGCGGTGGTGGACCATGGCGCAGATCCTGGGCCACGGCAGCGGCTGAGAAGGCGGTGAGCGTGGCCAGGGCATCCGCCGGGGATGCCGGCTCGTCCTGCTCCCTCAGGACCCGCAGCCGACGTGCCAGATCCTCTGCGCCAAAGAGCTCCCTGCCGGTGGATTTCGGTGGGGGCTGGCTCAGGTATGGCTCCCGGAGCCAGGTGGCAAGCACCGACTCCAGGATGCGGCCCTGCCTCGCCCAGCCCCCCTCCTGATCAAACCGCAGTCGGCCCTCACTGAACTGATGGACCGCCAGATCGATCAGCGTGTTGGCAGGCCCACAGTCCCACCCCCGCACGGGCTGATGGCGATCGGGACCCTGGCCTGGCGGGATCAGGGTGAGGTTGGCGATCCCCCCCAGATTGAGCACAGCGCGCCAGCCATCGATGCCCCCCAAGAGGGCCGCATCCGTGGCGGGCACCAGGGGAGCGCCCTGCCCCCCCAGGGCAAGATCAGCCGCGCGGAAATCAAACACCACCGGGCAACCGAGCCGTTCGGCCAGCAAGGGCCCCATCAGGGCCTGCCAACTGGCCCCGGCCCGGCCCTCCTCCGGGGGACGGTGCCAGAGGGTCTGCCCATGGCAGCCCACCCGCTCCGCCCGACCATGGGGATCGCAGGCCCGCGCCGCTTCCGCCTGCACCTCCGTGAGCCGTTCCACCAGATCCAGCACCGCTGAGGCAGGCAGGGGATCACCCTGGCCGTAGCGGATGAGCTGGGCCCGGAGGTCATCCGGGTAGGGAATGGAGATGGCCTGGGCCAGCCGCCAGCGGGGACGGCTGGGGGACCCCTGGAATTCGGCCAGCACGCCATCCACTCCGTCGGCGCTGGTGCCGCTCATCAGCCCTACAACCCACATGGTGGTCAGCGGCTGGGGAGGGCCTCAAGCGCTTCCGCGCTGCCCATCACCACCAGCACCTCTCCCTCTCGAAGCACGTGGGAGGCCGGCGGATTGACCATCAGCTGATTGGCGGCTCCAGCGGCCAGCACGTTCACCCGATAGGTCTTGCGGAGGTTGAGATCGCGCAGGGACTGGCCGATGAACACCTGGGGAACCTTGATCTCCTCAATGCTGTTGGAGTCGTCCAGGCGAAGCCGCTCCAGGAGATTGGGGCGCACCAGCTCCTGGCCCAGGCGGGTTCCCTGCATTTTGGAGGGGAACACCACCCTGTCCGCCCCCACCCGCCGCAGCATCTTTTCGTGAAGATCACTGGTTGCCCGGGCAATCACTTGTTGCACCCTGGTCTCGGGGGCGTCCTTGACGATGAGGGTGGCTGTGATGCTGGCTTCGATCGGTTCACTGATGGCAACCACCACGGTGCCCACGTCGAGGGCTCCCGCCGCCCTGAGAGCATCCTCATCCGTGCAGTCGACGATGCGGGCTTCGATGCCCGTTTCGTCCTGGAGCAACTCATCAATCGCCCTCGTATTGAGATCAATCGCCAGCACTTCCGCCCCGGCGCGGGTGAGCTCCCGGCAGACGGCGCTGCCAAAGCGGCCCACCCCGATCACCGCAAAGCTGTTGGACACATCCTGGGCGGAACTGTCCTGCCATTGCCACCACTGGGTCATGCCGGCCACCCCTTAATTGGGCTGGGGTGTCATCCGCAGATAGGGGCGGATCTCAGTAACACCCTTGGGAAACTTGGCCCGAGCCTCCTCCGTGGGGATGGAGGGCACCACCACACAATCTTCGCCCTGCTTCCAGTTCACCGGGGTGGCCACCTGGTAATGATCTGTGAGCTGGAGGGAATCGATCACACGCAGAATCTCCTGAAAATTCCTGCCGGTGCTGGCGGGGTAAGTGATCTGCAAGCGGAGTTTTTTGTTTGGGTCGATGATGAACACCGATCGGACGGTGAGATTACTGAGGGATTGGGGATGAATCATGCCGTATAGATCACTCACCCTGCGATCAGAATCTGCCAGGATCGGATAGTCAACAATGGTGCATTGGGTGTCATTGATATCACCAATCCAACCGAGATGGCTCTGCGCCGTATCCACGCTCAGGGCCAGAGTTTTGACATGGCGCTTCTCCCATTCCGGACGCAGGCGTGCCACTTCTCCCAGTTCCGTGGTGCACACCGGCGTGTAATCGGCCGGGTGGGAAAAGAGCACCACCCAATGGTCGCCGGCAAAATCGTAGAGATTGATTGGACCCAGCTGGGACTCCTGGGTGAAATCAGGAACGGTGTCGCCGAGCTGAAGGGGCATGGCGGGTGGATCAGGACATCATTCCGATCCTGTCACAGCGGCAAGGTCGGTTGCCCAGGCCACAAGGAGCTGGCACAGATGGCGCAAGCCCAGATCCGCCGTGGCCGACACAAAGAGCATCTCAGGCTCCAGGGCCCTGGCCCGATCCAGTTCACCGGCGGGGCAACGGTCGATCTGGTTGCCAATCACTCTCAGGGGGCGCTCCGCATGGAGATCCTTGAGAACGGCGCGCACCGTGGCCAGCTGCTCGGGCCAGGCGGGATCGGCGAGGTCGACCACCAGCAACAGCCCATCCGCATCCAGGGCCTCCTCGAACGTGGAGCGGAAGGCCTCCATCAGGGCCGGGGGCAGGTGGCGGATGAAGCCCACCGTGTCGGTGAGCAGGATCGGCTCCTCCACACTCTGGCCCTGGGAGTCGAGGTTGATCCGGCGGGTGGTGGGATCCAGGGTGGCGAAGAGCTGATTCTCGACCAGCACCCCATCCTCTGGCGCCGCTCCGCTGAGGGCATTGAGCAGGGAGCTCTTGCCGGCATTGGTGTATCCCACCAGAGCCAGGCGGCACACCCCGCGCCGGGCCTGGCGAAGGCGGGCGCGATGGGCTTCCAGGCGTTTCACCTCCCGCTGCAGGCGATCCATGCGCCGGGCGATCGCTCGACGATCCTTCTCCAGCTGGGTTTCGCCGGGCCCCCGGGTGCCGATACCACCTCCCTGCCGGGAGAGGGCCACCCCGCGGCCGGTGAGGCGGGGGAGGCGATAGCGCAGCTGGGCCAGTTCCACCTGCAGGCGGCCGGCCGCGCTCGCGGCGCGCTGGGCGAAGATGTCGAGAATGAGCTCGCTGCGATCACTCAGCGGCACGGCCAGGCTCCGCTCCATCTGACGGATCTGGCCAGGCGTCAGCTCCCTATCCGTCACCACCAGGGTGGCCTGCAACCGCCGTGCTTGCAGGGCCGCCTCCCGCAGCTTTCCCTCCCCCCAAAGGCTGGCGCCCCCCCCGGTGCGGCGTTGCACCACCACGCCCACGGGCTCCGCACCGGCGCTGCGCACCAGGCCCTCGAGTTCGGCGATGCGCTGCTCCAGCTGGAGCGGCAGCTCCTCCTGGCTGAGCACCAACAGCAACACCCTCTCCCTGGGCGCTCCCCGGCCATCGACGCCAGCCTGGGAGGGGCGTGCCGGGGAGGAACTGGCCCCATCTGGAGGGGGCTCAGCCAGGGGAAGCTCGTGCCGGCAGAGGTCTGCCAAGTCGCCGTCCTCCTTGGTGCTCCAGGAGGAGTCGGCGTCTGGGGAGGGAAGACAGAGCCGGGCCCGCTGGGGCCCACCGGCGGAGGGCATCGGCCCGAACCGCAACCAGCAGCGGGCCGCCAGATCCAGGCCCACCAACCCTTCCCGATGGCCGGGCTGCAACACGGGCTGGCGGGCCGACCCGGCACAGGTGAGCAGGCGACCCACCCGCACCTGGCGGCGGGACACCCCGGCCAGGCGCTCCAGGATCTGGCGGGCCGACTCCAGCTCTCCCACCCAAAGGGCCCGGGGCAGCCCACGGTCATCCACCACCAGGGTGAGAGGCACCTCCAGTGCCGCCCCCTCCTTTCCCAGGCGCTGCAGGGTGAGGAGATCGGCGAGGGCATCCGGGGGATGGCGCCGATGGAGCAGCTCCTCCAGCCGGTGGCGAACCGATGGACGCAACCCGTCGGTGCGGCCCAGCAGCACCCCCTGCCTCATCGCCTCAGCAGGAGGCAGGGCACGCCCGCCCGGGCGGCCCCTTCCCCATCCTCCGGCTGATCGCCCACATGCCACACCTGATGGGGATGGAGATCCAGAGCTTCCAGAGCCCGTTGGAACGGCAGAGGGGAGGGTTTGGCCGCCCCCACCTCACTGGATACGATCACCACGTCCAGCCAGGGACTCAACCCGAGGGACGCGAGCAGACCATGGAGACGGCGATCGAAATTGCTCACCACCGCTAGCCGCAGGCCCTGCTGGTGCCAGGCGGCCAGATGGTCGGGCACGTCTGGATACACGCTCCAGAGCTTGGGCTCCGCAAAACGATCAAAGAGGTCTGTCACCAACCCCGGGGGAAGCACCTCTGGTAGGCCTGTCGCTTCGAAAACCTCCCGGATCCGCTCCCCCCACCAGTTGCGCTCCGCCTCGAGCAACGCCTGGGGGTCGCTCAGGGAGAAGGCCAGGGGTGGGGCCGCACGGTAGATCTGGGGAAAGAGGGCATCGATGGCCGCAGGATCGGCAGCCAGGCCGTGCTCCCTCGCCACGGCCGCATAGGTGGTGCCCACCGACTCCCGCAGGGTGATCAGGGTGCCCATCGCATCGAGCAGCAGCCCCTGAGGCCTGGGCCAGGATGGGGGGATGGTGGCCATCAACGATCGGCCAGCCAACCAGCCGCCGCCCGCAGCTGCTGGGGCAGGCCTGGAAGCCTGGTGAGGTAGGCCAGACGGCGGATGGCAAAGGCCGGTGCACCGGCGAGGGTGAGGCCCCCGCCCGTGAGGGAGGCTTCCCCCTTGCCGAGGCTGAGCATTTCCCCCAGGTCGTTCCAGGCAAAGGGATCCAGGGGTTCCCCAGCCAGGGCGTGCAACACGTTGCGGGCTGCCACCGGAGCCTGTTGGAAGGCCACCTGGGCCGTGGAGGGGGGCTGGCGACCCGGATCGGTGGGAGGGCCGGGCACCGCAGCCAGATCTCCCACGACAAACACCTCCCGGTGTCCCTCCAGCCGCAGATCGTCGTGGCACTGCAACCGACCCATGGAATCCAGGGCGGGGGAGGGACTGAGGGCCGGGGGCTGAAACCGCAGGCCCGCCGTCCAGATGACGGCCCGGACGGGGATCTCCTCCCGTGTGGGCGAGAGGCCTTCGGCAGCGGGCGGGAGCATCAGGGTGAGGCGGTCGGCCGCGACGGCCTCCACCCGGGTGCGGAGCCGCACGCGCACATCACGGCGCCGCAACGCCGAGAGGGCCTGTTCCCGGTTGAAGGCCCGACCTTCGGGCAGCACCTGATCGCCCTGATCGATGAGCTCCACGACGCAGACGCCCTGGAGCATGTCGGCCACCTTGCAGGCCAGCTCCACCCCAGTGGGCCCAGCACCGACGATCGCCAGGCGCTGCAGGGGGCTCTGGCGGCGGCCCAGATCCTCGATCACCTGCTGAAGGCGAGCCACATCGGCCAGGGAACGGAACGTGAGCCCGTGCTGCGCCGCCCCGGGAACCACCGTGTTGTTCTCGCAGGATCCCGTTGCCAGCACCAGGGCGGAGTAGGAGAGCCGGCTGCCGCCAGCGGTGCGGATCTCATGATCGTCGGTGTGGATGCTCACCACCCGGTCCTGAAGCCAACCCACCCCGGCTCCGGCGAGGAGGTTGTCGTAGCGGGGAGCGATCTCCCAGGCCCGCAGCTCGCCGCTCAGAAGTTCGTAGAGAAGGGGTAGGAAAAGGAAGCGATCGTTGGGTTCGATCAGAAGCACGGGGGGGTGGTGCGTGCAGGAGGCGAGGGCCAGGGCGGTGTAGAGGCCCCCGAACCCACCCCCAACGATCACCACGGGCTTTTCAGGCATAGCATCACCATAACCAGCCCATGGCTGGTGCTCGCTTCCGGGGCATGATGGATTCATGAGCCGGTTTCCTTCCCCCCAAGCCGCCCCAGCCGCCATGGGTGTTGCAGAAGGCAACCCCTCCCCTACGGCCGGCTATCCAGCGGCAGCGAACGGCACACCCATCGATCTTGCTGCGGCCAGGGCCCATCTGGAGCCCTTGGAAGCGGAAAAGCGCCTGGCCTGGGCCCTGGACACCTTCGGCGAAGGGTTCTGTCTCACCACCAGCTTCGGCATCCAGGCCGCCGTTCTGCTGCACATGATCACCGAACTGGGGCAACCCCGGGGCGGTGAGGGAGTGCCTGTGATCTGGGTCGACACGGGCTACCTACCAGAGGAAACCTACCGCTACGCCGAAGAGCTGCGCCAACGGTTGCCCCTGAATCTGAAGGTGGTGCAGGCGGAGATGTCCGCAGCCCGGATGGAGGCGCTCCACGGGAAGCTCTGGGAGAGCGGAAGAGTGGAAGACCTCTCCCTCTACAACCAGTTGCGCAAGGTGGATCCCCTGGATCGGGCCCTGCGGGAGGGCCATGTGAGCTGCTGGGGAAGCGGCGTGCGGGGAGGTCAGACCGACCACCGCCGCACGATGACGCCCTTCGATCCGATACGGGGCCTGTGGTCTCTGCGGCCGCTCCTGTCCTGGACCACCAAGGACATCTATTACTACATGGAGCGCCATCAGCTGCCCCAGCACCCCCTCTTCGCCCAGGGGTATTCCACTGTAGGCGACTGGCACAGCAGCGCCGCCGATGACGGCGACCGCTCCGGTCGGGCCACCCGCTTCGGGGGACTCAAGCAGGAGTGCGGCATTCACCTCCCTGGCCTGATGGGCGAAGGCATTTGACCCTCGGCCCAACGGCTCGCTGGCTCCTCGTGGGCAACAGCCGCTGGCACTGGGCCGAGCGTGGGATGGATGGACAGCTGCGCGGCTGGGATCGGGCGGTCTCCGATGTGGGCAGGGAGGGTGCGCCGCCCCTGGCCTGGGCAGCGGTGGGGCCGAGCCCTGATTCCAGGATCTGCCCAGCAGAGCGGCAGGTTGCTCTGGCGGATGTGCCGCTCCTGGGATGCCCGCCGTGGCTGGGGGTGGACCGGGCCCTGGCGGGGTGGGAGGCCTGGCAGGGGGTGGGGGCCTCCGTGCTGGTGGTGGATGGGGGAACGGTGCTGAGCCTCACCCGGGTGGATGGGGGCGGAACCTTCCGAGGGGGACGGTTGCTGGCGGGTCTCCGGCTACAGCTGGAGGCCATGGGCCAGGGCACCAACCTGATTCCCCAGATCCTGAACCACTCCCGGGAGGAGGAGTTTGAAGGGGACGACGGCAGAAATATTTCTGCGGATCCCGCCTGGCCTCGGGCTACGGCGGCGGCCATGCAGGTGGGGGTGGAGCGGGGGCTGGTGTCGGCCATCACCGCGGCAGCCAGGGAAGCTGGCTGCCAATGGGTGGTGTTTACAGGGGGGGACGGCGGGCTGCTCTACGAGCGGGGAGCTGCAGAGCTGGAGCATTTCGGCCTTTCCGTGGCCCACCGCCCCCTGCTCTGCCTGGAGAGCCTGGCCCGGCTCAGGCCCGCTCCCTGAGGCACGTCTGAAGGGGCAGGGGATCTAGGCGAGGGCCAGGTCGGCCAGGATGTCATCCGCCATGGTTTCAGCTTTCACCTTGGTGTAGATCCGCTCGAGCCTGCCCTCGGGATCAATGACGAAGGTGTGGCGCATCATGCCCATGTATTCCCGCCCCATGAATTTCTTGAGCCCGTAACTCTCGTAGGCCGTCGCCACAGGGCAGGGTTCTCCATCCGTGAGGAGCGTGAAGGGCAGGTCGAACTTTTTGATGAATTTGCCGTGACTGGAGGCGCCGTCCTTACTGATCCCCAGCACCACAATGCCCTGCTCCTGCAGGGTGCTCCAGCGGTCTCGGAAGTTGCAGGCTTCTTTCGTGCAGCCGGGGGTGTCGTCCTTGGGATAAAAGTAAATCACCACTCTTTTTCCTCGGAAGGAAGCCAGCTCAACAGGCTTGCCATCCTGATCGGGCAGGGCAAAAGTGGGGGCCAGATCACCGATCGCGAGGGCCATGGCACAGAACGGAAGGGCGTAAAGAGCCTAGGGGGCAAGCAGGGACAGGGGACAGTTCAGCGAAGAAAGCATGAGGTGTGCGGCCCATAAATTGCCGTTCCAAGACAGACAAATGCAAAACATGTGGCTAGGTTTGAAAAGAAGTCGACTTCCAACCTCCCGTGTTCAAGCGTCTGCTCGCTGGTCTCACAGTGGGAACGGCCCTGACTGTTGCCGTTGTCCCCCTGTCAGTTCAAGCTGCCACCAATCCCGTCCGCTGGAATACCGGCGGTGCCGTCTGGTCCACCAACCAGGCAGCCTTCGACACCTTCCTCAAGACCGGTGATGTCACCGATCGTGGTCTGGCCGGCGGCCTGGCCCGCTCCGGCTGGTCTGCGAAGGAAGTGCGCGATGGCTTCAACAAGACCTACGACGTGGATGTCGTCGGCGTTTCGGATTTCCTCTACTCCGATGCCGGAGTGAAGTTCCTCAAGAAGGCCACCACCAGCTATTTCCCCTACTACAGCATGAACACCTACGCAGTGCAGGCACTGCGTGCGGCGATCATCGCTGACGCTGTCGATGGTTCCATCTCCGCTGCGGGCATCATGAGGGCCCTCCCCGTCGACTTCCGTCTGGCCGATTTCTGCAACACCTACACCGGCGCCCAAGCTCTCTGCACCGACAACAGCGGTTGCAAGCCAGGCACCGGCCAGTGCACCTCTCTGCTGTCCTGGTATGTGTTCCTTCCCGCCTGCATCCAGGCCAACCAGCTGGTGGATCCCGTGGCCGAAGTGAGGCTTCCCGCTCCCGCTCCCGCTCCTGCCCCCGAGCCGATCCGCGGCCTCTGGTGAGTCCTGGCTCATGCCTTCCTGCCCCGGCCACGGCCGGGGTTTTTTTGTGGGGGCATGGCCTCCGGCCAACGGCCCACCAGCACCCCATGGCGCAGCAGCTGGGGCAGGCGCCCACCGAGATGGGCAGCGAACAGCGCTCGTAGCGCTCCAATCTCCTGAGGGGTCCAGCCGGCAGCCACCAGGGAAGCGCGATAGGGAACAAGGGGGCCAAACCAACGCTCCAGGAGACGTTCCGTCAGTTGAAGCTCCAGGGATTCCTCCCATGCCTGGTGCTGGAGCTGCCACCCCTGCTGCTCCAGCGCGGACACCCACCTGGTGGGAACGAGCTCCTGATGCTCCAGTCCTTGCGCTTCGAGCTTCCCAGCCCGCTCCAGCAATGGCTGAGCTCTGCCGGTGGAGCGCGGCAGGGCGAGCAGAGCGGATGCCGGACCGATCCGGGGCTGGCTGAACAGCAGGCGCAGGTGGGCGCCCGGGGCCGCCAGCGCCGAGAGGGTTGCGGTCCACTCCAGGGTGTCGGTGGGCAGGTCGGGCTGGCGCCCCACGATCCATTCGAAGCGGCCCCCAGGCTGGAGAAGGTCAGCAAGCGGTTGGGGGCGATCGCGGGGCACCACCATCAGCTGGGGGCGTACCAGGGGATCAAGGATCTGCACCTGGGCCTCCAGGCGCTCCATCTCCTCCGGGCGCTCCACCGTGATCCACACCTCTCCCTCCGTGGCCTCCCGGATGGGGTCCAGAGCCCAGAGGAGGGATCGGGCCTGGAGCACCAGCACCCGATCCAGGCGCCCCGGATGGCGATCCCCCCAGAAGCGCTGGCGGAGGAGATCGAGCCGCTCCCCCTCCGCGGCGGCCTGGCGGGCCAGCCAACGCTGCAGCAAGGGATCCTCAGGGCTGGAGCTTAGAAAAGCATCCAGCTCCTCCTGCTGCTCAGCCACGGCCGCCAGCTGGGCGGCCCGACGCTGGCGTAGGGGCAGTTGCCGCTGCCCCTCCCACCCGAGGGCACCGGGCTGCCAGAACACCTGCCCCTGAAGGGCCGCAGGGAGATATTGCTGCGCAACCCAATGTTCCGCATAGGCATGGGGGTAGCGATAGCCCACACCATCGCCGAAGGCCTGCCCATCACGGTGGGCATCCCGCAGATGGGGGGGCACCTGTTGCTTCTGGACCTGGCGCACCACCTTGAGCGCATCGAACAGACCCAGGGTGCTGTTGCTCTTCTCCGTGTTCGCCAGATAGAGCGCTGCCTGGGCGAGGGGGTAGAGGCCTTCCGGAAGGCCGATCCGCTCAAAGCTGGCCGCGCAGGCCTCCACCACCACCACGGCCTGGGGATCGGCCAGGCCCACATCTTCCCCCGCGGCGATGAGCATGCGGCGGAAGAGAAAACGGGGATCCTCTCCAGCTTCCAACATCCGAGCCAGCCAGAAGAGGGCCGCATCAGGGTCCGAACCCCGTAGGGATTTGATGAAAGCGCTGATGGTGTCGAAGTGGGCATCTCCCTGCTTGTCGTACAGCACAGCCCGCTGCTGGATCGACTCCTCTGCGATCGTCAGATCAATGGCAATGGCCCCATCGGCATCAGGCTCGGTGGTTTCCACAGCGAGCTCCAGGGCATTGAGCAGGCTGCGGGCGTCCCCATTGGCCACATCCAGCCAGTGGGCTTCCGCCTCCGGCGTCACTGTGATGGAGCGGCCCCCATAGCCCTGCTTGGGATCGCTGAGGGCGCGCTGCAGCAGATGGCGCAGGGCGGTCGGCTCGAGGGGCTCCAGGCGGAACAGGCGCGAGCGGCTCACCAGCGCCTTGTTGACTTCGAAATAGGGATTTTCCGTGGTGGCGCCGATGAGAGTGAGGGTGCCGTTCTCCACCCAGGGGAGCAGGGCATCCTGCTGGGCGCTGTTGAAACGGTGAACCTCATCGATGAAGAGGATCGTGCGCAGGGCATGGTGGGCGAGCCGTTCCTTGGCGGCCTCCACCTCGAGGCGCAGATCCTTCACCCCCGCCAGCACGGCGTTGAGGCTGCTGAAGTGGGCGCGGGTGCAGCCGGCGATGATGCGGGCCAGGGTGGTTTTGCCCGTGCCCGGGGGGCCGTGCAGGATGAGATTGCCCACCCGATCGGCGCTGATGGCCCGCCGCAGAAGCCGCCCGGGGCCGAGGATGGCCTCCTGACCCACGAAGTCGTCGAGAGTGCGGGGGCGCAGGCGCTCTGCCAGAGGAGCCAGCCGGGCCAGGGTCTGGTCGCGGTGGTGGCTGAAGAGATCAGCCACCCTGACGACACCTAAGAGAGGGACGATTCGGACGAGGGAGATCCGGGCGGGATGGCGGTGGGGTTGTGGAGACGGGCACTGAAACCAAGAAGATCAAAGCCACTGAAGAGGAAGCTGATGCCCACCAGCAAGCCCAGCACCGAGAGCAGACCGGCGGGGCTCATGGTGAGGATCATCAGGCCGAGCACCAGGGTGACCACGCCATTGAGCAGGCCCCACCCCCAGCCCTTGATCCGCTGATGGCCGAGGGCCAGGATCGACATCACGACGCCCTCGAAGAGGAACACCAGGCCCACGGCAGTGGCCAGGGCCTTGATCTGGGTGGCAGCGGGCACCACGCCGGCCTTGAACTGCAGAAGCATCCAGAGGCCTGCATAGAGGAAGAGGCTGGCCACGATCAGGCGCAGCAGGCCATGCCAGCGGGTGAGGCGCCGTCCGCGGGTGAAGGTATCGATCCAACCCATCAGGCCCGCCACCAGAAAGGCCACCGCCACCATCACCGTGACCCCCGCGGAGGCGATCACAGGGAACAGGAGGGCCAGGAGACCCAGCACGATCATCACGATCCCTTCCGCCTGGGTGAGGCCCTTCAGCCGGCCGGCCTGGAGAGCCTGGCGGGTGAGGGCGGCATCACCTGAAAGAACCTCCTGATCGTCAGGGGTGTTGAAGGTGGCACCGGAGGGCATGACAGAAGGGAGTGTGTTGTCCTGAGGCTAGGCAGGCCAACCCGTTTCGACATCCATCGCCCTGGATCCGCCAGGTGCTGGCGCGGCAGTAGGAGACTGGACTCCATGACCCCTTCCTCTGCGGGCCCCACCCATCGGCCCATCCCCATCGCCCTGACCATCGGTGGCAGCGATTCGGGCGGTGGCGCCGGGATCCAGGCCGACCTGAAAACGTTCGCGGCGCTGCAGGTGCACGGCTGTTCGGCGATCAGCTGCGTGACAGCCCAGAACACCCTGGGCGTGCAACGGGTGGATGGCCTCCCGCCGGAGGCCCTCTCCGCCCAGATCGAGGCGGTGGTGAGCGATCTGGCGGTGGGAGCCCTGAAAACGGGCATGCTGCTCAACGCGGCGCTGATCGAAGCCGCCGCCGTGGCCATCGCGCCGCTTGCGGTGGCCAAGCTCATCGATCCGGTGATGGTGTCCCGCGCCGGGGCGGTGCTGCTGGAGCCTGGCGCCATCGACGCCTACCGCCGCACCCTGGTGCCCCAGGCGGAGCTGCTGACACCCAATCTGCACGAGGCCCGACTGCTGAGCAGCTGCCCGATCGAGAGCCCAGACGATGTGGAGCGGGCGGCGGAGCGGCTATTGGCGATGGGGACGGGGGCGGTGTTGATCAAGGGCGGCGCTCTGGCGGAGCTGCGCGGCCGCGACTACCTGCTGACGCGGGAGGGCACGGGCCGGTGGATGACGCACGCAGCGATTGCCACCCCCCACACCCACGGCAGCGGCTGCACCCTGGGAGCGGCCATCACGGCTGGGCGGGCGCGGGGGCTGGAGCTGGAGGCAGCGGTGGTGGCGGCCAAGGGCTATGTGGAGGCGGCGCTGCGGGAGGCCCTGGCGATCGGCGGCGGCCAGGGCCCGCTCTGCCACTGGGCCAGGCCATCGGAGCGGGCCTGATGGAATTCCAAAAGGTTGTGTTCTACGGGCGGCTGGGGGAACAGGCCCTGAAGATGTTTGGCCTGGAGGGGGAACTGGAGCGCTGGCGCGGGGTGAAGGTGCTCGACTGCCCGGGGGGGCCAGGCTCCTTGCCAGCCCTGCTGCGCAGCCACGGCTGCGAGGTGACGGCCGTGGATCCCCTCTACGACCTGCCCCTGGAGGAGCTGCGGCGGCAAGCCATCGAGGATCTGGAGACGTCCATGGCGGTCCAGGCCGCCGGGGGCGACCTGCGGCCCGATTTCGATCTGGAGGCCTGCCGCAAGGAACACCTGCGCACCCTGGACATCTTCCTTGCCGACCGAGCGGCCTACCCCACCAGCTACCGGGCAGGGGCCCTGCCGCATCTGCCTTTTGCCGAAGGCAGCTTTCCGCTGGTGCTCAGTGGCCACCTGCTGATCTCCTATGCCCCGTCCAGCGAGGGGGGCCTGATGGCCGGCGAAGGGCTGGATCTGGCGTGGCACCGGAAAGCTCTCGCGGAGCTATGCCGGGTGAGCGGAGGGGAGGTGCGGCTGTACCCGGCCCACACGGTGGAGCCGGTGGTGCGGCGCCATCCCTACGCCGAAGCCCTGCTGGCGGAGCTGCCCCCAGGCTGGCACGGCAGGTTTGTGGAGCGCAGCTACGACCAGGGCTTCGCGGGACGTCTGGAGGGTCTGGAGCTGGTGCGCTCGCCCTAGAACGACCCCCACGCCTGGTTGTCGAAGGGCTTGCGCATGGCGGGCCGGTCTTCTTCGCAGATCACCATCAACAGGGTGTCCTCCCGGGCTGTTTCCTGGTGGATGTCGCCCGGTTCCACGAAATAGGTGCCACCGGCGGGCATCACGTGCAGGGGTTCATCCTCAACCTGCACCTCCATGGATCCCTGGATCACGACCACCTGGCACCAGGTGAGGTGCTGGTGGCGTGGAATGGTCAGTCCTGCCGGAAGGCGATAGAAGCCCGATTCCACGTTGTAGTCGCCTTCCCACAGACGACAGGCCTGCATCGGAATTCCCCTCACATCGATGGGCTGCCAATGCTGATCTTCTGGAGGCAGGTAGCGGGTCATCGTTCCCCCAGGATGATCCCAATCCTAAAGACCACAGCTCCTGAATCAGGCTGAAATCGCCCTGGGCAGCCTGTTCATAGGCCGGGGCGATCAGCCAATCGCGCCAGGTGAGGGCTGGGTTCACCTGTTTCATCGCTGCCGCGCTCGCTCCCGGGTCGTCACCCTCGCTGAGGCGCTGGCGGCAGCGCTCCAGCCATTCTGACCAAGGGCCCATTGAGCTCCACAGGACAGGGAAGGTAGAAGCTCTCCTCCAGGTAGGAAAGGTGCTCAGGGATGGAAGAAAGCCGGCGGAAGAAGATGGTGAAATCCACTCCGAAAACCGCCATCAAATAACACCCATCTTGAATAGTTTCTCGGACCGCACTGTTGGTCAAGGCCAACCAGGACCGAAAACGCAGGTAAACATATTAGGAATTGGCCAGCAAGTAGGGACTCGGATGGGTTGGCGTCTCTGGGTATCGCCGCTCCAGACTGCCTTCATTCATCATTGGTGCGAGGTGGCGCTCGAAAAGATTGCCGGCCTCCATTTTGAGCTGGTCCGCCAGCCAGGCAGGGGTTCGCCAGTGGCCGGCGCAGAGCTCCGCAACCACCTGCCGCAGGGGTTCCTTTCTTGGACGTACCCCAAGCCCTGCGATGGCCTCCAACAACGAAGGGACCAGCTGCTCCCCCCGATCGGCGGATTCGGCAGAGCGCAGCCGTGGCGCCAGGGTGTAGAAGCTCTGCGATCCAGCGGAGTGCAGCTCCAGCAGGCCCCGATCCCGTAGCCGCCGCAGGATCTGACTGGCGCCGAGGGTATCGAAACCCATGAGACTGCGCAGGCTGGCGTTGTCCACTTGGCTGCTTCGGTGCGCCTGGAGCAGCGCTCGGAACTGTTCGTCGCTGAGATCCTCTGGCCATCTTCAGGAACAACAGATATGTGAGCTCTCTCACGTACTGGTGATACGTGACCCCGTGCCTTCACCAGGCCTCCAGCGGCAATTCGGCCACGTTGGCAAAGGCCTGATCCGCCGTTACCAAGGCGCAGCCCTCGCTCAGGGCGTGGCTGGCGACCAGCAGGTCCATCGCCGCAAGAGGCTTGCCATGGCGTTCGAGATCGGCACGCAGCCGGCCGTAGATCCTCGTGCAGGCTTCCGACCAGGACAGGATGTCCAGGGTCTCGAGGGTGGCCTCCGCCAGCTCTTGCAGCCTCGTGGGCGCCGGCAGCTTTTCCAGCCCGTAGCGGATCTCGGCCGCCACAATGACCGACAGTCAACAACGTTGCTCAAGCACCCAGGTATCCAGGCGCGGCGAGCGTCGTTGGAGAAAGGCGCTCACGGCGTTGGTGTCAAGCATCAGCCTCTCGTTCCCCGCAGCCATCAGCGGAAGTCCACCGGTTCGGCAGGACGGGTGTCCTGCAACCCCTCGAAAAACGCATCCCTCATCTCCAGCAAGGCGCTGGCCGATGGCCGCACCGGCGTCAGCACCACGGCGCCACTCTCGGGATCGCGATGCACCTCCACCTCCGTACCCTCAAAGCGGAATTCCGCTGGCAGCCGCACCGCCTGGCTTCGACCGTTCCGGAACAACTTGGCGCGCATGGATCGCTTCCGGCGGCAGTCGATACCAAGATTTGACCAAACCCTCCACATCACGCCGCCCACACCGCCTGCTGGAACTGCTGCAGCACCCCATCCAGCTCGCCGCCGAACATCCGGTTCAGCCGCGGCCAGCCGCCACCTTCCCGCTTGAAGAACAGCAGGTCGTCGTCCAGCGCCTCGCGATCCACGATCGTGATCGCCTTGGTCTGGTTGGCGATCCGTTGCAGCCACTGGCGCTGGGGCGTGGTCCAGCTGCGGGAGGCCAGGATCCGCTGCAGGGCCTTCTCCACCCGCTGCTCGTAGGGAACCAGCGGATCACCGAGGGCAGCCTGGCGGATGTAGCCCATGATCGAGGCGGCCATGTCCTGGTTGGTGGTTTCCCTCCAGGCCGTGGCCAGGGTGGTTTCGCTGTAGCCGGCGCATCCAGAGCCAAACGCAGCGCCCGCAGATCGGCCCGGGTGAGCTCCCAGGGCCGCTGCAGCACCGTGGTGAGGGCCGGCAGCTCGTTCCCGGGATCGCGCACATAGGCGGTGAAGCCCTCCAGGTAGTCCTTCGGGCGCTTGGCCTCGCCGTAACCCCGCTCGATCGCGCGCAGTTCGTCGTCGTGGTCAGAAAGAAACTGGGGTTGGGCTGGGCCCTTCCACTGCTCATCCAGCAGCTCCCCAAGCTCGGGGATGCTGGCCAGCCAGCGCCGCGCCTCGGTGATGGGCAGCCGCTGCAGCCGCTGGATGAACTCAGGCGGCTCCTCGCCCGTCAGCGAGTGGAAACGGGCCGCTGGACGATGGGGTGAGGGGTGACGGAATAGCGCTGGGGGGCCATCCCTCAGCCCTCCCCCAGCAACTGCCGCACCAGAGCGATCAGCTCCTTCTTGGTGAAGCTCTCCAAGGGTGGCGGTGGTGGAGACACACCATGGCGCTCCAGAACCTTGGCCAGAGCATCCTTCTGCAGCTTTGAGTATCCCTTGATCCCGTGGTCCTTGCACAGCCGCTTCAGGCTGGCCGCGGACTGCTTCAGGAAACTCCCCCTGCCCAGCAGGGCTTTTGAGGCAGGTGATCCTGCTGCTTCGTGATCCTGCAGGCTCTCCAAAGCAGTTCCAGAGCGCTGCAGGTGCTCACCCACGCGGCGATACATCCGGGCATCTGCTCAAACAGCGCCGCAATCTCGGAGGGCGCCATCGATCGACTCCGGCGCCCTGAACTGCCCCCGCGCCACGCCCAGGCGTCGTGGCGGCTGGGCGGCCTGCAGGGCGGTGAGGCGCGCCACTGGGCGGCCATTGCGGGCGATCACCACCTCCCGGGCGGCGCCAGATTCGATGGTCTCCACCAGCCGGGAGAGGTGGGTTTTGGCCTCCAGCATGTTCACGGTGCGGCTGGCCGGATCAGGCGCCGGGGTTGATCGGGCTGCTGACAAGGACCGTGGGTGGCTTCTGACCAGACTAGACCAGACCAGCAGGAGTGGAATGGGCTGCAGTTCCCTGCTCTGCTCCCCCACAATGGCTCCATTGCTTGCAACCCGGCTGGCGTGACCCCGCGGGTGTTCCTCTCCTATTCCCACGATTCCGAGGCCCACAGGGCCTGGGTGCGCCTGCTGGCGGAGCGGCTGCGCCTGGGCGGCGTGGAGGTGACCCTGGATCAGTGGGACCTGCCCTATGGCGCCGATGTGGTGCGGTTCATGGATCTCGGCATCCGCGATGCCGATCGGGTGCTGATGGTGTGCACGGCCAACTACGTGGCCAAGGCGGAGGAGCGCAAGGGTGGCGCTGGCTACGAGGGCATGATCGTGACCGGCCATGTGGCCCGCGCCTCTGGCTGGATTTCCGCAACGATGGGCTGTTCGAGGAGCGACTGGAGGAGCTGCTGCGGGAGTTGCAGGGGCGCCGCGCTACCCCAAGCCGCCCTTGGGGCGCGATCCGTTTGCGGGGCCTGAGCCGGAGGGTGCCACGGCAGCGCCGGGAGGCCCAGCCGCCCCAGCCAGCCCCCCACCCCTGGCCATGAGCCCCCTCACAGTGACCACCGCCAGCCTGCAGCGCGAGGGCGGGCGGTGGCAGGTGGACCGTCAGGACGTTCGGGTGCAGGCCTGCGAGGTGGCGCTGGGGGAAGGCGAGAGCCTGCGGCTGATCCAGATCCCGGAGAGGGAGTTTGGGATGGGCTCGCCTGCCGATGAGATTGATCGTTATTCCGATGAGGGCCCCTCCACAGGGTGGACGATCACTGGGGAGGATCTAGGAGGTTGCAGCCACCTCCCCAACAAAAAAGCCCGGGCGTGGCCCGAGCTTTCTTTGCTTCGAAGGAATCAGCCCAAGCCGATCTGGGAAAGGATGCCCTGGCCGGTGAGCAGCTCGGTGGCCAGGCCGATCACGAAGCCCAGCATGGCCAGACGGCCGTTCCAGGTTTCAGCGAAAGCAACGAAGCCGAAGCGAGGAGAGGAATCAGTCATGAATGTTTCCGGATGTGAAGCTACTGTAACACAGTGTGAAGCTAATGGCGACCGAGGTCCCCTGGGTTTCATGGAGAATGCCATGTCTCCTGGGAAGTCGGCTTTTTGAAGTCTTTGTGGTGCCGGACTGGCAAGCGCGGGACCGCTCGCACAAGGCGGTTGTGGAAAATTCGCAGGGTGACCCTTCAGGTG